>NZ_JBWLKL010000047.1:0-49610 GCF_059026065.1 Streptomyces sp. A18 | reverse complement strand
CGACCACGCCCCAGCACCACCGCACGATGCTCGAGCGCCGCACGGCCAGACACCAACGACGCACCCACATCAGCGACTTCGGCATCCGGACCGGCGGCAACGAACTCACGCAGCCTGCCCGCCTGATGTTCGAGGGCGGCCTCGCTCTTGCCGGACAGCAGCCACGGCACAAGGCCTCCGGCAACACCGGAGCCCGGAGCGCTCACGTCGTCCGTCCGACCCTGCTCGGGGGCGGGCGCCTCCTCCAGGATTACGTGCGCGTTCGTACCGCTGATGCCGAACGACGAAACCCCGGCCCGCCGCGGGCCGTCATTCCGGGTCCACTCACGCCCGTCCACCAGCAGTTCGATCCCGCCGGAAGTCCAGTCGACGTGCGGTGAAGGCGCGTTCACGTGCAAGGTCTTCGGCAGGTACTCATGGCGCATCGCCATGATCATCTTGATGATGCCGCCGACACCCGCGGCCGCCTGCGTATGACCGATGTTCGACTTCAACGATCCCAGCCTCAGCGGGTGTTGAGGTGCGCGGTCCTGCCCGTAGGTGGCGAGCAGCGCCTCCACCTCGATCGGGTCGCCCAGCTTCGTGCCGGTGCCGTGCGCCTCGACCACGTCCACGCCGGCGGCCGAGAGCCCGGCGTCGGCCAGGGCCGCGCGGATCACGCGCTGCTGGGCCAGTTCGTTGGGGGCGGTGAGGCCGTTGGAGGCGCCGTCCTGGTTGACCGCCGACCCGCGGATGACCGCCCAGACGCGCCGCCCGTTGCGTATCGCGTCCGAGAGCCGCTCGAGCACGAGAACACCCGCACCCTCGGCGAAGCCCGTGCCGTCCGCCGCCTCCGCGAACGCCTTGCACCGCCCGTCCACCGACAGACCCCGCTGCCGGGCGAACTCCACGAGCAGCCCCGGAGTCTGCAGCGTCGACACCCCGCCGGCGAGCGCCAGGGTGCTCTCACCGGAGCGCAGGGACCGCATGGCCTGGTGGACCGTCACCAGCGATGAGGAGCAGGCGGTGTCGACCGATACCGCGGGGCCCTCGAGGCCGAGCGCGTACGCCACCCGGCCCGATGCCACGCTGGCGTACGTCCCGGTGAGCGCGAAGCCCTCCGCATCGCCCGCCGCCCGGCCGCCCATGCGCGGCCCGTAGTCGACGGCGTAGAGGCCGGTGAACACCCCGGTCGCCGTGCCCCGCAGGTCGGTCGGGTCGATGCCCGCCCGCTCCAGGGCCTCCCAGGACGTCTCCAGCATCAGGCGCTGCTGCGGGTCCATGGCCTGGGCCTCGCGCGGGCTGATGCCGAAGAACGGCGCGTCGAACTCGGCGAGGTCGTGCAGGAATCCTCCCGAGCGTGTGTACGTCTTGCCGCGCGCTTCGGGGTCGGGGTCGTACAGCGCCTCGATGTCCCACCCGCGGTCCTGCGGGAACTCGCTGATCGCGTCCACACCGCCGGACACGACCTCCCACAGTCCTTCGGGAGACGTCACCCCACCGGGGAAGCGACACCCCACACCCACGACCGCGATGGGCTCGCGAGCGGATTCCTCCAGCTCGCGCACCCGCTCGCGGAGCTCCTGCGCATCGCCGACGGCGCGTCGCAAGTAGGACCGGAGCTTGTCGACATCCTCCACCAGGGCCTCCCCCAACAGTTACCAAGATGAACAGGTGCGGCTATACGTATCCGCGGTCGATCAATTCGTACAAATCGTCGTCGGTCCGGCTTTCCTGACCTGCCTGGTCCGCCGTCTGGTCCGCCGCCCGACCGGCCGCTTGCTCCACCGTTCGCTCCGCTGCCCGCTCGGCCGGTTGTGCCGCTTCGGGCGCCTCCGGCTCGATGAGGGAGAAGACGTGGTGGGCGAGCTTGCGCGGAGTGGGGTAGGTGAACGCGACGGTGGCCGAGAGCCGTACTCCGGCCGCCGACTTGAGCCGGTTGCGGAGGGCCACGGCCGTGGAGGAGTCGAAGCCGAGGCCCTTGAAGGTCTCGGTCGACCTCGCCGCGAGGTCGGCGCCCGTCAGGGCCACGCCGTTGGCGTTCAGGAGCGCCGCCGCTTCCGCGCACACGAGGGTCAGGACCGCCGCCTGCGAGCTCAGGTCCGCCTCGGTGCCGGAGCCGTCCGCCCGCGAGCCGCCCGCGATGCCGGTGTCGTCGGGTGCCGTCAGCCAGTACCGCTGCCGCTGGAACGCGTAGGTCGGCAGGTCGATCCGGCGCGGCTCGGCCCCGGCGAACGCCGCCTTCCAGTTCACCGGCAGACCGCGTACGTGCAGTCCGGCGAGGGATGCCAGGACCTTGCCCGCGCTTCCGTCCTTCTTGTGCAGGGTGCTGGCCACCACCGGCGGCGTGTCCAGGGCGTCGGCGGCCTCCTCCATCGCCACCGCGAGCACGGGGTGCGGGCTGACCTCAACGAACATCCCGCCGCGGTCGCGCATCATGTTGGCGACGACCTCGCCGAAGCGCACCATGTGGCGCAGGTTGGAGTACCAGTACGCAGTGTCGAGCGAGCGGGTGTCGAGCACCCCGCCGGTGACCGTGGAGTGGAACTCCACCGCCGATTCGCGGGGCGACACCTCTCCGATGACCTCGAAGAAGCGGTCACGGACGGGTTCGACGTACGGGGAGTGCGAGGCGAAGGCGGTCTTGACGCGCCGTGCCCGCAGGCCCTCGTCGGTCGCCATCGCGGCGAACTGGTCGAGGGCCTCGGCGTCACCGGCGATCACCACGGACGACGGCCCGTTGATCACGGCGATGGAGAGCCGCCCGGCCCACCGGTCGAGGCGGTCCTCCACCCACTGGGGGGACGCGGCCACGGAGCAGAGCCCGCCCGTTTCGAGCAGCCCGATCGTGATCTGGCTGCGCAGGGCGACGAGTCGTGCCGCGTCCTCGAGCGAGAGCGCTCCCGCCACGCAGGCCGCGGCGATCTCGCCCTGCGAGTGCCCCACCACGGCGTCGGGAACCACTCCGAGCGAGCGCCAGACCCGGGCGAGCGACACCATCATCGCGAACAGCGCCGGCTGGAGCACGTCGAGGCGCTCCAGTGACTCGGCCGACTCCGCGTCGGTCACCACGTCCACCAAGGACCAGTCCACCCACGGCGCAAGGGCCTGCGCGCACTCGTCGATGGCGCGCGCGAAGACTTCCGACTCGGCGTAGAGCTGTTTGCCCATGGCGATCCACTGGGCGCCCTGGCCGGGGAAGACGAAGACGACCGGGCCCGTGGGCCCCGTGGCCGTGCCGCGGATCGCCCGCGGCGATTCGCCGCCCGCCGCGAGGAGTTCGAGACCGGCGAGGGCCTCTTCGCGGTCGCCGCTCAGGACCACCGCCCGGTGGTCGAACAGCGAGCGCGTGGAGAGGAGCGAGTGGCCCACCTCGGCCGCCGACAGCGACGTTTGTGAGGCCACGAGTCCCCGCAGCCGGGCGGCCTGTTCCCGCAGTGCGGGCTGTGAGTGCGCGGACAGGAGCCACGGCACCGCGCCGGAGGTCTGCGCGGCGGCCTTCGGTGCGGGGGCCTGCCGCTCAGGAGCCTGCTCCAGGATCACGTGCGCCGTGGTGCCGCCCATGCCGAACGCCGAGACCCCGGCCCGTCGCGGCCTGCCGGACTCGTTCGTCCAGGGCCGTGCGTCGGTCAGGACCTCGAAGTCCGCCTCGAAGTCGGGGATGGCGGGGTTCGGGGAGCGGAAGTTGAGGCTCGGCACCAGGTGGGCGCGGTCCACGCAGAGAGCCGCCTTCACGAAGCCGACGATTCCCGCCGCCGGCTCCAGGTGCCCGACGTTCGTCTTGACCGAGCCGACCACCAGGGGGCGGCCGCGGCTGCCGGTCTCCCGGATCACCTGGCGCAGGCCGGATATCTCCGCCGGGTCGCCGAGCCGGGTGCCGGTGCCGTGGGCCTCCACGTAGTCGACGTCCGCGAACGGGACGGCCGCGCGGTCGAGGGCGGACAGCACGGCCGCCGCCTGCCCTGCGGGGCTCGGGTCCGGCATCCGGGAGGTCGCTCCGCCGCTGCTGACGCCCCAGCCGCGTACCACCGCGTAGATGTGGTCGTTGTCGGCGACGGCGAGGTCGAGTCGCTTCAGGACGACGAACGCGCCGCCCTCTCCGCGGGCGAATCCGCTGGCCCGCTCGTCGAAGGTGAAGCAGCGGCCGTCGGGCGAGAGCGCGCCGAGGTTCGCCAGGCTGTGTCCCGCTTCGGGGTCGGCGATCAGGTGTACGCCGCCCGCGATGGCCATGTCGACGGCGCCGCTGCGGATGCGATCGCACGTCAGCGCGAGGGACACGAGTGAGGACGACTGGCCCGAGTCCGCGCTGAAGCTCATGCCGCGCACGTCGAACAGGCTCGATATGCGGTTCGCGATGAGCGCTCCGCTGGAGCCGAGTGCGGCGTAGTGGTCGTCCTGGTCGCTGCCGGCCAGCTTGCGCAGCAGTTCGTAGCCGGAGGGCGCGGCGCCGACGACGACGTCGATGTCGCGGCCCGCGAGCGCGCACGCGGGGAGCCGGGCGTCTTCGACGGCCTCCCAGGCGAGTTCGAGGCCCAGGCGCTGTACGGGGTCCATGGCGGCTGCTTCCGCCGCGCCCGTCTTGAAGAAGTCGGCGTCGAAGCCGTCGATGGAGTCGAGGAACGAGCCCGTGTTCAGGAGGTCGGCGTCCGGGTGGGACAGGTGGTTCGTGTCGTCCGCCCGGCGTTGGGGGAACTTCCCGACGGTCGACTGCCCGTCGAGCAGCAGGCGCCAGAACTCACCCACGTTCTGCACACCGGGGAAGCGGCACGACATCCCGACCACGGCGATATCGGTGGCTGCACCACTCATTCGAATTCCTTCCGGGTTCCTCGGCACACGGCTCGTACGGTCCGTGCCGCGTTCATCGCCAACTGGTCAGCAGCTTCAGGAGCTCGTCGGGCGCGTTCATGAAGTCGTAGTGGCCGCCGTCGACGACCCGGATCTCGACCGAGTCCGAGTACTGCCGCCATCCCTCGAGCTCGTCGAGGCTCACGTCGGGGTCGTCCCGCCAGTGCAGTACGACGACGGGGCAGGGCACCGCGACCGGCTCGGTCCGCCGGTACTGACCGGCGGCGGCGTGGTCGCGGAGCAACACCATCATGCCGACGTCGATCATGTCGGGCCGCGGCTCGATCCCACGGCCGCGGATGAACGACTCCAGTTCGGCGCGTAGTTCGGGCTCGCTCATGGTGAGCATCCGGTCGCGCGAGGCGTCGTGCGGGGCCGGCTGGCCCGACACGAAGAGGCGGTCCGGTGTCGGCAGGCCCAGTTCGGCGAGCCGGAGCACGGTCTCGTACGCGGGCAGTGCTCCCGCGCAGTGCCCGAAGAACGTGAAGGGGCGGTCGAGCAGCGGCTCCAGGGGGCCGACCAGCTCGGCGGCGAGGTTCTCGTAGGTGCCGTAGTGCGGGTGGCCCAGGCGGTTCTCGCGGCCGGGGAACTGCACCGGGCTGACCTCGACGTCGTCGATGGCGTTCGGCCAGGCGCTGAAGGCCGAGGCCCCGGAACCGGAGAAGGGGAAGCAGAACATCCGGGCGGGTTGCTCGGACGGCGGCCGGACGAACCACGGCGAGGTGATGGTGGCGGAGCCGGAGGTCATGGCGTCAGTCGTTTCTCGGCGACGATGGGAAGGTGGGTCATCCCGGCGATGAAGTACGAGCGCAGGTGCTCCGGTTCGCCGGCGAGGTCGATGGAGCCGAACCGCTGGAGCAGCTCCTCGAAGAAGATCCGCAGGGTGAGGCGGGTCAGCGGCGCCCCGATGCAGAAGTGCGGCCCGTACCCGAAGGCGACCTGGCGCTTGGCGTTACTCCGCGTGATGTCGAACTCGTGCGGGTCGGTGAACTGGGCGGAGTCGCGGTTGGCCGAGCCGATCCAGGCGACGACCGCGCCGCGGGCCGGGATCGTGCCCCCGGCGATCTCGACGTCGTCGACGGCGTACCGCATGAAGTTGCAGGCGGCCGAGGTCCAGCGCAGACCTTCCTCGACGAGGTTGGGGATCAGCGTCGGGTCGGCCTGGGCCTTGGCGAACTGCTCGGGCCGCTCGATGAGGGCGTGCACGGTGCCCGAGACGGTGTGCGGCGTGGTGACGTTGGCGCCGAGGAGGATGCTGTAGCCGTCGAGGGCGATCTCCTCGTCGCTCAGTGCCTCGCCGCCGGGGCGGACGCTCATGAGGTGCTGGAGGAGGCTGTCGTCCTCGTCTCCGGAGGCGCGCCGCTCCTTGACCCAGTCCTTCACGTAGGTGACCAGCTCGTGGTGCGAGATGGCGAGGGTCGCGGCTTCGCTGCCCTGGAGGAAGTGCGGGTCCGAGGGGGCCGTCACCATCGCGGTCAGCTGGACGAGCTCTTCCCAGTCCTTGGCCGGGATGCCGAGCAGGGGTCCGGTGACCATCGCGGGGAGCAGCAGCGCCTTCTCGGCGAGGTCAAACGTTTCTCCGTCGAGCGCCGGCTGGAGGAAGCGCGAGACCGTCCCGCGGATGCTGTCCTCCCAGGACTTCACGGCCCGCGCGGTGAGCTTGGAGCCGAGCGGCCTGCGGACCTCGGTGTGCCGGGGCGGGTCGGTGGACGTCAGGAGCACACCGGCGGCGACGTCGTCCGTCCCGAGGTGGGTGGGGACGGTGCCGCGCTCCGAGGTGAACTCGCGGTGGTCGCCCAGCACGCGGCAGACGTCCTCGTAGCGGGTGACCGACCAGAACTCACGGCCGTCGGGCAGCACCTGATGGTGCAGGGGCGCCTTCTCCCGCATCACGTCCCAGATGGGATGCGGGTCGCCCGACGAGTAGAGGTCCAGGTCGAACAGGTCGACGCCGTCGAGGTCGATGTCGCGCCCGGCACCAGGCGTCAACCTCACGCCGCTGCCCTCCCCTGCTCGATCAGCTCGGCGACCCGGCCCGGCGTCTGCGCCAGGTAGAAGTCGCGCACGGACAGCTGGACCCCGTAGTCCTGCGCAACCCGGTCGATGATCTTGATGCCGGTCAGCGAGTTGCCGCCGAGCGCGAAGAAGTCGTCGTCCACCCCGACCTCGCTCGCGTCGAGGTACTCCGCCCACAGCTCCGCGATCCGCTGCCCCAGCGGCACCGGGGTGCCCTGAGCCGCGTCCTGTCCCTCTGACGTCTCGTCAAGTCCACCCAGCTGGTGGACAACCTGCGGCGACGAATTCATTGCCAGTCTTTCCTTCCTCCGCCGACCGGGAGAGCCCGCTCGCGTCCTTTTCGGTCCGGTCTCTGGACCGCACCGCCATTACGGCCGTTGGGGGCAGCGCTTTGAGCTGTCCCGCCGGCGAGACAAATTCTTTGAATGGCCGAATGGAGTGTCGCGTGAATTCCCGCCCGACCACACCGGGTCGGCGCCCCCGGCCGCAGACCGGCCGGTGGGGTTGAGAGCGGCCCGGCCACCCCGCATGCTGCCGCCCCGCCCGGCCGTCCGCCGCGCGGCGAACCGTCCCGCCGGCGGGACAGGGCAAGGCGGCAGCGGCTTGTCCCGTACCGGCAGCGGCATTTATTGACCGGCTCATTCACGTTGAGTGAATGTAAAGGTGGTTCAACGACGCTATAGGCGCAGTGGAATGAGGGGGAACAACGTGGCACACACCGGCATGGACGCGGACGTGGTGATTGCGGGCGCCGGGCCGACGGGCCTGATGCTCGCCTGCGAGCTGCGGCTGGCGGGCGCCGACGTGATCGTGGTCGAGCGGCTCCCGGAGCGCACCGGCGAGTCGCGGGCCGGCGGGATCCACTCCCGCACCCTGGAGGTCCTTGACCAGCGCGGCATTCTGGACCGCTTCCTCGCGGTCGGCGAACTCCAGCCGGTGGGCCACTTCTCCGGCCTCTACCTGGACTTCGACGAGTCCGAGTCGAGGCACCCCTACCCTCTGATGATCCTGCAGTCCGCCATCGAGCAGCTCCTCGAGGAGTGGGCCGGCGAGCTCGGGGTGCGCGTGCGCAGGTCCGCGGAGGTGAGCGGGATCGACCAGGACGCGGACGGCGTGACGGTCGGACTGCGCACCGGCGACGCGGAATCCGCGACGCTGCGCGCCCGCTATCTGGTGGGCTGCGACGGCGGGCGCAGCACGGTGCGCAAGCTGGCGGGCATCGACTTCCCCGGCACCCCGGCGACGATGACCGCGCTGATCGGCGACGTCGAACTCCCCGATCTGCCCGAGGACTACGTGTGGGTGCGGCGCTGCGAGGGCGGCGACTGGTCGGCGATCGCCTTCGAGCCCGGCTGGTTCCGGGTGATCGCGTCCGACTACGACCTGGTGGCGGACCGGGACGAGGCCCCGACCTTCGAGCAGCTGCGCGAGACGCTGGTCAAGCTCGCGGGCACGGACTTCGGCATGCACAGCCCGCGGTGGGTCTCCCGTTTCAACGACGCCGCACGGCAGGCCGCCCGGTACCGCGACGGGCGGGTGCTGCTCGCGGGCGACGCGGCGCACATCCACTTCCCGGCCGGCGGACAGGGCCTGAACATGGGTGTCCAGGACGCGGTCAACCTCGGCTGGAAGCTCGCCTCGGTGGTGCGCGGCCAGGCACCCGAGGGTCTCCTGGACAGCTATCACACCGAGCGCCACGCGGTCGCGGAGCGCGTCCTGAACAACACCAGGGCGCAGTCGGCCCTGGCCCGCCCCGGCGCCCAGACGGACGCGCTGCGCGAGGTGTTCGGCTCGCTCATCGTGTTCGACGACGTCAACCGGCATCTGCGCGGCATGCTCACCGCCCTCGACATCCGCTACCCGGTCGACGGCGGCCACCGGCTCGCGGGCCGCAGGGTCCCCGACGCCGACCTCAAGGCCGCCGGCGGCGACACCCATGTCTACGAGCTGCTGCACGCGGGACGCCCCGTCCTGCTCGACCTGAGCGGCAGCGCCGGGGTGGCGGCGGTCGCACAGGGCTGGGCGGATCGCGTCGACTTCGTCGAGGCGCGGAGCGAGGACGACTTCTGGCCCGTGCCCGCCATCGGCGAGATCCCCGCTCCCGCCGCGCTCCTGATCCGCCCGGACGGCCATGTCGCCTGGGCGGCCGAGGCCGACGACACCCCGGACACCTCCGCACTCCGCTCCGCCCTCACCACCTGGTTCGGTCCGGCCCGGTAGGGGCGGCCCGGGGCCGAAGGGGCCGGCCGTTCAGGTCCGGACCCCGAGGGCCGGCGCCACATGGCGCCAAGTGATGCCATCTGGCACCACTTGGCGCCATTCTGCGTCTCCGGGACCGCGTGAACCCGTATGGCGCCACCTCAGACCGGCTCGCAGTTCCGCGTCTCCGCAGGTCAGAGGGGTGTCGCCACCTTTGCCCCCTACGCGACACCATCCGGGCTTGCGCGTGGCGCCATGGTGGTGCCATGATGACGTCATGGACCTCACCCCGTATGTCGACACCCTCCGCCGCGAACTCGCGGTGGCCGCCGAAGCCGGCGGGGAAGACGCCCGCGAGCTGGCCGAAAGGCTCACCGCTCCCCTGGAGTCGGCGACCCGCCTGACGCTGCTCAGCGTGCTCTCCGCGGCGATGGGCGAGATCACCAGCGAGCTCGCGCCGGGCTCGGTCGACGTACGGCTGCGCGGCCTCGACCCCGACTTCGTGGTGACGCTGCCGCCCACCGACAGCGCTGATGCCGCCGATCAGGCCACGCCCGTCGACACCTTCAAGCCCCCGGCCCCCGCAGACAGCGACGAGGGCGGCACCGCCCGCGTGAACCTGCGCCTGCCGGCCCACCTCAAGGCCCGCGCCGAGGAGGCCGCGAACCGCGAGGGCCTGTCGGTCAACGCCTGGCTCGTGCGCGCCGTGTCGGCGGCGGTCGACGGCGGCTCCCGGCCGCGTGCGGCGGAGAAGACCCAGGCCCTCGGCCAGAGCTTCACGGGCTGGGTGCGCTGACCACGCCCCCGCCTCCGGTTTACCGCGGTAGACCACTCCACCCATCACGTCCCTCCAGCGGGGGCGCCCCGAAGAGCCAGAGGACGGAACAGTCATGCCTACTTTCGACACTTCTGAAGCAATCTCGGTCACGGCGCGTGTGGATGCCGGGTCCATCCAGTTCACCGCGGGCGACCGGACCGACACCGTCGTCGAGGTACGGCCCCGCGAGCCGAAGAAGGACCAGGACGTACGGGCCGCCGACCAGACCGAGGTCTCCTACGGCAACGGCGTACTGCACATCAAGACGCCCAAGCCCGGCCTGTTCGGCCGCACCGGCACCGTCGACGTGACGGTCGAACTGCCCACCGGCTCGCGCGTCGACGTGACCGGAGCCTGGACCCAGGTGCTCGGCGAAGGCCGGCTCGGCCAGACCCGCGTCAAGACCTCCTCCGGCGACGTCCGCCTCGACACCACCGGCCCGCTGCACCTGACCGCCTCCCACGGCTCGATCACCGTGGAGCGTGTCGAGGGCTCCGCGGAGGTCTCCACCAGCTCCGGCAGCCTGCGCATCGGCTTCGTCGACGGCACCGCCGTCATGAAGAACTCGCACGGCACCACCACCATCGGCGCCGTCACCGGCGAGCTGCGGGTGCGGGGCGCCAACGGTGACATCGACATCGCCCGCGCCGCGGACTCGGTCACCGCCGTCACCGCCCACGGCACCCTGCGCGTCGGCGAGGTCACCCGCGGCGCCGTCCAGTTGGAGACCTCCTTCGGCGCCATCGAGATCGGCGTCAGCGAGGGCACCGCCGCCTGGCTCGACGTCAGCTCCAGCTCCGGCCAGGTACGCAACTCCCTCACCGCGTCCGAGAGCCCCGAGGAGAGCGAGGACTCCGTCAAGATCCGTGCCCGCACCAAGCACGGCAACATCGACATCCGCCGGACCAAGGTCTGAGCGCCCAGCGCGAACTGCGCGCCATTCTTGACCAGTTGGACACAGCGGGCATCGAGGTCCCTCGCCATGCACGACTCCGACATCGCCCTGGCCTGGTGCGTGGGCCTGACCATCCTCGGCTACCGCTGATCGAAGGCGCTCTACAACCGCGACGCGAAGTAGTCGAACATGACAGGGGCGGCGCACCCGGCATTCTGCCGGTGCGCCGCCCCTGTCATGTTCCTGCGGTTCCTACGGTTCCTACGGGGCCGATTCCGTCCAGGTGACCGGCAGTTCGTGGACACCGTAGATGTTCATGTTCGTCTTGAGCTTCACTTCGGCGGCGGGGATCGCCAGTTCCAGGGTGGGGAAACGGCGCAGCAGGCGGGCGAAACCGGCGCGCATCTCGATGCGGGCCAGTTGCTGGCCGAGGCACTGGTGGACGCCGTGGCCGAAGGCCAGTTGGCCGCGGGCCGAGCGGTGGACGTCCAGGGTGCCGGGGTCGTCGAAGCGCCGGGGATCCCGGTTGGCAGCCAGCATGGAGACGATCACGGTCGATCCCTTGCCGATGGTCTCGCCGCCGAGCTCGATGTCCTCCGTGGCGTAGCGGAAGAGGACGTCGACGACGGAGAGATGGCGCAGGAGTTCCTCGACCGCGTCGTTCAACAGCGCGGGGTCCGCGCGCAGTTCGGCCAGCTGCCCGGGGTGCTCCAGGAGCGCGAAGGTGCCGAGGCCCAGCATGTTGGCGGTGGTCTCGTGGCCCGCGATCAGGAGCAGGAACCCGATGCCGGTCAGCTCCTCGATGGTGAGGTCGTCGTGGCGGGCCAGGTCGGAGAGGATGTCTTCGTCGGGGGCGGCGCGCTTGCGCGTGACGAGTTCGGAGAGGTACGTGGTCAGGCCGGTGTACGCGGCGATCTTCTCGTCGAGCGTGATGTCCTTCTCCAGGAACTTGGCAGAGTTGGCCTGGAAGGTCTTCCGGTCCTCGTAGGGGACACCGAGCAGTTCGCAGATCACCAGTGAGGGCACCGGCAGCGCGAATTCCTTCATGAGGTCGACCGGCGGGGTCAGGCGCGCCATCTCGTCCAGCTGCCGCTCGGCGATGTCGTTGATGTGCTCTTCGAGCATCTTCATGCGCTTGACGGTGAAGGCGCCGGTGAGCATGCGGCGCAGCCGGGTGTGGTCCGGCGGGTCCATGCCGATGAACAGGCCCGGCTCCTGCGGGGACGGTTCGGTGACGGCGGGCATGCCGGGCATCTCGTACGGCATGTGGAGCGGGCCGATGTCCTGCCGGGAGCTGAAGCGGGTGTCCGCCATGAGCCTGCGGACCTCGTCATAGCCGGTGACCAGCCAGCCCTCATGCCCGTCGGGGAAGATCATGGGGCTGACGGGGCGTGACTGGCGCAGCTCGGTGATGCGGCGCGGCGGGTCGAAGGGGCCCGCGTCGCGTTCCACGGGGAGGCCGTGCGGTACAGGAACGGTTCGGCTCATCGGTGTCCTCTCGTGGGGGATGATCCGCAGTCGCTTCGCGCAGTCGACCGGCGTTCCACCATGGCACACATCAAGCGCCAGAGCGAGCCACTGTGGCGTCAAGGGTGTGCCGCGATGGAGCCGCAGGACTGGTCGCGGTCAAGGAACCCACAAGTGAGGACGCGTAGGAATTGAGCCAGGCATGCCGCGCCGCGCTGTGGCGCCGATCAACTGCCGCTCGGAGTCGGTGAGCTGTGTATCGACAGCCTCTTTGAGGCCATATCGCCACCGGCGACGCACACAGTGCCACTAATGGCTCGCCATGGCGCCATAGATGTGCCATGATGACACCACTGCCGAAACGGCCAGTGGATACGAGTCGGACGCGGGTCAGCCATAAAGGGGTGGGAGCGATGGAGACAGCGCGGAGTCAGCAGCAGGCGGCGCCCGGCGCCTTCACCGCGTTCGCCCGTTTCACGCTGTGCGGCGGCGGGGTGGGGGTCGCCTCCAGCTTCGCCGTGGCGGGCCTCGCGTCCTGGATCCCCTGGAGCCTCGCCAACGCAGCGATCACCGTGATCTCCACGCTGCTGGCGACCGAGCTGCACGCACGCTTCACCTTCGGGGCCGGCGGGCGCGCCACCCGGCGCCAGCACGCCCAGTCCGCCGGATCAGCGGCGGCCGCGTACACGGTGACCTGCCTGGCGATGTTCCTCCTCCAGCAGCTGGTGGCCGCGCCCGGCGCGGTCCTGGAGCAGGTCGTCTACCTCTCCGCGTCCGCCCTCGCCGGAGTCGCCCGCTTCGCCGTCCTGCGCCTGGTCGTCTTCGCGCGCACCCACGCGCAGAAGCCGTCCCGGCGACATGCGGTCGCCGGGACGGCTGGGGCAGAACTCACCGGTCGCTTCGAGCCGGTCGAGGTCACGCTCGCTTCGTGAGCGCGGGGAGCCGGGCGGGCTGCCCGCCGGCTTCCCGTTCGGTCAGCGCGCGGAAGGCCTCGTCGAGGTCGGGGGTGTGCACGGAGAACTCCCTGGCGTCGATCGTGTGCGCGTCGAGACGGCCCAGCAGGGCCAGCAGCGACGTCGACCCGCCGTCGCTCGGCACCCGCAGGGTCAGCTCCGCGTCCTGCCGTACGGACCCGTCAAGGACCCGTGCCGCGGCGTCGAGTTCGAGGAGGTCGGCGAAGCGAAACCGGACGTGGGTGCCGGGGATCCGGCGCCTGAGCTCCCCCGGCGTGCCCCGCGCCGCGATGCGGCCACGGTTAAGCACGGCGATCTGGTCGGCGAGCTGTTCGGCTTCCTCCAGGTGCCTGGTGGTCAGGAAGACAGTGGTGCCACCGGCCGCCAGCTCACGGATGATCCCCCGCACGGCGAGCCCGGCGCGCGGGTCGAGGCCCGCGGTCGGCTCCTCCAGGAAGACGACCCGCGGGCCGGCGACCAGCATCATCGCCAGGTCCAGCTTCCGGCGCATACCGCCGGCGTACGTTGCCGCGAGCTTGTCCGCGCTCTCCGCCAGGTCGAACCGTTCCAGGAGCCGCGTCACCACCTGGTCGCCGGAGCGCACCCGCTTCAGCTCCGCCGTCCGGCGCAGGTTCTCGCGGCCCGAGAGCAGCTCGTCCACCGCGGCGAGAGGGCCACTCACGCCGATGGCGGCGCGGACGCGCCGGGTCGCGGTCGCCACGTCGTGCCCGGCGACGCACACGGTGCCGGCGTCGGCCCTCGTCTGCGTCGTCAGGACCTTGACGGTGGTCGCCTTGCCCGCCCCCTCCGGGCCGAGCAGGGAGAAGACCGAACCCGCGGCGACATCGAAGTCGATGCCGTCGAGCACGGCCTTGCTCCTGTACGCCTTGCGCAGCCCGGAAACCGTGATCGCCGGCGTGCTCACACCTCCTCCCCCACCGGGCCACGATCGCGGGCGGACTCCTCCTCGATCACGTCGAGCACCTCGCGGCCGAGATCGACCAGGTACATGTGATCGCCGGGGAACTCCGCATAGCTGAATCCAGCCGTGGTCGCGGCCTGCCACTGCCGGCCCTCTTCCGCGGTGACGAGGCCGTCGCAGTCACCGCGCAGCGAGGTGATCGGCACCGACACCGGTACGTCGGTGCTCGGCACGTAGTTCTCGTGCATCTCGCAGTCCGCCTGCAGCGTGGGCAGGATCAGTTCACGCATCTCCGGGTGGTCGAGGGCCTCGTGCCTGAACCCGGCGAACTCCTCGACCCGGGCAAGGAACTCCTCGTCCGGGAGTCCCGTCGCCCGCCGCTCGCGCTGGGTCCAGGGACCCGGCGAACCGCTGACGACAAGACGCTCGACGTGCACGCCGCGCGCGCTCAGCAGATGCACCAGCTCGTACGCGAGCACCGCGCCCAGGCTGTGCCCGAACAGCACGGTCCGCGCGCCCTCGCCGAGGTCCGCGACGATGTCGTCGATCGAGCCCTTGGCCGCCTCGACCACATTGCGGTACGGCTCCTCCAGGATCCGCCGCTCCCTGCCCGGCAGTTCGACGGAGGTCACCCGCCACCGGCCCGCGGCCAGGTCCCGCCACGGGTGGAAGAACGATGGTCCTGCTCCCGCGAACGGCACGCACAGCAGCGTGGGCCGTTCCCCGCTCTCCGCGGGCTCTGTCATCCCGACCAACCCCAATCATCCAGTCGATGGCTCGTTGAACCGGCTGCGGCAGACCGACGCCCGGTCATTCCGCCAGCTTGCGGTTGATGACCTCGAAGGCCTCGGCCACGGGTCCGGGCATGTTCATCTCGTGGTGCGTGGCGCGCACGTCGTGCACCTCGATCTCACCGAGGACGTAGGGCCGCCACAGGTGGTCGTACAGCTCGTCCTTGAGTGTCGCGCTGAAGAACACCACGTCGCCGCGGTAGACGGGCGACTCGAAATTCATCATGAGGTTCGAGTTGTTGGCCAGGACCTTCGCCATGTCGTCGATGAAGTCCTGCTGGTTGTCGGTGCCGATGTACTGGCCGAAGAAGACCTCGAGCTCCTCGCGGTAGTCCGCGAGGGACTTGTTGGCATGCAGCTCGGTCCAGCCCATGCCGCCCGGCTGGGAGTCCAGGATGGCCACGAGCTTGATCTCGTGCCCGCGCCGGTCGAGCCCCTCCGCGACGGCCTGCACGACGGTGCCGCCGTAGGACCAGCCGATGAGGTAGAAGGGCCCCTCTGGCTGGATCTTCAGCATCTCCTCGATGTAGTCGTCGACCATCTCCTCGACGGAGGCCACCAGGTTGTCCGAGCCGTCGGAGCCGCGGGACTGCAGGGCGTAGGCCTTACGGTCCTGCACGAACGGCACGAAGCTGAAGTACGCCCAGCCGAGGCCGCCGCCGCCGTGGAAGAACCACACGGGCTCCTTGCCGGTGCCGGGGTCGTTGTTCAGCGGAAGGACGACGCCGAGCGGGTCGGGGCTGTCCACGGGGATGGCGCCGATCTTCATCAGCGAGGCCAGCTCGGCCACCGTGGGGAACTTGATGATCGTACGCAGCGGCAGGTTGATCTCGAGCTCTTTGCGGATACGGACGCTGAGCCGGGTGGCGAGGAGCGAGTGCCCGCCGAGCGCGAAGAAGTCGTCGTGGATGCCGACGTTCTCCCGGCCGAGCAGCTCGCTGAAGAGGGCACACAGCTTCTCTTCGTGGGAGTCGCGCGGCGCCTGGCCGACCACGATGTTCGTGTCCTCGGACGGCAGTGCCGCCCGGTCGAGCTTGCCGTTCGGGGTCAGCGGGATCTCCGTGAGCGGGATCAGCTCGGAGGGGACCATGTACTCCGGGAGGCGCCCGCGCAGGTGCTCGGTCAGCTCGTCGAGCAGCGACGCGGTCTCCGGTCCGGCGTCGGGCGCGGGCACCACATAGCCCACGATGCGCTTGTCGCCGTCCTTGTTCTCGCGGACGAGGACCGTCGCCTGGGCCACGCCCGGGTGTCCGGCGAGGACGTGCTCGATCTCGCCGAGCTCGATGCGGAACCCGCGGATCTTGACCTGGAAGTCGGTGCGCGCGACGTACTCCAGCAGGCCGTTCCTGTTCCACCGCACCAGGTCGCCGGTGCGGTACATCCGCGCTCCCGCGGGCCCGAACGGGCTGGCCACGAACCGCTCGGCGGTCAGGTCCAACTGGCCCTGGTAGCCGCGGGCCATCCCGGCACCGCCGATGTACAGCTCGCCCTCCACGCCGCGCGGGACCGGCCGCAGCCGTGCGTCGAGGACGTACACCTGCGTGTTGCCGACCGGCGTCCCGATCGCCACGCCGCCGCCGGCCTTGACGGGTGCCATGGTCGACCATGTCGTCGTCTCGGTCGGGCCGTACCAGTTGCCCACCTCGGCGGCCTGCTCGGCCAGCGTCTCGGCGAGGCGGGCCGGCACGGGCTCGGCGCCGGTCATGATGCGCAGCCCCCTGGCGGCTTCCGGCTCGTGCGTGAGGAGCATCTGCCAGAAGGCGGGCGTGGCCTGCACCGCGGTGATCTCGTGGCGGTGGATGAACTCGACCGCGGCGGACGGGTCGGTGACGGTGTCCTTGGTCGCCATGACCATGGTCGCCCCGGAGATGAACGGCAGGTACAGCTCGGTGTTGGCCATGTCGAAGGACACCGTCGTGCTGAACAGCATCCGGTCCGCGGGCGCCAGCGGGAAGCGCCGCTGGGTGGCGGCCAGGAAGTTGGCCACCGCGCCGCGCGGGATCGTCACGCCCTTGGGGATGCCCGTGGAGCCCGACGTGTAGATCACATACTGGGTGTTGTCCGGACGGACGGTCACCTCCGGCGCCGTGTCCGGGTACGCGGAGGTGACCGCGCCGGCCAGCGTCTCGGCGTCCAGGACCAGCGTCGGCCTGGCCTGCTTGAGGACGTAGTCGATGCGGGACTGCGGGTGGGACGGGTCGACGGGCACATACGCCCCGCCGGACTTCAGCACCGCGAGGAGCGCCACCAGCAGGTTCACGGTCCGCGGCAGGCAGACGGCGACGAGGGACTCGGCCCGTACGCCGTTGTCGACCAGCCAGTGCGCCAGCCGGTTGGAGCGTGCGTCGAGCTCCCGGTAGGTGAGCGACTCCTCGTCGCTGACGATGGCGAGCGCGTCCGGCGTGGCCTGCACCTGCTTGCGCACCGCCTCCACGAGGCCCTGTTGGAGGGTTTCCTCGGCGGTGTCGTTCACCTCCGCCAGGAGCCGCTCGCGCTCCTCGGCGCTGAGCACGTCGACGTCCCCGACGCACAAGGACGGGTCGGCGGCGAGCTGCTCCAGGACGCGTGCGAAGCGGTCGGCCATGGCCTCGACCGTGTCCCGGTCGAAGAGCTGGGTGCCGTACTGGATGTCTCCGTACAGCGAACCGGAGTCGTCCATGGTCATGCTGAAGAACAGGTCGACCATCGTCTTGGTCGTGAGGGCCTGCTGGAACTCGACCTCGAGGCCGGGGAATTCGAGGACCGGCTTCTCGAAGTTCTGCCAGCCGCACATCACCTGGAACAGCGGACGGTAGGCCGCGGAACGGTCGGGGTTGAGCTCCTCGACCAGTACGTCGAACGGCACCTCCTGGTGCTCGTAGGACGCAAGCGCCTTGTTGCGGACCTGGGTGAGCACATCGGCGAACGACGGGTCGCCGGAGAGGTCGACGCGCAGCACCAGGTTGTTGACGAAGCAGCCGATGAGGTCGTTGAGGGCCTCGTCGGTCCGTCCCGCGATCGGGCTGCCGACCGGCACGTCGTCCCCGCCGCCGAGCTTGGAGAGCAGCACCGCGAGCGCGGCCTGGACGACCATCGCCATGGACATCCCGCGCTCGGCGGCCAGCTTCTCCAGACCGGCCCCCACCTCCGGCTTCACGACGAAGCCCACATTGTCGCCGGACGTGGTCACCTCCGCGGACCGCGGCCGGTCGAGCGGCAGGCTCAGCGGCTGCGGCACGCCCGCCAGTTCCTCGCGCCAGTAGTTGAGCTGGGCCGCCGCGAGGCTGTCGCGGTCGGCGACGTCGCCGAGCACCTCGCGCTGCCAGAGCGTGAAGTCCTTGTACTGCACGGGCAGCGGCTCCCACTGGGGCGCACCGCCCTGCCGGCGGGCGGAGTAGGCCGCGGCCAGGTCCCTGGCCAGGGGCGCGCTCGAGCTGCCGTCCGTGGCGATGTGGTGCACGACCACGACCAGGACGTGCTCCTGCTCGGAGGTACGGATCAGGGTCGCCCGGAAGGGGTTCTCGGCCGCCAGGTCGAAGCCATGCGCGACGACCTCGTCTATCGCCGCGGACACGCCGTCGGGCGCTACCTCGACCACCGGCAGCTCGGTCCGCGCCTGCTCCACCGGCAGGATCTGCTGGTGAGGCTCACCCTCGTCGTTCGTCACGTACGTGGTGCGCAGGATCTCGTGCCGCTCGATCACGTCGCGGATCGCCGCGGCGAGGGCCGGCTGGTCCAGCGGACCGGTCAGCCGCAGCGCCGCCGACATGTTCCAGGTCTCCCCACCCTCCAGTTGGTGCAGAAACCAGTAACGGCGTTGTGCGAATGACAGCGGAATCATTGCTTCACTCCTCTACGAACATCTTGCGCAAACGGGGGCGACTTGGAGCAGCCGGTTCCTGCGACCAGGGCGCCAGCTCGGCCACCGTCGGCAGGTCGAAGATCTTGCGGATGGGGATCTCTATCGCCATCTCGGCGCGGACCCGGCTGATCAGCCGGGTGGCGAGCAGGGAATGTCCGCCGAGCTCGAAGAAGCTGTCGTCGATGCCGACCCGGTCCAGGCCGAGCACCTCGGCGAACAGCTTGACCAGCGCCTCCTCGCGGGCGGTGCGCGGCGCGCGGTAGGGGGCGCCCTGGAACTCCGGCTCGGGCAGCGCGGCCCGGTCCAGCTTGCCGTTGGGCATCAGCGGCAGCCGGTCGATGAGCACGAAGGCGGACGGCAGCATGAACTCGGGCAACCGCTCGCCGGTGTGTCTGCGGACCTCCTCGGAGGTGGTCTCGCCCGAGGGCACCACGTAGGCGATGAGGTGCTTGCCCGCGCCCGCTCCCTGCCGGGCCATGACGACGGCCTGGGCGACCTCGGGGTGCGCGGTGATGGCGGCCTCGACCTCGCCGGGCTCGATCCGGAAGCCGCGCACCTTGACCTGCGCGTCCCCGCGTCCCACGTACTCCAGGCAGCCGTCGGCGTTCCAGCGGGCCAGGTCGCCGGTGCGGTACATCCGCGTGCCGGACGGCCCGAACGGGTCGGCGACGAAGCGCTCGGCGGTCAGTTCGGGGCGGCCCTGGTAGCCGCGGCCCAGGTTTCCGCCGACGTACAGCTCCCCGATCGTGCCCTGCGGCACGGGGACGAGGCCGGGGCCGAGCACATAGGTGCGCATGTTGCCGAGCGGAGTGCCGACGGGCGCGTTGCCCGCCTGGTCCCGGGTGTGGGCGGTGACGGTGTGGGTGGTGGCGTAGAAGGACTCGCTCTGCCCGTAGGCGTTGACGACCCGTACGCCGGGGAAGGCCTTCTGCACCTTGTCGACGAGCGACGAATGCAGGGCCTCGCCCGCGAAGACGACCGTCTCGACCTTGGCGCGCTTGGAGATGTCGTCGACGATCTCGGCGAAGGCGGAGGGCACGGTGGAGATGACGCTGCCGCTCCAGCTCTCCCGCTCGCCGAGGACCAGCACGTCACGGACGAGTTCGACGATGCCGCCGGTGGAGAGGGCGGTGAAGATCTCGAACACCGACACGTCGAAGTTGACCGATGTGCCGGCCAGGAGCCGCTTGCCCGGTTCCATGCCCACCCGGGAGGCGAGCCGCAGCAGGCCGTTGACGACGTTCGCGTGGGTGATGGCGACGCCCTTGGGCTTGCCCGTGGACCCGGAGGTGTACATCACGTACGCCAACTGTTCGTGATGCACCGGGAGTTCGAGTCCCGGCTCGTCGCCCCCGGACAGGTCGAGCGTGTCGAGGAAGAGATCCGGGGCGTCGTGCCGCGGCAGCACCTCGACCGTCTCGGAGTCCGTCAGGACCAGGTGCGGCCTTGCCTCCCCGAAGATGGCCTCCAGGCGGTGGCTGGGGTACTTGGGGTCGACCGGCAGATAGGCGCCGCCCGCCTTGAGGACCGCGAGCAGCGCGACCACCAGGTCCGCGGAGCGCGGCAGCGAGAGCGCCACCACCGACTCGCGGCCCACGCCACGTCCGGCGAGGTCGCGCGCCAGACGGTCGGCCCGCGCGTTCACCTCGCGGTACGTCAGGGACGTGCCGTCGGCGATCACGGCGACCTCGTCCGGGGTCCGCGCCACCTGCGCCTCGACGAGGCCGTTGACGGTGATCTCCGGTGTGGGGGCGGCCGTGTCGTTGAACTGGGTGAGCAGGAGGTCGTGCTCGGCCGGCTCCAGGATGTCGACGCGGGCGGCCGGCAGCTCGGGGGCGGCCGCCAACTGCCGCAGGACGCGCAGGAAGCGGGCCGCGAACACCTCCACGGTGTTCCGGTCGAAGATGCCGGGCGCGTACTGGAAGGTGAGCTGGAGGTGCGGGTCGACCGCCGCCATCAGGGCCAGCGGGTAGTTGGTGGCCGTGGAGGGACGCAGGCCGGTGAAGGCGATGCCGTCCGCGGCGTCGGCGGCGGCGTCGAGGCCTTCCCGGTCGATCGGGTAGGACTCGAAGACGACCAGCGTGTCGAAGAGGGCCTGCAGACCGACGGTCTGCTGGATCTCCGTGAGTCCGAAGTAGTGGTGCTCGAGCAGGGTGGCCTGCCGGTCCTGCAGCCGGCCGAGGACTTCGCCCAGGGTGTCGCCGGGCGCGTGCTCGACGCGTACGGGAAGGGTGTTGATGAAAAGGCCGACCATCGAATCGACGTCCGTCATCGTGGGCGGCCGCCCGGACACGGTGGCGCCGAACACGACGTCCCTGCGCCCGGTGAGCTGGCTGAGCAGCATCCCCCAGGCACCCTGGACCAGGGTGTTGACGGTGACGCCCAACTCGGCGGCGCGCCGCACCAGTTGGTCGGCCTCGTCGACCGGGAGCGGGATGTCGACCTGGTCGACGCCCTCCTCGTCCGCGCGCTCGGTGGCGGGAGCGAGCAGGGTCGGTTCCTCGACCCCTTCGAGCTCGGCGGCCCACACGCGTGCGGACTCCGCCGCGTCCTGTCCTGCACGCCAGGCCAGGAAGTCGCCGTAGCCGCGCGTGCCGGGCAGAGCGGCCTGGTCTCCGTGGGAGGCGTAGAGAAGCAGCAGGTCGCGCATCAGCAGGGGGATGGACCAGCCGTCGAGCAGCACGTGATGGAGAGTCATCACGAGTTCGGCCCGGCCGGGCTCGGTGTCCACAAGTGCGAGGCGCATCAGCGGCGGGGCGCCCAGGTCGAAGTGGGCGTTCTGGTCCTCGGTGAGGAACCGCTCGAACGTCTCGGTCCGCTCCGCCTCGCCGACCGTGGTCAGGTCGATGTGCCGCCAGGGCAGGGTGAGACCTTCGGCCGTCACCACCTGTACGTCGTCGCCGTCGGCCCGGTCGGCGAACGCGGCACGGAGGTTGGGGTGGCGCACGAGCAGCGCCTGGCCGGCCCGGCGCATCCGCTCGGGGTCGGCCGTCCCGGAGAGATGGAACACCAACTGCATGTGGTACGGGTCGAACGGCGTCTGGGCGAGCTTGGTGTGGAACAGCATCCCGGACTGCACCGGTGTCGTCGGCCAGATCCCGGCCAGCTTGCCGAACCGCTCCTCCCAGGCGTCGATCTCCTCTTGGCCCACCGCGACCAGGGGCGCGTCGCTGGGGGTCAGACCGCCGGCCTCGGGGGTCGCGGCGTGCGCGGCAAGGGCGGTCAGCGCCTTGACCCACAGCCCGGCCAGTTCGGTCACCTCCTCGCGGGAGAGCACGCCGGTGGGAAAGCCGAACCAGGCGGTCAGCTCGTCGCCGCCGGGGGTGGCGGTGGCCACCGCGTTGATCTCCAGGGCCGAGAGGACCGGCATGTCGGCGTCCGGTGCCGCGATCAGGTCCCGGCCCGTGGTGTCGGGTGTCCACCCCTGGCCGCGCAGTTCCTCGGGGATGTCCGTCCCGGAGGTCCGGCCGAGGTAGTTGAACCCGATCTGCGGTTCCCGGGCCGTGCTCAGCACGGCGGCGGTGTCGGGGTTGAGGTGGCGCAGCAGGCCGTAGCCGATGCCGTTGTCCGGCACCGCCCGCAGCTGCTCCTTGACGGCCTTGATCGCGCGGCCCGCGGCGGGGCCGCCCGCTAGCGCGTCGGCCACGTCGATGCCCGCCAGGTCCAGGCGGACCGGGAACGTGGAGGTGAACCAGCCGACCGTGCCCGCCAGGTCCGCGCCGGGCGCCACGTGCTCTTCGCGGCCGTGGCTCTCCCTGCGTACCAGCGTCGGGGATGCGGACACGCCGTGCGTCGCGCGCCAGTGCGCGAGGGCGAGGGCGAGCGCGGCGAGAAGTCCGTCGTCGGCACCGCCGCGGAAGACGTCGGGCACGGTGTTCAGGAGGGTCTGCGTGACTGCTGCGGGGACCTGGACCTTCACCGTGTCCACGGTGGCCGCGACATCGCGCGTCCGGTCCAGCTCCCGCGCTCCGAGGACGGGCTCGTCCCCGCCCAGGATCTGCTGCCAGGCGGGCAGTTCCGCCGAACGCTCCGCGGTGAGCGCCTCGTCGGCCAGGGCATGTGCCCAGCGGCGCAGCGAGGTTCCGGTGCCTGCCGGCTGCGGGGCGCGCCCTGCCTTGACACGCTGCCAGGCGGCTGCCAGGTCCGGTACGAGGATGCGCCACGACACTCCGTCGACGACGAGGTGGTGCAGCACGATCAGCAGCCGGTCGACGCCCTCGCCCGCGGCGGAGGTGAACCGCACGAACTGCGCCATGACACCGGCGTCCGGGTCGAGGCGGCCGGCTGCCGCGTCCAGCTCGGCGTGCACATCTGCACTGTCGTGGGGGACTTCCCGCAGCAGCGGCCCGGCGTCGACACTGCCGGGCACCGCGATCCGCAGGCTCTGGTCCGCCCGGTCGAGCCGGGAGCGCAGCACGTCGTGCCGGTCGAGCACGGCCTGCAGCGTGCCGAGCAGTCCCGTCCGGTCGATGCCCTCGGGCAGGACGAGCAGCTGGGACATCGAGAACCGGCCGATGCCGCCGCCCAGGGCGAGGACGTGGGCCGCCATCGGGGGCAGCGGGACCCGGCCGACGCCGCCGCCGGGCAGCTCGGCCAGGGTCACGCCCTGTTCTTCTTGTCTGCCTTCGATCAGTTCCGCGAGACGGGCGACCGTGCGGTGCTCGAAGATCTCCCGGACAGTGACCGCCGTGCCGCGGGCCTTGGCGCGGGCCGAGACCTGGATCGAGCGGATGCTGTCGCCGCCGCTGGCGAAGAAGTCGTCGTCGATGCCGACCTGTGCCAGACCGAGCACTTCGGCGAACAGCGCGCAGAGGGTCTCCTCGCGCTGGTTGCGCGGCTCCCTGCCGGTCGAGGCCTGCGTGTAGTCCGGTACGGGCAGGGCCCGCCGGTTCAGTTTCCCGTTCGGGGTCAGCGGGATCTCCGCGAGCGGCACCAGCGCCGAGGGCACCATGTACTCCGGGAGACGCCCGCGCACGTACTCGGGCAGCTCGGCGAGCAGGGCGCTGACCGCGTCAGTGTCGGTCTCCGAGGTCTCCGAGGTCTCCGAGGTCTCCGAGGTCTCCGAGGTCTCCGAGGTCTCCGATTCGAGCACGACATAGCCGACGAGGCGCTTGTCGCCCTCCTTGTCCTCGCGGACCACGACGACGGCCTGCGCGACCCCGGGGTGTCCTGCGAGGACGTGCTCGATCTCGCCCAGCTCGATCCGGAAGCCGCGGACCTTGACCTGGAAGTCGGTCCGCCCGACGTATTCGAGGCGCCCGTCCTTGCTCCACCGCACGAGGTCGCCGGTGCGGTACATACGCGCTCCGGAGGGCCCGAACGGGCAGGCCACGAACCGCTCCGAGGTCAGTGCGGGACGCCCGAAGTAGCCGCGGGCAAGACCGTCGCCCGCGATGTACAACTCGCCCTGGACACCGCGCGGAACCGGCCCGAGGGCCGCGTCGAGCACGTACACCTGCGTGTTGCCGATCGGCGAGCCGATCGCCACCCCGGCCCCGGTCTCGACGCGTGCCATGGTCGACCAGATCGTCGTCTCGGTGGGGCCGTACACGTTGAGTACGTCGGCGGCATCGGCGGCCAGCGTCTCGGCGAGCCGGGCCGGCAGGGCCTCACCGCCGACCAGGACCCGCAGGCCCCGGGCGGCGTTCGGCTCGTGCATCACCAGCATCTGCCAGAACGCGGGGGTCGCCTGTACGACGCTGACCTCGTGGCTGCGCACCGTCGCCATGACGGCGGACGGGTCGGAGACGGTGTCCTTGCCCGCGAGCACCACCGCCGCTCCGGTGATCAGCGGCAGGTACAGCTCCAGTGCCGCGATGTCGAAGGACACGGTGGTCACCGCCAGCCACCGGTCGGCGGGTGAGAGGGGAACCCGCCGGCCCATCGTGGCAAGGAAGTTGGCCAGGGCGCCGCGGGAGATCGCCACGCCCTTCGGGTTGCCCGTCGAGCCCGAGGTGTAGATGACGTACGCGGTGTTCTCCGGCGAGACCCGCGGATCCGGCGCCGAATCCGGGTACCCGGTGGTGTCCGCGCCGGCCAGTGTCCCGGCGTCGAGGACGAGCGCCGGGCGGGAGTCGTCGAGGATGTAGTCGATGCGGGAACCGGGGTGGTCGGGGTCGATGGGTATGTAGGCCGCACCGGCCTTGAACACCGCGAGGAGCGCCACGACGAGGTCCGCGGACCGGGGCAGCCGGACGGCCACCAGGGACTCCGGCCGCACCCCGCGGTCGATCAGCCAGTGCGCGAGCCGGTTGGCCCGCGTGTCCAGCTCCGCGTAGGTGTACGACGTCTCATCGGCGATGACGGCGGGCGCGTTCGGTGTCGTCCGCGCCTGCCGGGCCACGAGCTCCACGAGGCCCTGCTCCAGGGTCGGCTCGACCGTGTCGTTCACCGTGCCCAGGAGCCACTTCTGCTCGTCCCGGCCCAGTACGTCCAGGTCCGCCAGGCGCGCGCCGGGATCGGCGACCGCCTGCTCCAGGATGCGGACGAACCGGTCGACGATGTCGGCGGCCGTGTCGTGATCGAACAGTTCCGCCGCGTACTCGAGCCGTCCGTGGGCGCGCCCGGAGGCGTCCGGGACGATGTTGAAGTACAGGTCGAACTTCGCGGTGTCGGTGCCCGCCTCCACGAGGGAGACCTTCAGGCCCGGCAGCTCGATCTGCGGCCACACGAACTGCCAGGCCAACATCGTCTGGAACAGCGGCTGGTAGGCGGTGGAGCGCTCCAGGTCGAGCAGCTCCACCAGCCACTCGAAGGGCACTTCCTGGTTGTCGTACGCGGCGAGGGACTTGTCCCGCACCTGCTCCAGAAGTTCGCCGAAGGTCGGGTTGTGCGACAGGTCGGTGCGCAGCACCCAGGTGTTGATGAAGGTGCCGATCAGGTCGCCGAGCGCCTCGTCCATGCGGCCCTCGATGGGGCTGCCGATCGTGACGTCGTCGCCGGCACCCAGCTTCTGCTGCAGCACCGCGAGGGCGGCCTGGGCGACCATCGGCGCCGTGGCACCGCTGTTCGCGGCCAGCTTGCCCAGGCCCGCGACCAGCTCGGGCTCCAGCTCGAAGGAGACGTGGCCGCCGCGGTGGCTCGCCGTCGTCGGGCGCGGCCGGTCGATCGGCAGCTGCACCGGCTGCGGCACCCCGGCCAGTTCCTCGCGCCAGTAGTCCAGTTGCCCCGCGGCGATGCTGTCCGGGTCGTCCTCGTCGCCGAGCAGCTGCTGCTGCCACAGCGTGTAGTCCTTGTACTGCACCGGCAGCGGGGACCACTCCGGCGCGCCCCCCTGGTGGCGGGCCGCGTACGCGGAGGACAGGTCCCGCAGGAAGGGGCCCATCGACGCGCCGTCCGCGGCGATGTGGTGGAACACGAACATCAGCACGTGCTCCTGCGGGGCGACCCGGTAGACGGTCGCCCGCAGGGGGAGGTCCGTGTCCAGGTGGAAGCCTTCGCGCGCGGCCTCGTGCATCGCGGCGTCCAGGTCGTCCGCGGCCCGGTCGACCACCCGCAGCGGCAGTGCGGCTTCCTGCGGGGACAGGATCCGCTGCGCCGGCGTGCCGTCCGCGTCCTCCACGATCAAGGTGCGCAGACTCTCGTGCCGGGTGACGACATCGGTCACCGCCGCGGAGAGGGCCGCGGTGTCCAGCGGCCCCTCCAGGCGAAGCACGAACGGGATGTTGTAGGTCGCGGACGGGCCTTCCAGGCGATGGAGGAACCACAACCGGCGCTGGGCAAAGGACAACGGAATCATCGTCGCTACTCCTGCACGTTCATCTGTCGCAGCTGGGGGCGCTTGGACTTGCCCGACTTCTTGATCCGGGCCGCCAGGTCGGCGACGGTCGGACTGCGGAACACCGTCGTGACTTTCACGTCGACGTTGAGCTCGCTGCGGATCCGGCCGGTGAGCCGGGTGGCGAGCAGCGAATGCCCACCGTGGTCGAAGAAGTCGACGTCGATGCCGACCTCCTCCACACCGAGCAGCTCGGCGAAGAGCCGGCAGAGGACTTCCTCGGTGTGATTGCGCGGCCCGCGGCCTGTCGCGGCCTCGGTGTGGTCGGGTGCCGGCAGGGCCCTGCGGTCGAGCTTTCCGCTCGGTGACAGGGGCAGCTCGGCCAGCGGCACGATCGCCGAGGGGACCATGTACTCCGGCAGCCGCTCCTTGGCCAGTTCCGTCAGGGCGGAGAGGTCGAGGGCGGCCGGCTGCTTGCCGTTGCCCGCGACCACGTAGCCGACCAGGCGCTGGTCTCCGGCGCGCTCCTCGCGGACCACGACCACCGCGCTGTCGACGTCCGGGTGCGCGGTCAGCGCCGATTCGATCTCGCCGAGTTCGATGCGGAAGCCGCGGACCTTGACCTGGAAGTCGGTGCGGCCGATGTACTCGACCTGGCCGTCCTTGTTCCACCGCACCAGGTCGCCGGTGCGGTACATCCGGGTGCCGGGTGCGCCGTAGGGGCAGGCGACGAAGCGGTTCGCGGTCAGGCCCGTCTGCCCGAGGTAGCCCCTGGCGAGTCCGGCGCCGGCCAGGTACAGCTCGCCGGCGACGCCGGGTGCGACCGGGCGCAGGGCCGCGTCCAGGACGTACACCTGCGTGTTCCAGACGGGGGCGCCGATCGGCACCCGGTCCGCGCCGGGCACGTGCTGCCAGGCGGTGACCTCGACCGATGCCTCGGTGGGCCCGTAGAGGTTGTGCACCCCGCAGCCCGGCAGGAGTTCGACGGCCTTGTTGGCCAGTGCGGGCGGGAACGCCTCGCCCGCGACCTCGATCCAGCGCAGGCTCGTGCACTCCTTGACGGAGGGCTCGGCGAGGAACACCTCCAGGAGCGACGGCACGAAGTCCGCGCCGGTCACGCCCTCGCGCCGGATGAGTTCGGCGAGGTAGGCCGGATCGCGGCGCCCGTCCGGGCGTGCGATCACGATGGCCGCCCCGACGTGCAGCGCCGCGAACAGCTCCGGGACCGACACGTCGAAGCTCGCCGACGTGCTCAGGAGTATCCGGTCGTCGGCGCCGACGTCGAAGTGCGCGAGGCCCCACTTCAGGCGGTTCATGATCGAACGGTGCGCCACCTGCACGCCCTTGGGTCCGCCGGTGGAGCCCGAGGTGTAGATGGCGTACGCGGCGTTGTCCGGCGTCAGCGTGCGCTCGGGGTTCGTCTCCGGGTATGCGGAGACGTCCGGAAGCGTCCCTTCGAGGACGAGCAGGGGCTTCGCGCTGTCCAGCACGTGCCGTACGCGGTCCTCGGGCAGCTCGGTGTCCACCGGCAGGTAGGCCGCGCCGGCCTTGCCCACCGCGTAGATCGCCACGAGGAGGTCGACGGAGCGCGGGATGCGCACCGCGACCAGCTGCTCGGGGCCCGCGCCCTGCTCGACCAGCCAGTGCGCCAGCTGGTTGGCGCGCCGGTTGAACTCGCGGTACGTGAGCTCCTCCTGATCGCCGATCAGGGCGATCCGGTCGGGGGTGCGCCCGGCCTGTGCCTCGAACGCGCCGGGCAGGGTGTCCGCGGCCACCGGGTGCGCGGTGTCGTTGATCTGCCGCACCAGCCAGTCGTGCTCGTCCTCGGCGAGGACCTGCATGGCGCCCACCGGCGCGGCCGGGTCGGCGAGGACCTGCTCCAGGACCCGGACCAGGCGCGCGGCGATGGCCTCGGCCGAGGCGCGGCTGTAGAGGTCGCGCTGGTAGTCGAGGGAGAGCCGCAGGTAGGGGTCGGAGGAGTTGAGGGTGAGGGGGTAGTGCGAGCCCGCGAAGGGGCGGATGGCGTCGATCGTGAAGCCCGCCGAGGTGTTGGCCTCGACGATGCCCTCGCGGTCGATGGGGTAGTTCTCGAAGACGACGATCGAGTCGAACAGGGCCGGCAGGCCGACGCCGCGCTGGATGTCGGCGAGGCCGTAATAGTGGTGGTCGAGCAGGGAGATCTGCCGGGTCTGCAAGTCGGTGATGACGTCGCCCGCGCTCTGCTCCGGTCGGCAAAGTGCCCTGGTCGGCAGGGTGTTGATGAACAGGCCGACCATCTCGTCCGAACCGGGCAGGTCCGCGGGGCGGCCGTTGACGGCGGCGCCGAAGACCACGTCCTGCTGTCCGGTCAGCTTGGAGAGGAGGATCGCCCAGGCGCCCTGGAGGAGCGTGTTGAGGGTGACCCCGAGCTCCGCGGCGCGGCGGGCGAGTTCACGTCCCTTGTCGATCGACAGGGGCACCTCGACCCGGCCGAGGGAGGTGGCTTCCTCCTCCTGCACCACGGGCTTGTCCGGCGCCACGAGGGTCGGCTGGTCGAAGCCGTCGAGCTCGGCGGCCCAGCGGGCGGCGGTGGCCTTGCGGTCCTGAGCGGAGAGCCAGGAGAGGTAGTCGCCGTAGCTGCGGACGGGCGGCAGGTCGTCGGCCTCGGCGTACAGCTGGATCAGGTCCTTGATGACGACCGGTGACGACCAGCCGTCGAACAGGGTGTGATGCGCCGTGATGATGAGCTTGGCCTGCTCGGGACCGCAGGTGAGCAGCGCGAGGCGGATCAGCGGCGGCCGGGTGGGGTCGAGCCGGTCGGCCCGGTCGTCGGCGAGGGCCTTGTCGAGCGCCGCCTCGTGTCCGGCCTCGTCCTGCCCGGTCAGATCGATGTGCCGCCAGGGGATGGCGACGTGCTCCGCGACGACCTGTACGGGATCGCCGCCGGCGGCGGTGAGGAACGCCGAGCGCAGGTTGGGATACCGGTCCAGGAGCGCCTGTCCTGCCGCCCGCATGCGCGCCGGGTCGACGTGTCCGGACAGATGCAGCACGAACTGCATGTGGTAGACGTCGAAGGAGTCCTCGGCCAGTGCGGCCTGGAACTGGATGCCGGACTGGCCCGGTGCCTGCGGCCACACCTCGACGAGGCGGCCGTAACGCTCCTCCCAGGTCTCGATCTCGTCCTGGCGGACCGTGACCAGCGGGGCGTCGGACGGCGTGAACCCGCCGATGCCGGGGCTCGCGGCGTACGCGGCCATGCCGTGCAGCACCTCGACCCACAGGTCGGCCAGTTCGGAGGTCTCCTCGCGGGAGAGCACCCCGGTGGGGAACATGAAGACGGTCTGCAGCCGGGTGCCGTCGGCGGTGTCCGTGGCCACCGAGTTGACCTCGAGGGCGGACAGCGCGGGCAGGTCCGGGTCGGGCGCCGGGATGAGTTCGGTGGACCAGTCGGCGGCGGGACCCCAGCCATGGGCGCGCAGGTGCTCGGGCACGTCGGCGCCGGAGATCCGGCCCAGGTAGTTGAACCCGATCTGCGGTACCGGGAGTTCGGCGAGCTGCTCGGCGGCCTCCGGGTTGAGGTAGCGCAGCAGGCCGAAGCCCAGGCCCTTGTCGGGGATGGCGCGCAGCTGTTCCTTGACCAGCTTGACCGCCTTGCCGGCCGCGGGGCCGCCGGAGAGCACGTCGGCCAGGCCGCCCGCGGCGCGCACGTCGATCCGCGCCGGGTACATGCTGGTGAACCAGCCGACGGTGCGGGAGAGGTCGGCGCCGGGGACGACCTCCTCCTCGCGGCCGTGGCCCTCCAGGCGGACCAGGATCGAGCGGTCCGCGCCGCGCCAGCGGTTCACCGCGAGGGCGAGGGCGGCGAGCAGCACGTCGGTGCCCGTGCCCTTGAACGCAGCGGGAAGCTTGGTGAGGACCGCTTCGGTGACGTCGGCGGGCAGCTGTACCCGCACGGTGTCCAGGGTGGACATCACGTCGACGGCGGGGTCGAACGCGCGGGTGCCCAGCGGGGGGTTGGCCGCTTCGAGCATGTCGCGCCAGAACGTCAGCTCCGCTTCGCGCTCCGGGGAGAGCGCCTCGTCCTCCAGGGCGGATGCCCAGCGGCGGGCCGATGTGCCGACCGCGGGCAGCTCGGGTGCCTTGCCGGAGCGGATCTGCTGCCAGGCCTCGGCGAAGTCCGACATGAGGATGCGCCAGGTGACGCCGTCCACCACGAGGTGGTGCAGGACCACCAGCAGCCTGCCCGCGCCCGCTTCGGCGGCGAACCAGACGAAGTCGGCCATGGTGCCGGCCGCCGGGTCGAGCCGTCCGACCGCCTCGTCCAGTTCCGCCTTGGCCGCCTGGAGGGCGGACGGATCGTCCCACCGGCCGTCGCAGGACACCTTGCGGATCAGGTCCGCGGCCCGTACGGCGCCCTGCGGGCGTACGTCGAGGGAGAGTTCTTCGCCGCGCACCAGACGGGCGCGGAGCAGGTCGTGGCGGTCGAGCACGGCGTCCAGGGTGGCGGCGAGGCCGTCCGCGTCGATGCCCTCGGGCAGCTCGAGGACGATCGACATGGCGAACCGGTCGGTGCCGCCGCCGTGTTCGAAGACGTGCCGGGCGACCGGCTGGAGCGGCATCGGCCCGACGCCGCCGCCCGCGAGCTCGGCGAGGACGGGCACGCGTTCGCGGCGGGCCGATGCCACCTCGGCGAGGCGGGCCGCCGTGCGGCACTCGAAGATCTCGCGCGTGGTGAGGTCGAGGTTCTTGGCGCGGGTGCGGGCGACGACCTGGATGGAGCGCAGGCTGTCGCCGCCGACCGCGAAGAAGTCGTCGTCGACGCCGATGCGGTCCACGCCGAGCACGTCCGCGTAGGCCGCGGTGATGATCTTCTCGGCCTCGGTGCGCGGCTCGCGGTAGGCCTCGCCCAGGAACTCCGGCTCGGGCAGCGCCGAGCGGTCCAGCTTGCCGGTCGGGCCGAGCGGCAGCCTGCCGAGGGCCACGAAGGCGGAGGGCACCATGTAGTCGGGCAGCCTGGCCGCGACGAACTTGCGCAGTTCGGCGGAGGAGGCGCCGGACTGCACGTCCACGTCGCCGATGCCGCCGGCGCCGTCGTCACCGACGGCTCCTTCGCCGGTGTGCACCACGTACGCGACGAGCCGCCGCCCGCCGGAGGGCACTTCCCGGCTGATGACCACGGCCTCGCTGATGCCGGGGTGCTGGGTGATCGCCGCCTCGACCTCGGCCGTCTCGATGCGGAAGCCGCGCACCTTGACCTGACCGTCGCCGCGGCCGATGCACTCCAACTGGCCGTCGGCGTTCCAGCGGGCGAGGTCTCCGGTGCGGTACATGCGCTCGCCCGCGGGGCCGAAGGGGCTGGCCACGTAGCGCTCGGCGGTCAGGACGGGGCGGTCGTGGTAGCCGCGGCCCAGGCAGGTGCCGACCACGTAGAGCTCGCCGATGACACCCTGCGGGACCGGGGCGAGGCCGGGGCCCAGGACGTAGGCGCGCATGTTGCCCAGCGGGGTGCCGATGGGCGCGACCTCGTTGTCCGCCCACTCGTCGGAGGGGGCGAGGGAGAAGGTGGTGGCGTAGAAGCTCTCGCTCTGGCCGTAGGAGTTGACGATCTGCACGTCGGGCAGGGCCTCGCGGACCTGGCGCACCAGGCGGGCGGGGAGCACGTCGCCGGCGAAGACGACCGTGCGCACGTCGCTCGTCTTGTCCAGGTGGCCCACCAGTTCGCCGAGCACCGAGGGGACCGCGCTGATGACCTGGCCGTCCCAGCTGTCTCGCTCGGCGAGTGCGAGGGCGTTGGGCACCACTTCGGCGATGCCGCCGGTGGTCAGGGTGGTGAGGAGCTCGAAGACCGAGACGTCGAAGTTGACCGAGGTGCCGGCCAGCATGCGCCAGCCGGTCGGCGCGTCCAGGACGCGGACCAGTTCCCGCACGCCGTTGACGACGTTGCGGTGGGTGATCGCCGCGCCCTTGGGCTTGCCCGTGGAGCCGGAGGTGTACATCACGTACGCGAGGTTGTCGGGGCCGGGCCGCACCGTACGGCGCGTGTCGCCCTGCTCCGCCTCTGTGCCGCCCCACTCGGCGCGGTGGTCGAGGTTGATGCTCGCCATGTCGTTCGGCGGCAGCTGCCGCCACGTCGCGGTGTCGGTGACCACGAAACGCGGGCGCGCCTCGGCAAGGACGCTTTCCACCCGGCCGCCAAGGTACTGCGGGTCCATCGGCAGGTAGGCGGCACCGGACTTGAGGATGCCGAGCAGGCCGACGACCAGGTCCTCCGTGCGCGGCAGCGCGAGGACCGCGAGGTCTTCCGGCGAGGCTCCGCGCCGTACCAGCTCACGGGCGACGGCGTCCGCGCGCTCGTCGAGCTCGCGGTAGGTCAGCGTCCGGCCGTCGCACTCGAGCGCGGTGGCGTCCGGCGTCCTGGCCACCTGGGCCTCGAACAGCTCCGGAACCGTCAGCTCGGAGAGCTCGGCGGCGCTGTCGTTGAACCGGGTGAGCAGCAGGTCCCGCTCCGCGTCGTCGAGTACGTCGACGGCGCCGATGGTGCGTCCCGAGTCGGCGGCGAGCCGGCTCAGCACGCGCACGAATCGCTCCGCGAGGGCCTCGACCGTGTCCCTGTCGAACAGGGCGGTGGAGTACTCCAGGCGGACTCCCGCCCCGCCCGAGCCGTCCGGAACCATGTTGAAGAACAGGTCGAACTTGGCCGTCCCGGTCTCCAGCGGCTCGGACTCGACGCCGAGACCGGCGAACTCCAGGTCTCCCAGGGGCTCCTGCCAGGCGAGCATCACCTGGAAGAACGGGTGGTAGGCGGTGGAGCGGTCGGGGTTGAGCAGCTCCACGAGCCGCTCGAAGGGCATGTCCTGGTTGTCGTACGCGGCGAGCGCCCGGTCCCGCACCCGCTGGAGCAGCTGGTCGAAGGTCGGGTTGCCGGAGAGGTCGACGCGCAGCACCCAGGTGTTGACGAAGAAGCCGACGAGGTCGCGCAGCTCTTCGTCGGTGCGGCCCGCGATGGGCGCGCCGATGGGTATGTCGTCGCCGCAGCCGAGGTGGTGCAGGAGCACGGCGAGCGCCGAGTGCATGACCATCGACACCGTGATGTCCTGCTCGGCTGCCAGCTTCTCGACGGCCGTGAGGAGATCGGCGGATACCGGGAACTCGACCAGGTCGCCGGCGGAGCTCATCGTGCGGGGGCGCGCGCGGTCGGCCGGCAGGGCGAGCGGCTGGGCCATGTCGGCCAGTGCCTCGCGCCAGTAGGCCAGTTGGCGGGCGGCCAGGCTCTCGGGGTCGGTCTCGTCGCCGAGCACGTCCTGCTGCCACAGCGTGTAGTCCGCGTACTGCACCGGCAGCGGCTCCCACGCCGGGGCGCTGCCCCGGATGCGGCCGGCGTAGGCGGTGGTGAGGTCGCGCAGCAGCGGTCCGAGGGACTCGCCGTCCAGGGCGATGTGGTGCACGACCAGGACCAGGGTGTGCTCGAGCGGCCCGGTGCATACCAGCGTGGCGCGGATGGGTGCGTCGGCGGCCAGGTCGAAGGTCTCCTTGGCCGCCTCGTCGATCGCCGTCGCCCGCTTGTCCTGCGCGACCTCGACGACCGACAGATGGAACGGCTTGTCCCCTGGTGCGAGCACCTGCTGGTGCGGAACGCCGTCGTCGCCCTCGACGATCACCGTACGCAGGACCTCGTGCCTGTCGATGACGTCGCGGAACGCCGACTCCAGCGCGTCCACGTCCAATTCACCGGTCAGTCGCATGGCGAAGGCGCCGTTGTAGGTCGGCGAAGGGCCTTCGAACCGGTCCACGAACCACAGCCGACGCTGCGCGAACGACAACGGGATCATTGTGTCTCCAAATCGGCGTTACCAGGGAGCAGGTCGTCACTCGGCTCTAATCGAGCAGGGTCAGGAGTTCTTCGTTGTAAAAGTCGTCGATGGAGCACGCCCCGGACAGCGTCGAGAAGTACCGGTCGATGTGCTCCTGGTGGCCGACCAGTTTCCGCAGCATGTCCGTGCGCCCCTCGGGCTTGAGCTCGGCCACGTTGAGCGCGCCCTGGTACTGGCTGAGGGCCTCGTCGCCCAGCTCGTTCTCGTAGCGCCGCAGCGCCGTCTTGAGCGCGGCGTCGTCGTGCAGTTGCTCCCCGATGCGGTCGGTGAGGGACTGGGCCTGGACGAACGCCTCGGTGATGCCGCGGGCGGTGATGGAGTCCTTGTGGTTGACCGCGTCGCCGACCAGGACCCAGCCGGGTCCGTACGCCTTGCGGAAGAAGTTCTCCTGGTGGCCCGTGCCGTACATCTGCTCCTCGCGCTTCCCGCCCTGCATCCGCTCGTAGAGGTCGGGGGCGGTGGTGCGGACGGCGTCGAGGTAGGCGGGCTCCACGCCCTTGCGGACCTCGTTGTAGTCGTCCTGCGGGAAGTAGGTCATGATCAGCTTGAGGTCGTCGTTGGTCGGCACGGCGGCCACCCAGCTGCCGGGACGCTCGTACAGCTCGAAGATGGACGGGACCCCCGACCAGTAGCTGTAGTAGACGCAGGTCGAGCGCGCGTGCTCGATGACCTTCGGCGCACCGACCTTGCGGGCCACCAGCGAGCGCATGCCGTCCGCGCCGACGATCAGCTGGGCCCGTTCCGTCGCCTCGGCACCGCCGGGCGTCGTGTAGCGCACCCCGACGACGCGGTCGTCCTCGACGATCAGGTCGTTGACCGCGCAGCCCTCCTGGAAGTCGACGCCGGCCGCCACGGCACCTTCCGCGAGGATCGGGTCGAGCACGAAGCGCCGCGGCGCGTATGTGGTCGTCAGGCCGTCCATCGGCAGGGAGAAGCCCTCGATGCGGACGCCGGGCCCCTCGTAGCTCTCGACGGTGATCGGCGTGGCCCCCGAGTCACGGACCTTGTCGAGCAGTCCCCAGCGGTTGAGCAGCGCCACGCCCTGCATGTGGATGTAGTGCGAGGACAGCGTGTCCTGCGGAAAGCGCGCCTTCTCCAGGAGCAGGACGCGATAACCCTGCTGCGCGAAAAGCATGGCCGTCGGCGAACCCGCACAACGAGCACCTATGACGATTACGTCGTACATGGCACCTCTCTCTTACCGAGTGGTTTTTTGGATTCCAACGGCCGCAGCCGGGCATAAAAAAGATGCTAGCCGCGCGAACTCGCGGGATAAATACACATGGGGCCCGTGGGTGTCCCGCCGGCGGGACACCCACAGCACCCGAAACACCTGCTGCTAGCGGGTGGTAGCCACACCCAGGGATTCGATGTACTCGGAGATCGACCCCACGGTCGGATTGAGGAACATCTGGTCCATCGGGACCTCGACATCCAACTCCTCGATGAAAGCACCCTGAATCTTGACCATGATCAGGGACTGGCCGCCGAGGGTGAAGAAATCATCGTCGACCGATATGTCATCGCGCTGCAATTCCCGGCACCAAATGGCGCGCACGCTGTCGGCAATCATCACAGTCCTCTCGATTGTCAGCAAGGTCCGTCGACTATGCCGCCGCGCTTGCGGCCAACTGCTTCCGGCATGTCTCGACAAGGGCTGCGCGGTCCACTTTCCCGTGCGGGCTCAGCGGAATACGCAGAATGTTCATGAACCTGGCCGGCACCATGTTCCGCGGCAGGGTCCGGAGCAGGCGGATGCGCAGGTCGTCCTCGGTGAGGTCCGCTCCCGACGGCACGATGAACGCGGACAGTTCAGCCTCGCCCGCGTCGGTGTAGGTGACCACCACGGCGGCCTCCCGGACCCCGGCCAGCCTGCCGAGCGCGCGCTCGATGTCGGTGGGGTCGATACGCATGCCGCGCACCTTCACCTGCGCGTCCATCCGCCCGGCGACGATGAGTTCACCGGCCTCGCTCACGTGACCGCGGTCGCCCGTGCGGTACAGGCGGCGCGGCTCGCCATCGACGACGAGCGTGGTGAACTTCGCGTTCTCGGGACCGCTGCCGTTGAGGTATCCGGCGCCGACGCTGGCCCCGGAGATGCAGATCTCGCCGGACTCCCCCGCGCCGACCTCACGCAGCTCCTCGTCGAGGAGGTGGATGTCGGTGTTGTACGCGGGCCTGCCGACCGGTGCGACCTCGTGCTCGCCGGGGCGGTAGCCCGCCAGGTCGTAGGAGGTCGCGACGTCCGTGCACTCGGCCACCCCGTACTGGTGCAGGAGGGTGCACGTGTTGCCCGCGCGGCGGGCCCAGTTGGTGAGCCGCTCCACCTTGAGCGCTTCGCCGCCGAACAGCACGTAGTCGAGCTTGGTGAGCGCGTCACCGCCGCGTGCGGTCTCCCAGTCGATCAGGAGGTAGAGCGTGCTCGAGGCGCAGTGCACGACGCGGATGTCGTGCTCCTTCAGCATGCGGTAGGCCATCATCGCGTCGAAGTTGCGGCTGGCCATCAGGTGCTGTGTGGCGCCGCAGAACAGCGGGGTCATCAGGGCGCGCTGGGAGAGGTCGAAGCCGAAGGCGCTGACGACCAGGTTGTCCGACCCGCTGTGCAGGCCGTATTCGAGCTTGAGCCAGTTCATCAGGTTGAACCAGCCCTCGTGGCGCACCGCGGTCAGCTTCGGCGTGCCGGTCGAACCGGAGGTGAAGACCGCGTAGCACACGTCGTCCCCGGTGATGGAGACCTCGGGGGCGCTCGCCGGGAGGGCCGCCAGCTCGTCGGAGAGCTGCTCCAGGTCGATGACGTCGACGCTCGCCGTCTCGACCATCCCCGCGGTGGCCGGCGAGGCCACGATCAGGGCGAGGTCGGGGACCTGGCCGAGCAGCAACTGGAGCCGCTCAGCCGGGTAGGCCGGGTCGAAGGGCACGTAGGCCGCGCCTGCCTTGAGCGTGCCGAGGATGGCGACGAGCAGGTCGATCGAGTAGTCGAGACAGACGCCGACCTTGGCGCCCCGGCCGTGCCCGCGCGCGGCGAGGAACTGGGCGAAACGATTCGCCCTGGCGTCAAGCTCCGCGTAGGTGACCTGTCGGCCCGCCCAGAAGACCGCGACGGCGTCGGGAGCGGCCGCCACGTTCGCCTCGAACTGCTTGTGGACGACGGGTGCCGGCGGCAGGGCGACGCGCTTTCCCTGAAGGATCATCAACTGACTCCGATGTGAGAGGTGGCTAGGCGGTCTGCCGATCGGCGGCTTCGAGCACCTGTGACACCCACTTGTCGACGGACAGACCGTGTGCGGCGGCGGCTTTGGAGTAGTAGTCCAGTTGTCCGGCAGACAGCTCGATGGTGAGCGTGGTGACCTTCTGCTGGCGCCGTTCGGCCGCCGCCGATGTGTCGATGCGCGGCACTTCCTGCTGCTCGTCGCCGCTGCCGGGGGTGGCCTCGTCCGCGTCGCTCTGCACGGCGAGGCTGGCGCGAACCGCCCTGCGCAGTTCGTTGCGCGACCACTTCTGCTGCTCGGCCTTGCGCAGCCAGTAGTCCTGCTCCGGCGGCGAAAGACGGGTCACTTCGGCGTGGTGGGCGAAGCTGAGGCCGTCGCGCCTGCGCTGCTGCTCGAACCGCCGTGCCACCCACGCGTAGTTGCGCAGGGTCTGGTAGTCGAGCCCCGTGCGCTCTATGGCCTCCTTGTACCGCCGCCACCCGTAGGTGGCCTCCCCGTAGATCAGCCAGTCGGCGAGCCACCACGCGGAGGAGTTCACCAGCTCGCGCAGGTTGCTCCCGATGCGCTCCCAGGACTGCTCGGGCATGTTCTGCGGGAAGGTCATCCCCGTCTTCTGCACCTTGGCCTGCGCGCCCAGGAAGGACAGCACCACGTCACGCTGCGCCAGGTCATCGCTGGTGTCCACCGGCTTCGTCTTGTACCTGCTCGCGGTTCTCACAGCGCCCGTCACAACCTTCAACTCCCCACTCAGCGTGTCTTCCTGGGCGTACTACCGATCACTCGACTGCCTCCGGGCGGCGGTTCAGTCCGCGGCCATGGCCTCACGCAGGCTCTTGGGGCGCAGGTCGGTCCAGTTCTGCTCGACGTACTCCAGGCACTCGGCCCTGGACGCCTCGCCGAAGACCACGCGCCAGCCGGCGGGAACCTCGGAGAACACCGGCCACAGGGAGTGCTGCTCCTCGTCGTTGATCACGACGTAGAAGCTGCCGTTCTCGTCATCGAAAGGGTTCGTGCTCAACGGGCACCGTCCTTAGGCGTCATGGACCGTCATGGGTTGACTCAGGATTGGAGATCGCCGGGCTCGCTGATCAGCGTCGGCCGGTCAGTGGGACACCCGGGAATCCGGTCGAGCGGAGACCCGGCATCGTTGGCGACCGCGGCGTTGCCAGGTCACCGTAAGGAACCGGCCGTCGGCGCAACAAGCGCCGCAGAGCGGAGTTCGAGCGGTTCTGTATTGCTCGACTAGACCCGGGGGTCGCCCGGCTTGATCGCGGCCCCGAGACCGCTCGCCCCGGCCCCGAGTGCGTGCAGGTGCTCGTCGTGCAGCCGGGCGTCTCCGAACCGCTTGGCCATGCGCCGGGTGCCTTCGAAGGCGAAGCCGGACTTCTGGGCCACCCGGCAGGAGGCGATGTTCTCCAGGCCGTGGGTCAGGACGAGGCGGCTGAGCCCCAGATCACCGAAGCCCCAGCCGATGAGAGCGCGCACGGCGGTCGTCGCCACGCCCTGCCCTCGTGTCCACGGAGCGATGCGATAGCCCACGTAGGCCAGCGAGTCGGCGCGGTCGATGCTGTGCAGCGCGATGTTGCCCGCGTAGCGCCCGCTGCCCCGGTGGATGATCGAGAAGGTGGTGTGGCTGCCGTCGGACCAGTCCGCTCCGGCGAGGCAGTCCCTGAGCGCCGAGGCCTCGTCGGTGATCTGGCAGCGGGGGTTCCACAGCCGGACGTCCGGGTCGACCCCGAGCGCGAGGACCTCGCGGTACTCGTCCACGCTCGGAGGACGCAGCAGATACTCGCCGGCGGTCAGCGTGCGGGGCTCCGGCGGGGTGCCGGCCCGCTCCATGAGACCGATGGGGCCGTGGGGGTGCGCGTGGGCGCGCTCTTGCGACTGGTCGTTCACCGGTTCGTCCCTTCGCCGGGCTTGGCTGTGCTGGGGGGCTGGGCGCAGATCTGCCGGTCGGAACACGGTGTCGCAGAGGGCTCAAGGCACGCTCAAGAGCGGCCCGGCCTTGCACCGGACCGCTGTTTTTCCACGTACGAGCAGTAGTGGGGTCTCGCCATACGAGATGGAGATCGGCCGCCCGCGTTCTGGATGGGAACGCGGCGGCAGCCGATCGGCCCGTTCGCTGTCCGCTCCGGTTCGAGCGGTGGTGCGGGGCCCTGGGCCTTCTGGGCCGGGCCGCGGTCGTCGTACGGGCTTGGCTCCTTGTGTTGCCGGTAGCCAACTCTGCGCCGACGCTATCCAGGTTCCGTCGAGTCCTCGTCGAGTCTCGCTGGAGCGGACCGGCATCCGGCGCCCTCACCTGCGCCCGCGCCCCCGCGGCCTGAGGAACGCTCAAGAGCCGCCACACCCGCGCCGGAGGCCTTCTTGTGCGCGCGCTCCCCGAGCCGGGCGCCGTTCTATCGTCCGGGGATGCGTGGTCCGATCCGAGGGGGAGCGATGGACAGCAGACGACCTGCCCTGCGCTTGTTCGTGCTGCACCACGCGGGGGGCTCGCACCTGCTGTACCGTCACTGGCCGGCCGGGCTGCCGGGCACCTGGGACGTGCGGCTGCTCGACGCGCCGGGCCATGGTTTCCTCGTCGACGAACCGCTGATCACGGACGCGGGCCGCCTCGCCGACTTCCTGCTGCGCGGCATCGAGCCCGAACTGACCGTCCCTTACGCCCTGTTCGGGCACAGCATGGGCGCCGTCCTGGCGTACGAGATCACCCGGCGGGCCATCGACCGGGGCCTGCCGCTGCCGGTGTGGGTGGGTCTCTCCGCACGGCCCGCACCGCAAGCGGCGGGTGCGGGAGGCGGGCCCCGCGAGCTGTCCGACGACGAGCTGCGAGCTCGGCTGCGGCGTCTGGGCGGCATGCCTGAGGGGCTCATCGACGACGCCGGGCTCTGGGCCCGCTTCTATCCGGTCATCCGGGGTGACCTGCGCCTGGTGGCGAACTGGCGGCCCGCCGCGGACGCCGCTCCCCTGCCCGTGGCGCTCTCCGCGTTCGCGGGCCGCGAGGACCACTCCGCCGGACCGCCGCTGATGGCGGGCTGGGAAGCACACTCCGAGCACTTCCTGGGCCTGCGGGCCTTCGACGGCGGTCACTTCTACTTCCAGGACGATCCCGGCCCGCTGCTGCGGCACATCGAACGGGACGCGGCCAGGGCGCTCGACGCGGCAGGCGCGGCGCACTCCCCCTGACGGCGCACCCCCTGAGCAACCGAACCAAGTACGGACGACTCCCAGGAGCGGTAATGACGATGACGACACGGAAGAGACCAGCGGCCGGCGCGGTCGTGCTGGCAGCGGTCGCGATCACGGGCGCCCTCTTCACGGGCCCCGCCGGGGCAGCCCAGGACACGGCCGCCGCGGCGGGCGACCACCAGGCGACGCAGCGCGCGATAGAGGCGGCGGTCAAGGCCGGCGTCCCCGGCATCACCGCCGAAGCACGTGACTCCGCCGGAGTCTGGAAGTCGGCAACGGGCAAAGGCAACCTGAAGACGGGCGCGCCGCGCGGCCTGAGCGACCGGTTCCGCGCGGGCAACCTCACCAACACCTTCGTGGCGACTCTCCTCCTCCAGATGGAGGCGGAGAAGAAGCTCAGCCTCGACGACACCGTGGAGCGGCATCTGCCCGGAGTGGTGACGGGCGAGGGCAACGACGGCGCCGCGATCACCGTGCGGCAGCTGCTCAACCACACCAGCGGCCTGTACGACTACACCGTCGACCCGAAGTTCGTCGAGACGTACACCGCGGGCGACGGCTTCCTCGAGCACCGCTACGACACCCTGACGCCCCAGCAGCGTCTGAAGGTGGCCTTCTCCCACGCGCCGTCGTTCAAGCCGGGCGCCAAGCACTGGTTCTCGCACACCAACGACGTCCTGGCCGCGCTGGTCGTCGAGAAGGTCGGCGGCAAGAAGTACGAGGCCGAGGTGCGGGGACGCATCATCGAGCCCCTGGGGCTCAAGTCGACGTCCAACCCCGGCACCTCCTCCACCGTGCCCCAGCCGAGCGGCCGCGCCTACGCCAAGCTCTTCAGCGCACAGCCCGACCGCATCGACGACGTCACCGCGGTGAACGGATCCCAGGCCTGGGGCAGCGGCGACATCATCTCCAGCGCGGCCGACCTGAACCGGCTCTACGCGGCCCTGATGGGCGGGAAGCTGCTGCCGCCGCAGCAGCTGAAGGAGATGAAGACCACCGTCAACACCGACTACCCGGGCGCGACCTACGGCCTCGGCATCGAGCAGCTCACGCTGAGCTGCGGCACCACCATCTGGTACCACGACGGCCTCGCGACGGGGTCGATCTCCGTGTCCGCCTTCAACGACGACGGCAGCCACCAGCTGACGTTCAACTTCAACAGCACATGGGGAGGGGAGACCCTCCTGCCCATCCTGGACGCCGAGTACTGCGAGGCGTCCGCCGACTCACGCTGAGGCGACATGTCTGCCAAACGGGAGGGTTCATGACAGTGCTAGCAGCCGTGGCGGGTGCGAGCGGATATGCGGGGGGCGAGCTGCTGCGCCTGCTTCTGGCCCACCCCGAAGTAGAGATCGGTGCCCTGACCGGGCACTCCAGCGCAGGCCAGCGGCTCGGCACCCTGCAGCCGCACCTGACTCCGCTGGCCGGCCGTGAGGTGCTGGCCACCACCGCCGACGCCCTGCGGGGGCACGACGTCGTCTTCCTCGCGCTGCCGCACGGCCAGTCGGCCGCCGTCGCCGCGGAGTTGGGCGAGCAGACACTCGTCGTCGACTGCGGCGCGGACTTCCGCCTGGCGGACGCGGCCGACTGGGAGTCGTTCTACGGCTCCGCGCACGCGGGCACCTGGCCCTACGGCCTGCCCGAACTGCCCGGCGCCCGCGCCGCGTTGGCGGGCACCCGGCGCGTTGCGGTGCCCGGCTGCTACCCGACCGCGGTCCTGCTCGCCCTCTTCCCGGCGTACGCGGCGGGGCTCGCCGAGGCCGAGGCGGTCGTCGTCGCGGCGTCCGGCACGTCCGGCGCGGGCAAGGCACCCAAGGCGCATCTGCTTGGCAGCGAGGTCATGGGCTCGATGCGGCCCTACGGCGTGGGCGGCGGCCACCGGCACACCCCCGAGATGAGCCAGCACCTCGGCTCGGTGGCGGGCCGCCGGGTCGCCGTCTCCTTCACCCCGACCCTGGCCCCCATGCCGCGCGGCATCCTCGCCACCTGCTCCGCCGCGGCACGGCCCGGCGTCGGCGCGCACGACGTACGGGCCGCGTACGAGAAGGTACTCGGCGACGAGCCGTTCGTCCGGCTGCTGCCCGAGGGGCAGTGGCCGAGCACCGCGGCCGTGTACGGGTCGAACGCCGCGCAGGTCCAGGTCGCCCTCGACCCGGAGGTCGGCCGGATCATCGCGATCAGCGCCATCGACAACCTCACCAAGGGCACCGCGGGCGGCGCCCTCCAGAGCATGAACATCGCCCTCGGCCTCCCCGAGGAGCTCGGGCTTTCCACGATCGGAGTCGCACCGTGAGCGTCACCGCAGCGCGAGGCTTCACGGCGGCAGGCATCGCCGCCGGGATCAAGCAGAACGGCAACCCGGACCTGGCGCTCGTCGTCAACACCGGACCGCGTCGGGCCGCGGTCGGCGTCTTCACCTCCAACCGGGTCAAGGCCGCGCCCGTGCTCTGGTCCGAGCAGGTCATCAGGGGCGGCGTGGTCTCGGCCGTGGTCCTCAACTCCGGTGGCGCCAACGCCTGCACGGGCCCCCGCGGCTTCCAGGACACCCACGCCACCGCCGAGAAGGCCGCCGAAGTGCTGGGCCGCAGCTCCGGCGAGGTCGCCGTCGCCTCGACCGGCCTGATCGGCGTGACCCTGCCGATGGACAGGCTCCTCCCGGGTGTCACCGAGGCCGCGGCCCAGCTGTCCGAGAGCGGCGGCGAGCGGGCGGCCGTCGCCATCAAGACCACCGACACCGTGCACAAGACGGCCGCCGTCACGCGGGACGGCTGGACGGTGGGCGGCATGGCCAAGGGCGCCGGCATGCTCGCGCCGGGCCTGGCCACGATGCTCGTCGTGCTCACCACGGACGCCGCGCTCGACTCCGGTGTCCTCGACACGGCGCTGCGCGAGGCCACCCGTCTCACCTTCGACCGCGTCGACTCCGACGGCTGCATGTCCACCAATGACACCGTGCTCCTGCTCGCCTCCGGCGCGGCCGGGGTCGAGCCCGGCCACGCGGAGTTCGCCGAGGCCGTGCGCGAGGTCTGCGCCGATCTGGCCCGGCAGCTCATCGCGGACGCCGAGGGCGCGAGCAAGGAGATCCGCATCGAGGTCACGGGCGCCGCGAGCGAGGACGACGCCGTCGAGGTCGGCCGCTCCATCGCCCGCAACAACCTCCTCAAGTGCGCCCTGCACGGCGAGGACCCCAACTGGGGGCGCGTCCTGTCCGCCATCGGTACCACGGGCGCCGCCTTCCACCCCGACGAGCTCAACGTCGCCATCAACGACGTGTGGGTATGCAAGAACGGCTCGGTGGGCGAGGACCGCTCGCTCGTGGACATGACCGGGCGCGAGATCCGCATCACCGCGGACCTCGCCGCGGGCACGGACACCGCCGTCATCTGGGCCAACGACCTCACCGCCGAGTACGTCCACGAGAACAGCGCGTACGCCTCTTGACCACCGCCCCGCGCCGGCGTGCGGGGTTACCCACGAAGGAGACACGATGAGCGACGACGGCGCGGACATCATCGGGGCGGGCAACACGGCGCTGACCCACCGCTGGCAGGGCGTCATGATGGACAACTTCGGCACCCCCGGGCTGCCCCTGGTCCGCGGCCGGGGCACCCGGGTCTGGGACGCGGAGGGCGCCGAGTACCTCGACTTCGTCGGCGGCATCGCCGTCAACGCGCTCGGCCACGCCCATCCCGCGATCGTCCGGGCCGTCACCGAGCAGATCGGCTCGCTCGGCCATGTGTCGAACCTGTTCATCGCCGAACCGACCGTGCGTCTGGCCGAGCGCCTCCTCCAGCTCACCGGCCGCGCGGGCCGGGTCTACTTCTCCAACTCGGGGGCCGAGGCCAACGAGGCGGCCTTCAAGATCGGCAGGCTCACCGGCCGGACCCACATGGTGGCCGCCACCGGCGGCTTCCACGGCCGCACCATGGGGGCTCTCACCCTCACCGGCCAGCCCGCCAAGCAGCGCCCCTTCCACCCGCTGCCGGGCGACGTCAGCCACGTACCGTACGGAGATGTGGCGGCCCTGCGTGCCGCCGTCACCCCGCACACCGCGCTGCTGATCCTCGAACCGGTGCAGGGCGAGAGCGGCGTGATCGTTCCCCCGCCCGGCTACCTCAGGGCCGCCCGCGAGATCACCGCGGCGACCGGCACCCTCCTTGTCCTCGACGAGATCCAGACCGGCATCGGGCGCACGGGCCGCTGGTTCGCGGCCCAGGCCGAAGGCGTCGAGGCCGATGTGGTCACCCTGGCCAAGGGCCTCGGCGGCGGCCTGCCCATCGGCGCGACGCTCGCCTTCGGCGCCGCCGCGGACCTGCTCACCCCCGGTACCCACGGCTCCACCTTCAGCGGAAACCCGGTGGTGTGCGCGGGCGCCCTCGCCGTCCTTGACACCATCGAGCAGGGCGGCATCCTGGCCCACGTGACCCAGGCGGGCGAGCGGCTGCGCGGCGGCCTGGTGGCGCTCGGCCATCCGCTGGTGCGCGAAGTCCGCGGCGCGGGGCTCCTGTTGGCCGTCGTGCTCGACGGGAAGATCGCCGCGCGCGTGCAGCAGGCGGCCCGGGGCAGCGGCCTCCTGGTGAACGCGGTGGCACCGGACGTCATCCGGCTCGCCCCGCCGCTGACCGTGTCCGACCGCGAGGTGGACACCTTCCTCGACGGCTTCCGCACGGCCCTGTCCGCGGTCTCCGACGAGGTGCTCACGGCGGTCTGAATCGTGTGCCCGCCTCTTTCCGGTCCCTCCGGAGCCGAGAACTCCGGCACGTCACGGCAGCCGGCTCATCAAGCCCGCTGTCTCGCGCTTGTACGTGCACGCGCTCTCCCCGAAGGATTGGCGCACCCGCTCGCGCACCTCGCTCGGCTGCTCCTGGCTGAGCTTGAACATGCCCTCGGCCCCGGTCACCGTGAACCGGAAGGCCCCCACGGCGGGCGCGATCTTGCGGAAGTAGCCGAGGGACTCGGTCATGTCCCAGCCGTCGCCGAACTTGCCCTCGAAGGCACGCACCGTGGCCTGCACCACCTCCAGCGTCTCCTCCATCTCGTCGATCTTCTCCACCACGCCGCGGACGTGCACCGAGGTGAAGTTCCAGGTCGGTGCGGCCGGAGTCACCTCGTACACCGTGGGCGACACATAGGAGTGCGGGCCGGTGAACGTAAGGAGCAGCACGCCGCCCGACTCCAGCGCGGCCCAGTGCGGGTTCGCCCGGTTCATGTGCCCCAGGAGCGTGGCGCCCGGCAGCTCGCCGGTCCAGTCGGCGGACGTCTCGGGGTCGAAGATGACCGGCAGATGGGTGGCGAACGGCCCGTTCCTGGGGCATCCATTGGCCACCGCGAGCGCCAGCGGATTGCCCCGGATCAGGTCCACCATCCACGAACTGTCCGATTCTCGGTAGAAGCTCGGAACGAACATCCTGAATCACCTTTCGGTAGTCGGAAAATCCGCGCCGACCATACTTCCGCTTCCCTGGACAGGACCTCGAGAAGCTCTCGAACGGCCTTCAGGCCGTATTCAAGTTGCCTTTGAGCGGTCTTGGACAGACTCCGGAGCAACACTGCAGAACGGTTCCCGGTCCAACAGCCGGGTTTTCCAGACGCAAGCGGGAGAAACTTCAATGGGTATTACGGGTAGCAGCGAAGAGATCTACGACGTGGTCGGCATCGGGTTCGGCCCATCCAACCTGTCCCTCGCGATCGCCCTGGAGGAGCACGGGGCGAGCACTCCGCAGAATCCGGTCAAGTCCCACTTCTTCGAGCGGCAGCCCACGTTCGGCTGGCACCGGAACATGCTGCTGCCGTCGACGACCATGCAGATCTCGTTCCTCAAGGACCTGGCCACCTACCGGGACCCGATGTCCCGGTTCAGCTTCATCTCCTACCTGCACGCCTCGAACCGCCTCGTGCAGTTCGTCAACAACCAGGACTTCTTCCCGACCCGGCAGGAGTTCCACCAGTACCTGGAGTGGGCGGCCGCCGGCCTCAGCGACCGGGTCAGCTACGGCACCGAGGTCACCTCGATCAGGCCCGTCACCGAAGACGGGGCCGAGGTGCCCGGCCTCCTGGAGATCGAGGTGCGCGACGGGGACGGCGTCACCAGCGTGGTCACGACACGCAACGTCGTCATCTCGACGGGCCTGGTGCCGCGGCTTCCGGAGGGCGTGACGTCCGACGAACGCGTCTGGCACAGCTCGGAGTTCCTGGCCAAGTTCAACGCACGTGACCCGCAGGACCTCAAGAACGTGATGGTGGTCGGCGCGGGACAGAGCGCGGCAGAGATCACCCGCTTCTTCTACGACACACTCCCCAACGCGCAGGTCTCCGCGGTCATCCCGTCGTACGGCTACTCCGTCGCCGACGACACACCCTTCGCCAACCAGGTGTTCGACCCCGACGCGGTCGACGACTACTACTTCGGCACCGACCGGGCTCGCGACGCGTTCTGGCGCTACCACCGCAACACCAACTACGGAGTGGTCGACTCCGACGTCATCCGGTCCTTGCACCAGCGCTCGTACGACGAGCAGGTGCGCGGCGTCCAGCGGCTGCACTTCCGCAACCTCTCGCGGGTCGACCAGGTCAAACAGGCCGGAGACGGAACACAGGTGGTCCTGCGCTCGCTGCTCGACGACCGGAAGGAGGAACTGTCCGTCGACGCCCTGGTGTTCGCCACCGGCTACGACGGCGTGGACCCGGCCCGCCTGCTCGGTGACTTCGACCGGCACTTCCAGCGCGACGCGGCGGGCAAACACCAGGTGGAGCGCGACTACCGTCTCGTCTCCGCGTCGGACCTGGGCTGCGCCGTCTATCTGCAGGGCGGCACCGAGCACAGCCACGGCCTGACATCGGCTCTGCTGTCGAACATCGCGATACGCGGCGGCGAGATAGCCGACTCGATCGTGCTGCGGCGCACCGAGCTCGAGCTCGGCCGTGCCTCCTCCGTGGGAGCCCTCGCTCCCTAGACCGCTTACGCGGCGTCGGCGTCCATCGCATCCCGGAGGCTCTTCGGGCGCAGGTCGGTCCAGTGCTCCTCCACGTACTCCAGGCACTTGTCGCGGCTCTCCTCGCCGAACACGATGCCCCAGCCGGCGGGAACCTCGGAGAACGAGGGCCACAGCGAATGCTGCTGCTCTTCGTTCACCACGACATAGAAACGGCCCTCAGCGTCGTCGAACGGGTTGCCGCTCATCATTCCACTCCAATTCAAGCCGTCCACGATTCACTTCCGGGCGGAGAGTGAATCGTCATCCAATCGCGGCGCAAGCGCGGCGCGGGTCGACAGGTATTCATTTTCCCGGCATCCCGCAGCACAGCAAGTGTTCTCATCCGGAACTCAAGCGCAGGTCCACTGGTTATCGGGTCCTTGCCCGGTGCCAGGGTTCCATCCACAGAAGGAGTAGCAATTATGAGCGCCAACTGCCCGGTCGGCGGCTTGGTCCACCGTCGTGCGAGGTTCTCATGACAGACAACGCGCACCCCGTGCCCGACAACGTGCTCCCGGCCCTCGCCAAGGCCGAGGCCATCGGAGACGCCCTGCCGTGGCTGGCCCGCCACCAGGGCCGGACAGTCGTCATCAAGCTGGGCGGGCACGCCATGGTCAACGACGACCTGACGGCGGCCTTCGCCCAGGACATCGTCTTCCTGCGCCAGGCCGGGCTGCGGCCCGTGGTGGTGCACGGAGGCGGCCCGCAGATCGATGCCGAGCTCAAGCGGCGGGGCCTGGAGCGCGAGTTCAGGGGCGGGCTCCGCGTCACGTCGCGGGAGTCGATGGACGTGGTGCGCATGGTCCTCGCCGGCCAGGTGCAGCGCGATCTGGTCGGACTCATCAACCGCCACGGCCCGCTCGCCGTCGGCATGACAGGAGAGGACGCCAACACCCTTACGGCAAAGCAGTTCGTGCCCTGGATCGACGGGGAGCCGGTGGACATCGGCAGGGTCGGCGAGATAACCGGCGTCAGCACCGGCGCCGTCAACAGCCTCCTCGCGGACGGCCGGATCCCGGTGATCTCGCCGCTGGCCCGCAGCGCCGAGGACGGCCTGGTCTACAACGTCAACGCCGACACCGCGGCAGCGGCGCTCGCGACGGCGCTGCGCGCCGAGACGCTCGTCATGATGACGGACGTCGCGGGCCTGTACGCGGGCTGGCCACACAGTCAGGAGGTCATACCCCGGCTCACGGCCGGCGAACTGGAGAAGCTCCTGCCGGAGCTGAGCGACGGCATGGTGCCCAAGATGACCGGTTGCCTGGACGCGGTGCGCGGAGGCGTGGGCGCGGCCCGGGTGATCGACGGAAGGGTCCCGCACTCGGTCCTCCTGGAGATGTTCACCGACGACGGGGTCGGCACGGTGATCGTGCCGGACCCGGATGAGAGGGAGGTCATGCCTATGCCGTGACGCCCAGCGTGAGGGTGCAGCACTTGACGCTGCCGCCCGCCTTGAGCAGCTCGCCAGGCTCACGCCGATCGGCTTGAAACCCCGCTCCTTGAGCTGCTCGACGAGGCCGGTGGGCCGCCTCGGTCCGGAAGCCGGTGCCGGCCGGCATCCGGCGGCCCGCGCGCAGGTGGTCGCCCTCGCCCTCGTTGATGTGCTCCGGCCACATCAGCTCGTGAAAGCGCAGGTGCTCCCACTGAAGCAAGTACGGGGGGTGGCACATCAACAGGCCGTGCGGGACCGCCTTGCGCTCGGGCATGAAGAGTCCTCCGTGTGTTCTTCGTGAGAGACGTGAGCGAGAGGAGAGAGAGGAAGGAGTCGAGCCGACTCAGGCAGCAGCGGGGACCAGCCGCGCGTTCGCGGCAGTCGACACGTAAGGAGCCGGATTCCGGAGAGCCGATACCTGAAGATTGGAGGTGGATGTCTTGAGGATGGCCTGCTGCAGGCGGCGCAGTTCGGGCGAGGGCTCAAGACCCAGGTCGTTGACCAGAGCCTGACG
>NZ_JBWLKL010000046.1:0-50602 GCF_059026065.1 Streptomyces sp. A18 | reverse complement strand
CACGTGAAGGTAGACAGCCCACCACCTCCCCGTCTCCAGAACAACGAGGAGACCTCCCGTAGTTCAGTCAACACGCCCACGGCCGGTACGTTCGGCGCTTGCCCGCCTTCCACGCGGCCTTTGCCGCGTTCACCGCCCGTCTCGTCGAGCGTTCGCTGCCCCGGTAGCCCATCTTCACGAGCTTTTCGTGGACCACATCGGCGCGGATCGTCGCCTTCGACTGCTCGACCCACTCCTCGACCTTCTCCAGAAACGCGTCGATCATCTTCGGCCGCGGCTCTCGTTCATAAGGATTGCGCCCGCCGTTGCGGGCTTCGACATACCTCTTGACCGTCTTCGGGTCGTGCCCCGTCAAGGTCGCTGCCGACCAGACCGTCCCGGTCAGGTCGTACGCCTCAAGGGTTTCCATGATCTCTTTGTCAGATTTTGCCACATACCCTCTAGGCTTCACAGATCCGCGATCACGTCTGCGTAACCATGAGCACCGATATGGGGCTGACGCGTGGACACAGGCGTCCACGCGGCAGACCCGCAACCGTGAGAGCGGGCGCGCCGTCGCGCATGCACTCACACGGTGCTGCACCCTGCGTGTGCGTCAGTTGAAGTCGGCGCGGTGCTCCTCGCACCACTGGCGGAATGTGCGGGCGGGGGTGCCGGTGAGGTTGTGTACGTCGTCGGCGAGGAAGCCGGATCGGCCGGCGCGGAACAGCTCGTGCAGATTCTGCAGGCCGCGCGCCTGTCCTTCGGGGGTGCCGCGCTGAATGTTGGTTTCGGCGAACCGCTCCGGGGTGACGGACACGAATTCGATGTCTCGGCCCAGGACGTCGGCAAGGATCTCGACCTGCTGCTTGGCGCTGAGTGCCTCGGGGCCGTTGAGGATGTAGCCGCGGTTGTCGTGGCCGCTCTCGGTCAGGACGGTGGCGGCGACGCGGGCGATGTCGTAGGGGTCGATCGGGGAGGTCAGGCCCGGGTCTGTCGGGTCGTAGACCTTGCCTTCACTGGTGATGCTGTCCTTCCACCACTGTGCGTTGGTGGACAGGGTGTTGGGTCGCAGGTAGGTGATCGTGATTCCCGAGGCGCGGAGCACGTCGTCGCGGGTGTTGATCATTTCGCCGATGATCGGCCGAGGATGCAGGACAGTGCCGATCGAGGACAGCACCACGATCCGGTTCACCCCGCTCGCCTTCGCGGCGTCCACGACCTTCTGCGCCTGGGCGGGCAAGGGGGCGGCCTGCAGGAAGAAGACGACGTCCACCCCCTCGGCCGCCTTGTGGAGAGCCGCGGTGTCGTCGAGGTCGCCGATCGCGATCTCGGCCGCGTCCGGCAGCATGCCGGCCTTGTCGGGGTTGCGGATGTAGGCACGGACGTCGTGTCCGCCATCGACGAGCTGCTTGACGAGTTCGCTGCCGACGTTTCCGGTGGCTCCGGTGACGAGAATCATGCGTGTAGTTCCTTTGGAGTGATGAGTGTGACCGCAGGTGTGTGCCCTGCTACCAGGGGAGTTCGCCGTTGCGGTCGGCGTACGTGCCGCTGGGACCGTCCGGGCCGGCGAGGGCGAAGGTGAGGATGGCGTCGGTGCCGTCCTGGATCGAGTGGCCCTGGTCGCCGCTCAGGTCGGTGGCGGTCTGGCCGGGGTCGGCGGCGTTGATGCGGATGTGCGGCAGCAGGCGCGCCATCCGGGCGGTCATCATGTTGATCGCCGCCTTTGACGCCGCGTACGGCACGGTGCCGGCGCGGGATTCGATGCGGTCCAGGTCGTGGAAGAGCGCGAACGATCCCAGCCCGCTGCTGACATTCACGACCCGCGGATTGCTGCTCTTCTCCAAGAGCGACAGGCATGCGTGAATGAGGCGCATATATCCGACGACGTTCGTCATCAGCACCTCGGCCATGTCATCGGCGGTGTAATCCTGCGGCTCACGCCGCGGGCCTCCGATACCAGCGTTATTGACGAGCACGTCCAGGCGCCCGTGCTCCCGGTGAATGAACGCGACGGCCTGCTGAACCGACACGTCTGACGTGACGTCGACCTGTAGAAACTGCGCCTTCACCAGGTCCGCGGCAGGCTGCCCGCGCTCCGGATTCCTCGCTCCCAGGTAGACCCGGAAACCCTGGCCGACAAGGCGGCGCACCGTTTCCAGGCCGATTCCCTTGTTCGCACCGGTGACCAGCGCAATAGGTCTGTCTATTTCCGTGCCGCTCATGAAACACCTTTCCGAGACCACCCCCGCCATCCATTAGATATCCACACTTGTGTGAATGCGTGCCAGGAGCGTGGCCCTGTCTGTGCCAGGCTGAATGGATGCTCTCGGGGCCGAATGGGTGGGGCGAGGGAGACAATGAAGGCATGAACGAAACTCCGACGCTGGCCATCCTGCTGCGTTCATGGCGCGCGCGACTGCAGCCCAGCGATGTGGGACTGCCGACCCCGCCGGGTGCGCGACGCACCGCGGGGCTGCGCCGTGAGGAAGTCGCCGCACTGGCGCTGATCTCCCCGGACTACATCAAGCGCATCGAGCAGGGGCGCGCACACCCCAGCGGCCCGGTACTGCGGGCGCTGGCGGAGGCGCTACGGCTGTCACCGGCCGAGTACGAACTGGCCTGCCGCCTGGCCGGGCTGGCCTCCGACCGGCAGGGCCTGGTCCCCCAGCGGATCGGCCCGAGCGTGCAGAGGCTGATCGACCGCCTGGGCAATGCTCCGATCGCCGTGTTCGACGCCGCCTGGACCCATCTGGATCACAACGATCTGTGGCCCGCCCTGACCGGGGTCGACTGGCAGGGACGGCGCGGACGGACCGCGAACATCGTCTGGATGACCTTCATCGAAGAGGTCGTCTCCGTGCGACACCCCTACCCGGATGAGCACAAGGCGTCGCTGGTAGCAGACCTACGGGATGTCGCCGGACGCTACCCGGCCGACCGCGAGCTCAAAGAAATGATCGACGAGCTGCGCAGGAGAAGCGAAGAATTCGCGGGGCTATGGGCCGGCAGCGCCGTCGGCCATCACAACACCGCGCGCAAAACCATCGACCACCCGCACGTCGGGCCGATCGAGCTGGACTGCGACGTGCTCTCCGCGCACGGCTCGGACGTCCGCATCGTCGTCTTCACCGCCGACCCCGGCAGCGAGGCCGCCACCAAACTGCGCCTGCTGTCCATCCTGGCCAGCGAGAACATGGCAGCGCCCGACACGTCTCAGGGCGCATAAGGACTCAAGGCACCGCCATTGCGCGCCGCCGATCGCAACAGGGCAGACGGCCACCCACTGGTACTTCCCGTGACCACCAGCCTGGACTCGACTGACCGCGTACCTGGACGCTGCCACGGCCGCTGTCACCCTGCCCGGTCCGCGCCGACGACCGCTCGTTCACAGACTTCGCGATGCCGACCGTGCGCTCAGCGTCTACTTGTGCCGCGCTGCCTGGATCTCAACGCCCATGAGGACTGCGGTCGGCGACTGCTGAAACATCTCGGGCTACTGGAGACTACGGGTGGAACCTCCCAACGAGCCTGACGCAGCGTCACGATCGTTTACGGCTCGTCTTCAAGATTCCCGACAGAGTCCTTCAGTGAACTTGCTTCCTTCATTAGCAAGTTGCCCGTGTCCCGCCCTGCCATCTCCTTCGCCGGAAACGTCGGCGGCCGCACACTGCGAACCGCCGCTGCCGCCATCGCCGAAGACCTGGTCCACTCCCTCACCCGGCCCGTCCGCTGGCACGACGCCACCAGCGTGCTCTACGAACACGGGGCCCACCTGTTCGTACAAGCTCTGCCCGGCGACTCGCCGGCCCGCCTCGCCACCACGGCCTTCCCGGACTCCCGCGTCACCTGCCCCCAGGCTGCTGGCGTGGAGAACGTACGGGAACTCATGCGTGCGGCGCGGGGGTAACCGTGCCCGCTCACCATGTTTCGGTGGCGCTGGTCGGGGCGCTCGACCCGGGGAACGAACTCAGGATGTCTTCGGTTGCTGGATGCCGCGCAGGAGCAGATCGATCAGGCGGCGCGGGTCATAGCGGGGGTCATGGTCGGGTGCGATGCAGAGGTTGCCGATACCCCGCATGAGTTCGTAAGGCTGGATCCCGCTCTGGATCTCTCCGGCGTCGGCCGCAGCACCGACCAGTTCCTCGGCCACGGGCCGTAGACGCTCGAGAAAGAACGTGTGCAGCGCACCGAAGCCACTGCTGTCGGGCTGCTCTGTATGGGCCAGTCCGTGCTTGGTGACGAGGAAGTCAACGAAGATGTCGACCCACTGCCGCAGCGCCTCCAAGGGGGAGTCGTTGTTGGCGAGCAACTGAGGGCCCGCCTCGGCACACTCCTCGACCTGGTGGCGAAAGACGGCGACGACGAGGTCCGGCCGTGTGGGGAAGTGGCGGTAGAGGGTACCCATGCCGACGCCTGCTCTGGCCGCGACCTCACGGACCGGCGCGTCGACGCCGGATTCGACGAACACCTCCGCGGCGGCCGCAAGCAGCTTCTGCCGACTGCGCACCGCATCGGGCCGCGTGCTCTGAGCCGCATCCGATCGGGGCTTACCCGTAGTGGTCACCACATGGTCCTTCCGTGCGTGCTGCTCCGTTTGCAATACGGAGCAGCGCTCCGTATTGTGAAACGGAGCAAGGTTCCGCCTCGGTGTCAGCTTAGTCGATCCGGACACCTCTGAGTGCTTACGTGCCGTGTCCCGGTTGGTATGCGGCAAATCTCCGAAGGGAACATGCGCCATGCCTGAGTGGACTTCCGTCGCCGACACCTACCTCCACCCCTCCGCCCCGCCCGTGATATCGGTCAGCCCCATCACGCTGAGCGTGCCCGGACGCCCCTTGGACCTCGAAGTGCGTGTCTCCGCACCCCTGACCGGCACCGACCTGCCGGTCGTCCTCCTGTCGCACGGCCACGGCGGGACCTACGGCCCGTCCTCGCTCGACGGCTACCTCCCCCTCGCCAAGGTCTGGGCGGCCCGCGGCTTCGTCGTGATCCAGCCCAACCACCTCAGCGCCCCCAGGCTGAGCCACCTGGTCGGCGACAGGCCCGAAGCGCCGTTCTTCTGGCGCTCACGCGCCGAGGACATGAGCCATATCCTCGACCGGCTCGACGAGATCGAGCAGGCCGTGCCGCAACTCGCCGGGCGCATCGACCGCAGCAAGGTCGCGGTGGCCGGTCACTCGCTCGGTGGATTCACCGCCGAACTCCTCCTCGGCGCCCGGATCACCGACCCCGACACCGGCGAAGAGGTGAACCTCCTCGAGCCCCGGATCACGCAGGGCGTGCTGATCGGGGCGACCGGCCGGGGCGGCGACACCTTCGACGGGTTCGCGGCCGCCCAGGTGCCGGTCTTCCGCACCATGAACCTCACCACGATGACCACGCCCGCACTCGTCGTCGCCGGCGACAAGGACGACTCCCAGCACTGGACGACCATGGGCCCGGACTGGCACGCCGACCCCTATCACCTGACTCCCGGGCCCAAGACCCTGCTCACCGTCTTCAACGGTGAGCACCTCTTCGGCGGGATCCAGGGCCACGACAGCGTCGGGACCACGGACGAGAGCCCCGACCGGGTCGCCGCGATCGCCGAACTGACCGCCGCCTACCTGCGCACGGCGTTCGACTCCGACAACAACGCCTGGCAGACGGCGCAGGACGCACTCGCCACCGGTCCCGACGCCTTCGGCCACGTCGAATCCAAGTAGTCCCCGAGACCCCACCCCGAGGACTGGGCAACCAGCTCTCGGGGTGGGGGTGGAGCACACTCATGCAGAACACTCCCGTAGCACTGGTCACCGGGGCGAACGCAGGTATCGGCCAGCAGGTGGCGAGGGAACTCGCCGGGCACGGGTTCACCGTGCTCGTCGGCTCCCGGGACCTGGGCCGCGGCGAAGCCGCTGCGGCCCAGGTCGACGGGGACGCCCACGCGGTGCAACTCGACATCACCGACGAGGTGTCGATCGCGGCCGCCGCGCAGCGGGTCCGAATCGAGTTCGGCCGCCTCGACGCGCTGGTCAACAACGCCCGTATCTCGTTCATCGGTGATGCCGACACTCCGCTGGAGGAGCGTGCCCGCTCGGGCCTGCTCACCGAGGTGTCACTCGACGTCGTCCGCCAGTTCTTCGAGACGAACGTCATCGGGCCGATCGCACTGACGCAGGCGCTGCTTCCGCTGCTCCGCGAGGCCCCGGCGGCACGGATCGTCAACGTGGGAAGCTCCGGCAGCTCACTCACGCTGAACGCCGACGAGCGCAACCCGGAGCGTTCCATGTTCGGCATCTATCCGACCTCGAAGTCCGCGCTGCACGCCGCCACGCTCGGATTCGCCACCGCCCTGGAGCCGACCGGCATCAAGGTCAACGTCGCAGACCCCGGTTTCACTGCGACTGCCCTCAACAACTTCCAGGGCACAAAGACCGTCGAAGAAGGCGCCCGGCACATCGTCCGGATGGCGCTCATCGGACCTGACGGTCCGACGGGCACGTTCTCCGGCGACGACGGCCCTCTTCCCTGGTAACAGACCAAACACCAGCACTGAAGGATTTCCATGAATCACCCCATGATCGCCCTGGTCACCGGCGGCAACAAAGGCATCGGCCGCGAGATCGCAGCCCAGCTCACCGAACTCGGCCACACCGTCGTGATCGGTGCACGAAGCATCGAGCGCGGTGAAGAGGCCGCCGCCGAACTGCGCGGAGCAGGCGGCGACGTCACCGCCGTCGCCCTCGACGTCACCGACCCCGTCTCGGCATCCGCCGCTGCCGATACGGTCCGCTCCCGCTTCGGCCGTCTTGACGCACTGATCAACAACGCCGGTATCAGCCACCAGCCCGGCGCCGACTTCGCCGGGCAGCTGCCTCGCTCCGCCGACGTCGACCACGTCCGCTACGTGTTCGAGACGAACGTGTTCGGTGTCATCACCGTCAGCAGCGCATTCCTGCCGCTGCTGCGCAACTCCGGCAACCCGCGGATCGTCAACGTGTCCAGCAGCGCCGGCTCCCTCGCGGCGATCTCCGACTTCGCCAACACCGATCCCATCGCACTGGGCTACGTCCCCTCCAAGACCGCGCTGACCGCGGTGACCATGATGTACGCCCGTGACCTCGCCTCCGAGAACATCCTCGTCAACGCGGTCTGCCCCGGATTCATCGCCACCGACCTGAACAACCACCACGGGACCGGGACTCCACAGGACGGCGCTCGCCAGGCGGTTGCCATGGCCACCATCGATGTCGATGGCCCCACCGGGACCTTCACCGATGTCAACGGCCCCGTTGCCTGGTGACCGCGAACTCATCGGCCGGATTCTCAACCGCTGCGAGGAAAACGAGGAAAACAACGCACATTCTTCTCACCGGTGCCACCGGCTGGATCGGCTCTGCTCATCCCCCAACTCATCGCCGCAGGCCATCGAGTCACCGCAACGACGCGGTCCGACCCCGCCGCGGACACAGTGCGAGCACTCGGTGCTGAGCCCGTCCGAGCAGACCTCGAGGACCCCGAATCGCTGCGCCGTGCCGCTGAAGCAAGCGGCGGGGTGATCCACCTCGCATACCGCCACGACGTTGCGTTCACCACTGACCCAGCAGGTGCAGCCGAGACGGAATACAAGGCCGTGACAGCCATGGGTGAAGCCCTGGCCGGAACCCAGCGGCCTTTCGTCATGGCCGTCGGCCTCGCAGGTCTCCCCAAGGGGCAGGTAGCAGCAGAAACCGACCGAGCAGTTGCACACGGGCCTGCGGGTAAGCGCATCGAGGCCGTCGATCATGACCTCGGTCTTGCCGAGCACGGGGTCCCATCATCCGTTGTCCGCCTTCCCCAATGCCCAGCTCTTCGGCCAGCGCCCGCACGGAGGCCTGTTCATCGGACTCACCAACATCCACGGCGCCACCGACCGAAGCAGGCGGGTTCGTTGATTTCTGGCCGGTGAGTCGCAGGAACCGACGCGTGAGTGGTTCACCGACAGCTCTGAGTATGGCGGGTTCGCGGCCGTACGAGCTCGGGACGAGCAGTCCGTCATTGCTGTGATGTGTCTGACTGACCGGCGATCTGGGTGCCATGGTCGGAACGGGCTTGACCTTGACGCTGGGTCAACCCTCCATCCTCCCGGAGGAGCTTCCGCGCAGTCGCCCGGAACAGCTCCGCGAAGGAGGAAAATGACCATGACAGTCCAATCGATCGCCGGTCCGGCGATTCGCGTGCAAGGTCTCAAGAAGTCGTACGGGAAGCTCGAAGTGCTGCGCAGTGTGGACTTCGACGTGGCGCCGGGCAGCATCTTCGCCCTGCTCGGTTCCAACGGGGCGGGCAAGACCACGACCGTGAGGGTTCTCGCCACGCTCCTGAAAGCCGACGCGGGGGCGGCGAGCGTCAATGGCTTCGACGTTGCCACGCAACCGGCGAACGTGCGGGAATCCATCAGTCTCACCGGGCAGTTCGCGGCCGTCGACGAGATCCTCAGCGGTCGGGAGAACCTCGCCCTCGTCGCCAGGCTGCGCCACATCAAGGACCCTGGCGCGACCGCGGACAACCTGCTGAGGCGTTTCTCGCTGAGCGAGGCGGGCGGCCGGAGAGTGTCCACGTATTCGGGTGGGATGCGCCGCAGGCTGGACATCGCAATGAGCCTCATCGGGAATTCGCCGGTGATATTCCTGGACGAGCCGACGGCCGGTCTTGACCCCGAGGCACGCATCGAGGTGTGGGACGCGGTCAAGGAGCTCGCCGGCCACGGAACGACGGTGCTGCTCACCACGCAGTATCTGAACGAGGCCGAGCAATTGGCCGACCGGATCGCGATCCTTCATCAGGGTCGGATCATCGTGAACGGCACCCTCGCCGAGCTCAAGCAGCTCTTCCCGCCCGCCAAAGTCGAGTACGTCGAGAAGCAGCCGACTCTCGAGGAGATCTTCCTCGCAGTCATCGGCGGCAGCGACACGAGCGACACCACTGGATCAACAACTGGGGGACGAGGATGACCGCGTACTTCTATAACGACACTGCCGCGCTCACGGGGCGAACCCTGCGCCATGTCACCCGCAGCATGGACACCATCATCACGACCGCCATCACGCCGGTCGCCATGATGTTGATGTTCGTCTACGTGTTCGGCGGCGCCATCGAAACCGGATCGGTTTCGTATGTGAACTACATGCTGCCCGGCATCCTGCTCATGACCATCGCCTCAGGCATCTCCTACACCGCGTTCCGGCTGTTCACCGATGTGAAGAGCGGGATCTTCGAACGATTCCAGTCCATGCCGATCGCGCGGTCGGGTGTGCTGTGGGCCCACGTCGTCACCTCTGTGGTCGCCAACCTGATCGCGCTCGTCCTCGTCGTGGGCGTCGCTGTCCTCATGGGCTTCCGCTCAGGGGCAGGAGTCTCGGCATGGCTCGCGGTCACCGGCATCCTGCTCCTGTTCACCCTGGCGCTGACCTGGCTCGCCGTGATCCCCGGGCTCTCTGCGTCGTCGGTCGAGGGCGCTGGCGCGTTCGCCTACCCGCTCATCTTCCTGCCGTTCGTCAGTTCGGCGTTCGTGCCCACAAAGACGATGCCCGGCCCGGTACGCTGGTTCGCCGAGCATCAGCCGGTGACGTCGATCGTCAACACGATCCGCAATCTGTTCGCCCAGCAGCCGGTCGGTGACGACATCTGGACCGCCCTCGCGTGGTGCGTCGGCATCCTCGTCGTGGGGTACGTCTTCGCGATGGCCGCCTATCGCCGGAAGATCGCCTGAGGCAGGCTGAGACCCATGCTCACCATCAGCCAGCTTGCGGCGTATGCCGGGGTGACGGTGCGGGCGGTACGTCACTACCACCGGATCGGGTTGCTGCCGGAGCCCGAGCGCGACCGGTCCGGATACCGGACCTACGACGCTGTCGCGGTCGTGCGACTGATCCGGATCCGCACCCTCGCAGACGCCGGCGTACCGCTGGCCCGGGTGCAGGAACTTCTGGCCGCCGGCCTGGAGGAATTCGCCGGCGGCGTCCAGGAGATCGACAAGGCCCTGCGTGCCGAGATCCGGCGACTACAGGACACTCGCAGCCGACTCGCCAGGCTCGCTGCAGGAGAGCACCTGGCGCTTCCGCAGAGCGTTGTGGACTACCTCGACCGGCTGCGCGGTCTCGGCGTCGAGGAGCGGTACATCGAGATGGAGCGGGACGCCTGGATCATGATCGCCGCCCAGGTGCCGCATTCGATCGACTCCGTGATCGCCAAGAAGCACGAGGAGCTGGACAACCCCGACATGGTGAAGCTCTACAGCCTTCTCAGCAGGGCACTCGACTGGCCGGCCGACGATCCGCGGATCGTCGAGGTCGCCGACATCATGGAGCGCTTGATGGTTCGCGCTGTGGAGGCCGGCGAGGTGGGTGCCCACGACGGCATCGACGACCAGTTCGTCGACCTGCTGGACTCAACCATGGAGTCCTCACCGCACGCCGCACGGCTGTTGGCGATTCTGGAGGAACGAGGCTGGAGGGGCTGGACCCGCATCGAGCGAGTGCCTGCCGAGGCTCTCAACACTGAGGTGCCGCCATCGTGAAGGCAGGTCAGTGTCCTGGAGTGACGCTATTTGGGGGTGCACGTGCTTCCCGGGGACGACCGTCTGCCTCAGAGAGGAACAGGACCGACGCGGTGGGGGTGGGCCGTGTGGATGTACTTCATGGCAGCGGTGATGGAGATCCCGAAGACATGGACGAGGTGGACGGGATCTTCGGTCTCGCGGGCCTCGTCCAGGATTCTGTCAGCGCGAACGATCAGGTCCCGGCGCGGTCCTCGTCGGCGCCGTCCCGCCAAGTTGCACGCGGACAAGGCTTACGACAACCGTCACCTGCGGAGATGGCTCCGTTCACGCCACATCACACCGCGGATCGCCCGCAAGGGCGTTGAGACATCGCAGAAGCTGGGCCGTCACCGCTGGACCATCCAGCGCACGATGGCCTGGCTCGCCGGCTGTCGCCGACTTCACCGCCGCTACGAGCGCCAGGCCATCCACTTCCTTGCCTTCGCCAGCATCGCCAGCACCCTCATTTGCTACCGGAGGCTCGCCAAATGAGATGATCTCTAGGCATTGGTTTCTCGGCTGCCGCTACCGGAACCCCATCCTCATCGACCGTGGCCTCGTCGGTGCTGTATGAACGTTGGCCGTCAACGGCCAACTCGATGTCTCAGTCTGTGCGGAAGGCGGACGGGTCACCTCCATTCGTGTCGTCGAACTCGGCCTGGCGCACACGCCGTGACCTCGCAACCGCAGTTTCTCCTTGATCCAGGCCGGAACAGCAGCAGTCCGCGCGGCTGTCAGCTCCTCCCGTGGCCGGTCTGGCGCCGCAGGAGCAGGCTGGCCAGGGCCTGAGTGCCGGGTGACGGGTCGGCGGCCCGCGTGGTGATGTGGATTTTGCGGGCGGCCCCCTCTGGTTCGGTCACCTCCAGGAAGGTGACACCGGCACGGGGCTGGGCTGCCAGTCCCGGGACCAAGGCCACACCGAAGTCGGCCGCCACTAGCGCCAGGAGCAGGTCGTAACTGTCCGAGCGATAGGCGATGTCGGGTTCGAAGTGCTGTGTACGGCACAGGAGTTCGGTGACGGCCTGGAAGCCCTCGGTGGGCAGGATCGACGCCCACGTCGCGTCGGCGTAGTCCTGCAACCGCGCCGTGGTCTGCCCAGTGCGATGCAGGTGCGGTGGCACGGCGAGCAGCAGCCGGTCGCGGTGCAGGAGGGTTTGGCGCAGCCCCCGTAGCTCGGGGCGGGGCAGGTGGTCGTACTGGTGGGTGACTGCCAGATCGAGGTCTCCGGCTGCCACCGCCGGTATGGCGTCCTCGGGCTCGGTCTCCGTGAAGGAGACACGTACATAGCGGTGCTTTTGCCGGAACGCGACGAGTGCGGGGATGACCAGGCTGGTCGCCGCGGTGCTGAACGCAGCGACGCGGAGCTTACCGCCGCGCACTCCGGCCACGGCCTGCACGGCCTGCACGGCATCCTCCAGTTCAGCCAGCACGCGGTAGGTGTGCTCGACCAGGACCCGGCCCGCCTCGGTGAGGCGCACGCTGCGCGGGGAACGCTCCAGCAGCGCGACACCGAGTTCCTGTTCCAGGGACGACAACTGCTGGGACGCCGCTGAGGCCGTGCACCCCGCCTGCTGCGCGGCCCCGGCAATCGAACCGGTCCGCGCGACGTCCCTGAGCAAACTCAGCCTTCGAGGATCGAGCATAAGAAAATCCTACGCTCAGGCGAAGAAAGCCCATCTTCTCGGGGGCCTCGCCGCGGTGGAGCCTTACTCGACACCGCGACGAACTCCCGGGAGATTCCATGCTTTCCTCAGCCGACGATCCGCTGCCATCCGCGGCCCCGCGCCTCGTGCGCGTCCCGACGTTCCGTGATGTGGAGCGGGCCTGGCGTACCGTGAGCGGCCATCTGCCGCCCTCGCCCGTCGACCTCGGCACGGGCGGGCCGTCAAGGTCGGACTTCGCCCTCAAGCTGGAGTCCCTTCAGCCCACCGGTTCCTTCAAGGTCCGCGGCGCGCTCGCCGCCCTCTCCGCCTTGGCAGATGGGACCCGGGTCGTCACCGCGTCCGCGGGCAACCACGGTCTGGGGATCGCTTACGCGGCACGCGTCCTCGGCCGCCCGGCCACCGTCGTGGTCGCCGAGAACGCCTCGCCCGCCAAGGTGGCACTGCTGCGGGGCTTCGGCGGCGACCTGGTTCAGGTGGGCACCTCGTATGACGAGGCCGAGGCACACGCGCTGGAGCTGGCCGGCAAGGGCGCCCACTACCTCTCCTCGTACAACGATCCGCACGTGATCGCGGGGCAGGGAACGATCGGCTTCGAGCTCGACGACCAGCTCCGAGACAGCAGGGACGAGCTGACCGTGGTGTGCGGCGTCGGTGGCGGCGGGCTCGCATCCGGCCTGGGCCTGTGGGCTTCTGCTCGACCCGGTGTGCGCGTCGTGGGCGTGGAAGCGGAGGTTTCCACGGCGGTGAGCGCCTCGATCACGGCGGGAGAGAAGGTGACCGTCGAGATCGGCGAGAGCCTGGCCGACGGTATGGCCGGAAACATCGAGACCGGTGCGGTGACCCCGGAACTGATCAGTCGGCATGTCGACGACCTGGTGACCGTGAGCGAGAAGGAGATCCGCGAGGCGATCCGCTACCTAGCCTCCGCACGCGGCTTCGTCGCCGAGGGCGCAGGCGCCGCGCCCACCGCCGCTTTGCTGGCGGGCAAGGTCCGGACCCACGGTCGCGCAGTGGCGGTGGTATCGGGTCGCAACATCACCCTGCCGACACTCGCCGCCGTGCTCGACTGATCGCTTCTTCTCTTGCCCCTCCCCCACACCCCAGGAATTCCCTCGCGCTCCCACACCTCTCTATTCCGCTCCCCAGGGAGAAGTCCATGAGATCACCCACCCATCGCGCCTTCATACGACGCGTTCCTCCGCCGCTCTATGCCGCCGTCGCCCTCGGCGCGTGTCTCACTCTCACCTCCGGGTGTACCAATCCTCCGATTGCCGGCTCCGATACGGCCAAAGCCGATGTGGCTGTCGAGCGTGACGCCCAGCTGCATGCGATGGTGCCGGACTCCTACAAGAAGGCCGGCCGCATCCGGGTCGCCACCAATGCACCCTTCCCACCGTTCGTGATGTTCGCGGGTTCCGGAAACACGAACCTGGCCGGACTGGAGATCGACCTCGGCAAGGCGCTGGGTAAGCGGCTGGGCGTGCCGTTCGAGTTCTCGCAGCAGCCGTTCGACGGCCTTCTGCCCGGCCTGCAGGCAAAGAAGTACGACATCCTCATGGCCGGCCTCTTCGACACGGAGGAACGCGAGAAGACTGTTGACTTCGTCAATTACGGACGCAGCGGCTCAGCTCTGCTCGTGAGCGAGGGAAACCCCGAGAAGTTGAAGAAGCTGGGGGATCTGTGCGGGCACCAGTCTGCCGCCCAGACCGGCGCTCCGCAGATCGCCCTGGTGAAGCAGCAGAGCGCACGATGTACCGCACAGGGAAAGAAGCCCGTCTCCATCAAGACCTTCCCGCAGTTCTCCGACGCGCTGCTCGCGCTGAGAACCGGCAAGGCGCAGACCATCGTGGGTGACCTCCCCGCACTGCGATACGCCGCCAAGCAGGCCGGCTTTCTAGAGACGGTCGAGGATCCGGCTGCACCGGACGGCTACGACCCATCCATCCTCGGCATCGGTTTGCCGAAGGACCAGCCCAGGCTGCGTGAAGCGATCCGACTCGCACTGGCGGATCTTATGAACGACGGGTCCTACGTCAAGATCCTCGCCAGCTACGACGTCGAACAAATCGCCATGGACAAGCCGTCCGTCAACCAGAGCGAGGGGTGACCGGATGACCTCCGACCCGTCCCCCACGACCGCCCACACCGGGATCGCGGACGAGGATCTCCCCATCCGCCGGCTGCGCAGGCCCGGCCGTACCGTGGCAGCCGTCCTGGCGTCGGTCTGCGCCCTGGGCCTCGCCTGGAGCTTCGCCACCAACCCCAACCTGGACTGGGGGACAGTCGGGGCATACCTCTTCGCCCAACTCACCCTCCAGGGCGTGTGGGTGACGTTCTACCTCACCATCGTGAGCATGGTGATCGGCGTCGTCGGCGGCACCCTCGTCGCGGTGATGGCCCTCTCCGACAACTACGTCCTGCGCGCCCTCGCCACCTCCTACACCGCACTGTTCCGGGGAACGCCCGTCCTCGTTCAGATCATTTTCTGGGGCTTCATCGGGGCGTTCTTTCCCAGGGTCACCCTCGGGATCCCGTTCACGGGGATCGAACTGTACTCCGCTCCCACGAGCAGTCTGGTTTCGGCGACGACGGCAGCCATCCTGGCGTTGGGCCTCAACGAGGTTGCCTACGCGGCGGAGATCGTCCGCGGTGGAATCAAGTCCGTAGACCCCGGTCAGCAGGAGGCGGCGTCCGCGCTCGGCTTGCGCCCGGCCACGACGATGCGCCGCATCGTGCTCCCGCAGGCGATGCGGGTGATCGTGCCGCCCATGGGCAACGAGGTCATCACCCTGCTCAAGACCTCGGCCCTGGTGTCGGTGATCGCCGGGAACGACCTGATGACCAACCTGCAGCAGGTCTACTCCCAGAACTACAAGGTCATCCCGCTGCTCGTGGTGGCCTCGGCCTGGTATCTGGCGCTCACCTCGGTCTTCACGCTCGTGCAGCGGCAGTTGGAGAAACGCTTCGGCCGCGGCACCCTGCCGGGCTCCGCCCGCGCAGTGCGGTCCAGGAAGCACAAGGAGTCCGATGTCTCCAGGAGTTCGAAATGAGCACCCCCATGGTCACCGCCGTCGACGTGCGCAAGACATTCGGCCACACCGAGGTCCTGAAGGGAGTCGACCTCACCGTCCGGAAGGGTGAGGTGGCCTGTCTGATCGGCCCCAGCGGCTCGGGCAAGAGCACCTTCCTGCGGTGCATCAACCACCTGGAGCGCATCGACTCGGGCAGGCTGTACGTCGCCGGAGAACTCATCGGCTACCGCCGGAACGGCGGCCATCTGCAGGAGCTGTCGGAGAAGGAGATCGCCGGGCAGCGCAGCAGGATCGGCATGGTCTTCCAGCGCTTCAACCTGTTCCCGCACATGACCGCGCTGGAGAACATCACCGAGGCCCCGCAGCGCGTACTGGGCCGTTCGCGGAGCGAGGCGGAACAGGAGGCCGGGGAGCTGCTGGCCCGCGTCGGACTCGCCGGCCGGGAACGCCAGTACCCGGCACAGCTGTCGGGCGGCCAGCAGCAGCGGGTGGCGATCGCCCGGGCCCTGGCGATGAGGCCGGAACTGATGCTCTTCGACGAGCCGACCTCCGCCCTCGACCCGGAGTTGGTGGGCGAGGTGCTCCAGGTGATGCGGGATCTGGCGAAGTCCGGAATGACCATGGTCGTGGTCACCCACGAGATGGGCTTCGCCCGTGAAGTGGCGGACCAAGTGGCGTTCCTCGATGGCGGCCGTGTCGTCGAGCACGGCACTCCCCGGGAGGTTCTCGCCCAGCCCAGCCATGAACGCACCCGCGCGTTCCTCGCCCAGGTCCTGTAGGAGGGGCGATGACGACACTGGACGGTGCCGCGACAGCGACCGGGCCGGAGTGCGGGCTGGACGAGGTGGTGGAGTTGTGCCGGGACCTGATCCGGATCGACACCAGCAACCACTTCGACGGCTCCGGTCCCGGGGAGCGCACGGCGGCCGAGTATGTCGCCGGCCGCCTCGACGAGGTGGGCATCGGCAGCACGCTGCTCGAATCCGCACCGCGCCGCACGAGCGTGGTGGCGAGGATCCCCGGGCGGGACCGGTCGCGCCCGGCCCTGCTCTTGCACGGCCACCTGGACGTGGTTCCCGCGGACCGGCACGCGTGGTCGGTGGATCCCTTCGCCGGGGAGATCCGCGACGGCTGCCTGTGGGGCCGCGGCGCGGTGGACATGAAGAACATGAACGCGATGATGCTGGCCGCCGTGCGGCGGCTGGCCCGCAACGGCGAACTGCCCGCGCGGGACATCGCCCTGATGTTCCTCGCCGACGAGGAGGCCGGTGGCGCGCTCGGCTCGCGCTGGCTCGCCGAGAATCATCGTGACCTGCTCGACGACTGCGACCAGGCCGTCAGCGAGATCGGTGGGTTCTCGGTCCAGTGGTCCGGTCCGTCCGCCACCCGGCGCGTCTACCTGATCGAGACCGCGCGAAAGGGCGTGGCGTGGCTGCGCCTGCGGGCGCGCGGCACGCGCGGCCACGGGTCGATGATCACCCAGGACAACGCCACCGTGCGGCTGGCCGCCGCCCTGACCCGGATCGGGGAATACGTCTGGCCGCTCGACCTCACGGCGACCAGCACGCGCATGGCGACCGAGTTGCAGCGGCTCACCGGGATAGACGTCCGTGCGGACTCTCTCGAGGGCACGCCACTGGCCCCGGTCGCGGGACTGGTCGCCTCCTCGCTGCGGCACGTCGCCAACCCCACCGTCGTACGCGCCGGAGACACCGTCAACGTCATCCCGGCCGAGGCGGAGGCCCTGGTGGACGGCAGGTTCGTGCCGGGCCGTGACGAGGACTTCCTGCGCACCGTCGCCGCGATCGTGGGGCCGGACATCGACGTCGAGGTTGTCGATCTGACGGCCTCGGCCGAATCCGATCCGAACAGTGCGCTGATCGGTGCCATGCACCGCGCTCTGCGGGCTGAGGATCCCGGGGCGGCCGTGGTTCCCTACTGCTCCTCCGCCTCGACCGACAACGCCGCCTTCGCCCCTCTGGGCATCGAGGGCTTCGGTTTCGTCCCCCTCCGGCTGCCCGCCGAATTCGACTTCGCACGCATGTTCCATGGCGTGGACGAGCGCATACCTCTCGACAGCCTCCGCTTCGGTGCACGGGCGTTGCACCGCTTCCTCACCGACCACTGAGCCGCCTCTCCGAACGGCAACAGAAAGAAGCCGCCCTCCATGACTTCCCTGCTCTCCTCTGAGGCCGAGCGGCCGCGGCGGGCCCCTGTCAGACCCGTCGACAGCAGCCGCACCCCGCCTTATGCCGGATCCGCCACCTTCGCCCGCCTCCCGCGCACCGACCAGGTGGCGCACGCGGACATCGCGGAGGTCGGCGTCCCCTTCGACTCGGGTGTCCCCTACCGTCCCGGTGCGCGGTTCGCTCCGACCGCCGTGCGTGAGGCATCCCGGCTGCTGCACCCCTACCACCCCGCACTGGACGTCTCACCGTTCGCCGAGGTGCAGGTGGCCGACGGCGGTGACATCGCCGTCAACCCGTTCAACATCGGTGAGGCCATCGAGCCACTGCAGCACGGCTCCGAGGAACTGCTGGCATCCGGTACCCGCCTGGTCACCATCGGCAGCGATCACACCATCGCCCTGCCCTTGCTGCGCGCCGTTGCCCGGCAGCACGGCCCGGTCGCCCTGCTGCACTTCGACGCTCATCTGGACACCTGGGACACCTACTTCGGCGAGCCGTACACCCACGGGACCCCCTTCCGCCGCGCGGTCGAGGAGGGCATTCTCGACACCGAGGCGCTGTCCCATGTCGCTACGCGCGGTCCGCTGTACGGCAACCGGGACCTGGAGGAGGACCGACGTCTCGGCTTCGGTATCCACACCGCCGCCGACGTCTTGCGGCGCGGCCTCGACGAGACGGTCGATGCTCTGCGCCAGCGCATCGGCAGTCGCCCGCTGCACATCTCCATCGACATCGACGTCCTGGACCCGGCACACGCGCCCGGCACAGGAACCCCCGAGGCCGGCGGCCTGACCAGCCGCGAACTGCTGGAGATCCTGCGCGGACTGCGTGACACCAACCTGGTCGGTGCCGACGTCGTCGAGGTCGCTCCGGCGGTAACGCCCCCGTCCTGGTCTTCGAGGACGCAGACGTCCAGGCTGCGGCCGAGAGCATCGTCGCTGCCGGCTTCTACAACGCCGGTCAGGACTGCACCGCCGCCACGCGCGTGCTCGCCCACGCGGATGTCCACGAGGCCCTGGTGAGCGCGCTGATCAACCGGGCCGAGGCACTGACCAGCGGACCTGCCCCGCACCCGGAAGGAGAACTCGACATCGGGCCTCTCAACAGCGCCGCCCAACTCGACCGCGTACTGGGCCTGCTGGAGCGGCTGCCCGGCCGCGCCACGGTGCACACCGGCGGTCACCGGGTCGGTGACCGCGGCTATCACCTTGCGCCAACCGTCGTCTCGGGGCTGCGGCAGGAGGACGAGGTCGTCCAGGAGGAGATCTTCGCCCCCGTCCTGACAGTGCAGGAGTTCGCCACCGAGGCCGAGGGGATCCGGCTGGCCAATGACCAGCCGTACGGCCTCGCCGCCTCCGTCTGGACCACCAGCCACTCCCGGACCATGCGCGCGATGGCCGAACTCGACTTCGGCGCGGTGTGGGTCAACACCCACGGAGTCCTCGCCGCGGAGATGCCGCACGGCGGCTTCAAGCACTCCGGACACGGCAAGGACCTGTCCGCATACGCCCTCGCCGACTACACCCGCGTCAAGCACGTCATGAGCGCGATCCACACGCGCTGACCTCTCAGTGCCGGGCCAGCCTGCGCCGGCCCGGCGGCAGCATCTCGAACCCTCGGAGACACCATGTCCTTCACCACCGTCACCACCCCGGCGGCCCCCGCCCCACTCGGCGCCTACAGCCAGGGGCGCCGCATCGGAGCCTTCCTCCAAGTCTGTGGCCAGCTGGCTACCGACCCCGAAACTGGAGCACTTCTGGAAGCCGACGCGACAGGTCAGACCCGGCGCGTGCTCGAACAGATCGAGGCGATCCTCGCTGCCGACGGCGCCGACTGGGACGACGTCCTGATGGTCCGCATCTACCTTGCCTCCGACGACGACTTCGACGCGATGGACGCCGCCTACCGCAGCGTGCTCACGGAACCGTTCCCCCCGCGGACGACAGTCACCGCGGGCCTGGCACCCGGGGCTCTCATCGAGGTGGACGTGCTGGCCGTACGCCCCTGACGCACCGGTCACAGCCCGGTCTGTCGGCTTACCCCCGGAGGGGGCCAATGGGGGTGCCGCCGACGCCCCGGCTCGGGTCCGTAGGAGCGATGGAAGGCTTCCGGGGCGGAAGACCGACCCGGGGCCGCCGGGGTGGAGATCCCGTTGCGGTGGCTGCGCGAGCACGGGCCCTCGCCGTCCCATGACCGCGATGACCTGCCTTCCGGGCTGCTCATGCTCATCTGCGGAGATGTCATCCGCCCTGGCCTGCCATGGATGCTCACCCGCACCCACCGGTATCTCGCTTCCGCGATGGCCGAGATCCGGGACCCGGACGGGTTCGCGCGCCTGCACCAACTCGCCGCGGCAGGACCGGCCAGCTCGCGCAAGGACGCCCAGATCGCCGCGACACGGATCGCCACGACCGACCGCCGGGCCCAAGCGGTATCGCTGCTGCGGGCGCCGACGGCTCCGGCAGAGCGGTTCAGCCACGGGTCAGATCCTGGAGGCCGACCACGCGCAGCAGTTCCAGCCGCTCGTAGGACCTGCTGCCCGGACGGGCGGTGTAGACGACCAGCCGCTGGTCGTGTTCCGGGTTCAGCAATACCTCGCAGTCCAGCTCCAGTAGGCCGACGACCGGGTGCAGGAAGCGTTTGGTGTCGGCGCGGCGTACGGCGACGTGGTGGGTGTCCCACAGCACCGAGAACTCCTCGCTGCGGGCGCGGAGCCGGCGTACGAGCCCTGCCAGACGCGCGTCGTCCGGGCGGCGGGCGAGTGTGGCACGCAGATCCGCCACTGCTGCGCGGGCGGCACGGTCACGGTCCTCGGCCGGGAAGAGTTCCCGCGCGGAGGGGTCCGTGAAGTAGCGCCAGGCCATGTTGTGCTCCGCCTCGGGGCGGGCGGACGCGTCACCGTGGAGCGCCATGGCCATCGCGTTCTGCGCGAGGATGTCGCCGCGGTCGCTCACCACCTGGGCGGGAGTGTCGGTCAGTCGGTCGAGGACGAGAAGCAGGCCGGGGCGGACATGATCCGTGGTCAGCCGGTTGCGCGGGGGCTCCTCGCCGGCCAGATGGAAGAGGTGGTCCCGTTCGTCGCCGGTCAGCCGCAGCGCGCGGGCGACGGCGGCGAGCATCTGGCGGGACGGGCGTGAGCCCCTGGCCTGCTCCAGCCGCGTGTAGTGGTCGGTGGACATGCCTGCCAGCTGCGCCACCTCCTCGCGGCGCAGTCCCGGGGTGCGGCGCCGCGCGCCCTGCGACAGCCCCACGTCGGCAGGGGCAAGTCGGGTACGGCAGTGGCGCAGGAAGTCGGCCAGTTCGGTTCTGTCCACACCTCCACCATGCCCCGGGACGCCGGACGCAGCCAGGGACTGCCCGTCCCCGGATAAGGACGTCTCTCCCGCCGACGGCCGCACCGCCGCACGCTGGAAGCCGACTCGGCGGACCGGCGGCGCCCCGCAGGTGCCACGAGACGAGCATCGGAGAGGTGTCGCGTGCCGCATGCGGCATCTGCACGACAGCTACATGCGCCTTCCGAGGATTTGTCAGCGTTACAGGCTATTTAGATCTTTTTGCGAAGAAAGGACGATTTCGCATGCAGTACCGCACGCTCGGCCGGACCGGGATCAAAGTCAGCCCTTATGCGCTCGGCGCATTGATGTTCGCCACGTCCGTCGGCAATCCCGACCCCGACGACGCGGCCCGCATCATCCACAAAGCCCTGGACGCGGGAATCAACCTCATCGACACCGCCGACGCCTACGGCGACTCCGAAGAGGTCGTCGGCAAGGCGCTCAAGGGGCGACGGGACAACGTCGTCCTCGCGACCAAGGTGAGCCGCCCGATCGGTGACGACCCCAATCAACAGGGCGCCTCGCGGCGCTGGATCGTGACCGCGGTCGAGAACTCGCTGCGCCGCCTGCAGACCGACCACATCGACCTCTACCAGATCCAGCGACCCGACCCCGACACGGACATCGAGGAGACGCTCTCCGTGCTCTCCGACCTGATCCACAGCGGGAAAGTCCGTGCGATCGGGACGTCCGGGATGCCGGCGTCCGACATCATCGAAGCCCGGTGGGTCGCCGAGCGGCGCGGACTGGCACGGTTCCACACAGAGCAGCCGCCGTACTCGCTGCTCAGCCGCAGCATCGAACGCGAGGTGCTGCCGGTCGCTCAGCGCTATGGGGTGGGCACGCTGGTGTGGGGCCCGCTCGGGCAGGGACTGCTCACGGGGCGCGTCCGCAAGGGCCAGCAGAACGAACTCCGCCGCGTCGGCTTCTTCAAGCACCTCAACGACGAGCGTCGTCTCGACGTCGTCGAGCAGTTCATCTCGCTCGCCGAGGAGGCGGGCTTGCCGCTGACCCACCTCGCCATGGCGTTCGCGATCGCTCATCCCGGCGTGACCAGCGCAATCGTTGGGCCGCGCACGATGAGCCACCTCGACGACCTTCTCGCCGGCATCGACGTGGCACTCACCGACGACGTCCTCGACCGGATCGACGAGATCGTCGCGCCGGGCACCGACGTCGGCACACTCGACCAGGCATACGTGCCGCCCGCTCTCCAGCAGGCGAGCCTCCGCCGCCGACCCGTCAGCGAACGCACCGCCGCCTGACGCATCCCGCCACCGACGGCAGACCGCCGCTTGGTCCGGGTTGCTGCTTCCCCGTGCCGAGCAGCGGCCCGGACAGTCGAGGGCTCCCGAGAAGGGCAGAATCACGCGCGAACTCGAACTCGAGATCCATGAAGGGGGAGCAGAGGCTCGTCCACCGCCCCTCCTGTTCGGCGGAAGCTGATCGCGAAGCGGCGTGGTGCCCACAATCGCCTCGGTTTCGCCCTCCAGATGTGCACGGTGAGGTACATCGGGCGGCCGGCGGCGCGCGGCCCCCGGCTCAGGGTGACTGCGGGGCGCCGTGTCGCAGGCCGTCGAAGAGGAGGGCGGTGATCTGCCGGGCCTCGACCAACCAGCCCTCCGTGGCGCGCATTCCGCAGATGCCGCCCAGGGCGCGCAACAGGGTGGAGCCTGTGACGTCGTCACGGACGGTGCCGGCCGCGCTGCCGGCTTCGAGCAGCAGGGAGAGGGCGTTGGCCATACGGGTGCGTGCGTCGTCGAAGACCGGTGAGTCCGTCGCCATGATGCTTTCCAGCACACTGGACATCCCTTTGCCCACCGCCGCGTGGTCCACGAGCAGCAGCAGGAAGCGCCGCAGCGCCTCCTCCGGGGCGTGTTGGTCCAGCAGGACGCCGGGCGCGGCGCACAGTTCGTCGACCTCTTTGCGGTAGACCTCCTCGATCAGCGCTTCGCGGGTATCGAAGTGGCGGTAGAGCGTTCCGACGGCGACGCCGGCGCTGCGGGCGATGTCCTCGACGTGCGCGTCGGTGTCGCCGCCGAGGAACGCCTGGCGGGCCGCGGACAGCAGTGCCTCGCGGTTGCGTCGCGCGTCGGCGCGCAGCGGGCGTGATGCCGGCAAGAGAACCTCCATAAGGTGAGTCCGGCTCCGTTTACGTGTACCGTTTCCGGAGTCAGGTTCATCTTACGGAAAAGAGACCCCATGCCCATCACGGACAACAGCCTCGACGGCCTTCGGGTACTGGTCACCGGCGGCAGCCGGGGCCTGGGCGCGGCGACCGTGCGCCGCTTCGTCGCCGCGGGCGCGACCGTGCTGACGGCCTCCCGCAGCCGACCCGAGGAGGACAGCGGTGCCGCATTCCTCGCGGCCGACCTCTCCACGCAGCAGGGTGTGGCCGAACTCGGCCGCCGCGTCGTCGAGCAGGTGGGCGGCGTGGACGTGCTCGTGAACAACGCGGGCGCGGCGAGCGCCCCGGCGCCGACCCTGAGCCGGTCGGACGAATCCTGGCAGGCGGATCTGGAGATGAACCTCCTCAGCGCCGTGCGCCTGGACCGGGCCCTGGTGCCGGGAATGGTCGAGCGGGGCTCCGGCGTCGTCGTGCACGTCTCCTCGATCGCCAGCCAACTGCCTCAGCGCACCGAGGCGTCCTACGCCGCCGCCAAGGCCGCGCTCAACACCTACAGCCGCGAACTGGCCACCGAGGTCGGCGAGCACGGGGTGCGCGTGGTCTGCGTCCTGCCCGGCTTCGTCGTCACCGACGGTGCCACCGCCCACCTGAAGCACATGGCCGAGAAGCAGGGCATGACCACCGAAGAGGTCACGCAGCAGATCGTGGACCACCTGAAGGTCCCCATGGGCCGCCCCGGAGATCCCGAGGACGTCGCCGAGATGATCGCCTTCCTCGCCTCCGGCCGCGCGAAATGGCTCACCGGAGCACAGTTCCGCGTCGACGGCGGCATCATCCCGACCGTCTGAGCAACCACCGACAGCACGAACAGGACACCCCCATGCCCCTCACCCTGACCTCCGTGATCATCGACGCCGCCGACATCGAGAAGGAGAGCTCCTTCTGGCACCGGCTGCTCGGCGGCTCCCTCACCCCCACGCCAACTCACCACTTCGTTCAGGCCCCCGGCCTCCCGGTGATCGTCGTCCAGTCCGCCCCCGGACACACCGCACCGAACTGGCCGGACGGCACCTCCCAGCAGATGCACCTCGACTTCGGCGTCGACGACCTCGCAACCGCCGACTGCACGGCCACCGACGCCGGCGCCACCCGACTTGCGGCCCACCGACGAGATCACCCCGGAAACCCGCACCGGTAGCCGCGTCTACGCCAGCCCGGCCGGACATCCCTTCTGCCTGCGCTCGACCTGACCCGGTCGCCGTCCACCGAGCCGCGCCTGTCGACAAACGATGGCACCCTCAAGTGATCAACGCACCACCCACGGATGATCATGTGATTCGTGGAGGCACAGGTGCGTGACTACGGGTTTTCGCCGGCTCAGCAGGATGAGATCTGGAGAGAGGCCGCGCACCCACGCCTGCGGGCCTCGCCACCTTGTCCCCGCCCAGGCCCCCGGCGGTCTGACGCCGCCGCCGTCGGAGGCCCAGTCACGGTTGCCAGGTGAACGGATCGAATGCACCAGCCGACGCACCCGCCCACCACGGCGCGTTGTTGCCTCTCCTGGGTGCCGAGCAGGAGGTCATCGACTTCTTCGCCGGGGTTGCGGATCTCGACGCGACGGACCCGGCCGACCAGGAGCTGGAAGACGGGATCCGGCTTGCCTCTGGAGCCAGGCTGGAGCAGTTTGCGCGGGCGGGCTCAGGTGACGCGTTCTGCTTTGTCGGTGAGGGCGGAGAGGGACGCCCCGTGGTGTACGTCAGCCTCGACGGCGAAGCCGGACCGCTCGCCCTCGGACTGCCAGAGTTGGTGCGGCTGCGTCTGGTGGCACCGTGGTGGCGGGATGCTCCCGGACGGACGGCCGGAGAACTCCAGACGATCGCCGACGAGTACCGGGAGGACATGCCCGACCTCGACCGGCGACGCGACCGCGCGGCCCGGGCGCTCGGCCTCGATCCGGCCGGACTGCCGTCCGAGGCGGCAGCCCTGGCCCGGCTCGTGGAGCTCTCCCGAGGGCCGGTCGCCGCGGTCTGCCTCATCATCGGGTACGAGGGCGATCCGCTCGATTCCCTGTTCGTCAGGGCGGCGTACCTCAGCTGACCGTAGTCACGGAAGTGCGCAGCGATGTCCTCACCGTGCGCCATGGGCGCGCAGACCGACGAGTCGTCGGTCCAGAACACTGCCTCCTGCGCGACCTCAGTCATCAGCAGACGGCGTAGCGCCTCCGTCCGCACCGCCCTCACCGATAGCGGCCTCGACGAGCTGATGCCGTTCACCCCCGGCTGAAGTTCCCGTCCGCGCCCTCGGCTCGTGCAAGCAAGCGCCCGCAGGAGCCCGCCCATGGGCGGGACCGTTCCCCGTACGGATGCGGTGCCGCCCTGGGGTTCGGCCCTCAGCAGATACCGAAAGTATATGGAACTTCCAATAATTGGAAGTTCCATATAAGGTGGATGGCATGGATGACCCACGGCTTGACGAAGAGCTGATCGATTACCTGTTCGCTATACGCACCAAGGTCGGCGGTGAGCTGAAGGCTCTGGCCCGCGAAGTGGGGCTGACTGATGCGCAGACCGACGTGCTGTGGCGGCTGAGTCGGGGGGAGGAAATGACCGCGGGCCGCCTGGCCGACCGGCTGCAGTGCGACGCGTCGACTGCGACGTCGATGATCGACCGGCTGGAGAAGCACGGCCTGGTGCGCCGCATCCCGCACCCCACCGACCGGCGGGCGAAAGTCATCCAGCTCACCGACGAGGGGTGCGCCCTGCGCGACCGCGTCATCCAACACACCACCGAGCACTCCCCGTTCGCATGCCTCGACGGCGAAAGCAGACGAAGTCTGCATGCGCTGTTGCGCAAAGTTGTCACCGGCGCGCCTGAAGCAGACACGAGTTCTCCCCACACGGACAACCACGGCGAGGAAGAGCGATGAGCAAGACCACTGTCATCACCGGCGGCGGCTCGGGCCTGGGCCTGGCCATCGCACGCCACCTGGCCGAGGCCGGCCACAGCGTCGTCCTTGTGGGCCGCGACTCGGCCCGCACGAAAGCCGCGGCCGACAGCTTGCGCGCCCTGACTCCGGCCGGGAGCAACGCACGTGCGCCGCAGACCTACACGGCCGACTTGGAGCACTGGTCCCAGGTCCGCTCCCTCGCCACCAGGCTCGCCGCCGACGGCGTACCGGTGGACGTCCTCGTCAACAACGCCGGAGCAGCCTTCCCCAAGTACGTGCGGACCACAGACGGAGCGGAACGCACCTACGCCCTCAACCACCACGCACCGTTCCTGCTCACGCACGCGCTACTGAGTGAGGGCGTGTTCGCACCTGAGGCACGGATCATCAATCTCTCCACGTTCGTCGAGAAGCGCGGCAAGTTGGATACCGCCACCCCGGACGTTGCCGGCACATCGTGGAGTAACGGCTACAACCAGCTGCGCGTCTACGGCACCAGCAAATTGGTGAGCCTGCTGGCCACCAGGGAGCTCGCGCGTCGGCTGCCCGAAGGTATGCACGCCTACAACGCCAACCCCGGCATGGTGAAGGGAACCGCCATCAACAAGAACGCCGGTGGCCTCATGCGCCTGACCGCTCCCTTGTTCAAGCCTTTCGCCATCTCCATCGAGGAGGGTGTACGGACGCCCGTCCACCTGGCCGACGCGGAACCCGCCCCGCAGCCCAACGGGGGCTTCTTCAGCAAGTCCCAGCCGGACACACCCTCCCGCCTGTCCGAGGACGACGACCTGGCCCTCCGCATTTACGACAAGACGGCCTCCCTCCTGGGTGTCGAGCCCCTCACTTAGCAGGTCACCGAGCCCTGATGTGCACCACTGGCCTTCCGCCCGCCCCGTCCTCCGGGCCGGCGCGCGCCGGAGCAGCCAACTGCTTCTCCGATCGGCAGCCATGCCGCGTCAACCGCGGCACTGTCCTTTCGTATCTGCCGTGGTCCAGGACCTTCTCCCTTCGTGGATGAGGCATCGTGCGCGCAGGGGTCCCGCAACCGGAGCGGAGGGGTCCTGAGCGGAGCGAGCGATGAGCTTGATGATGCAAAGGGTTCAGGTGGTCTACGGCAACGCAAGTGACGGGTCGAGGCAGCCTGGGGCAAGGAGGGCTTACCACTCATGGCGAGCGAAGAGGCACTGAAGTCGGTTGCAACTCTGCCGGAACTCTTCCAGCAGACGGTCCGCGCGCACCCCGACCAGGTCGCACTGCGCGATTCCGAGGGAGTAACGGAGTTGACGTGGCGTCAGTACGCGGTTCGCGTCCAGCGAATCGCCCGTGGGCTGGCCCGCCTGGGCGTGCAGCGCGGGGACACTGTGGCGCTGATGCTGACCAACTGCCCTGAGTTCCACCTTGTGGACACGGCTGTACTGCACCTGGGGGCCACGCCGGTTTCGGTCTACAACACCAGCTCCGTTCCGCAGGTGGCCCGTCTGTTCGCCAACGCGGGCAACCGAGTGGCGGTGACCGAACGGCAGTGGACGGACACCGTCCGCCGAGCGGGCGGGGCCGTGGAGCACATCGTGTGTGTCGACGCCGGCGTCGATGGCACTACCAGTCTGGCCGACCTGGAGGTCGGGATCGGGCCGGACGGTGGATTCGATTTCGAGGCCGCTTGGAAGGCTGTCGAACCCGAGGATCTGGCCACGATCATCTACACCTCGGGGACGACGGGGCACCCCAAGGGCGTCGAGTTGGAACACCGGGCACTGATCGCCTGTCTCCGCAGTGGATTGTCGCTGCCGCACTTGGCGGCGGCCGCCCGCGCCGGCCGCCTGGTCTCCTACCTGCCGGACGCCCACGTGGCGAACCGGTTCTTCGGCCACTATCTGGGGATGGCCAGCGGTGCGTCGATCACCACGGTCGCGAACCTGAAGTCGATGGCCCAGGTGCTGCCTGGCCTGCGGCCTACGGTGTTCCTGGGCGTTCCGGCATTCTGGTACAAAATGCAGGTCACCCTCGACGAGGCCATCGCTGCTCAATCGAGGTTGCGTGGCAGCCTGGTGCGGTGGGCCGTCGGCATCGGCCGCGCCGTGGCGCAGCGCCGGACCAGTGGTCGGCCCGTCTCCGCGTACCTCGCCGCGCAACATGCGCTGGCGGACCGGGCCGTATTGCGTAATCTGCGCGAAATGATCGGCCTTGACCAGGCCGAGGCCGCCTTCACAGGCGCTGCTCCCATCAACGCCGGGACCGTCTGGTTCTTCATGTCGATCGGCATCCAGCTGTGCGATGGCTGGGCCATGTCGGAGTCCGCCGCAGCGGGATCCATCAATCGGCCCGGCGGCATCCGTCCGGGAACCGTGGGTAGACCGATGCCTGGCGTCGAGGTCAAGGTCGCCGAGGACGGCGAACTGCTGCTGCGCAGCCCGACGTTGATGCGCGGCTACCGGGCCGACTCCGAGCAGAGTGCGCAGACGATCGACGCCGAGGGCTGGCTGCACACCGGCGATGTCGGCGTCGTGTCGGAGGACGGCTACGTCACCGTCGTCGACCGCAAGAAGGAACTGATCATCAACTCCTACGGCAAGAACCTGTCCCCCGCGGCCATCGAGAGTGCGGTCGCCGTGGCCTGCCCTCTCGTCTCATCGGTGGTCGCGGTCGGGGACCGGCGGCCCTACATCACGGCGCTGGTCACGCTCGACCCGGTTGCGGCTCGCACGTTCGCCGAGGTCCAGGACCTGCCCGGCGACCACAACGACCTCGAAACACTGGCCCAACTCCCGCAGATCCAGGCTGAGGTGGAGGCCGGCATCGCCCAGGCGAACACAACACTGTCGCGGGTCGAGCAGGTCAAGTACGTCCGCATCCTGCCCGCCGCATGGACACCGGGCAGCGAGGAACTCACCCCGACGAACAAGCTGCGACGCCGCGCCATCATGGCGAACTATGCGGACGAGATCGACGCGCTCTATCGACATGCGTCCGGCCCGGCGAGCTGATCCGGTCCTGGCAGAGGCGGGGTGGCGCCCGGGCAGGTGCTCCCAGGCAGAGGGAAGCCGCCAGATCGTCCTTCTACGTGAGTGACGCAGGGCTGGATCGATCATCGATCAGGGAGGGACCGTCCCCGGCGCGGGCGATGAAGAACTGGGCTCCTGCCGAAATGCGCCGGGCGGCTGTCCGGTCCACCGGCGAAACGCTCGACGAAATGCGCTGGCCTCGGAGAAGCCCAGGCGGTCGGCCAGGCTCTCCATGGGCTCCTCACCCCGGGTGAGGCTGGCGATGGCGGCATCCCGCAGGATGTCTTCCTTGATTTGCCCGATGGACGTGTGCTCCGCGCGCAGCAGCCTGCGCAAGTGCTGCGTGCTGATACTCAGCTGCGCCGCAATGTCATCGGGCGCCGGCCAGTGCCCGCGCAGCCCTCTCTGAAGGATCTTGCGGACCTGGTCGGCGGTAGAAGATCCGTAATCACGCGTCGTGAACCAGATGTTGGGCTGATCGCGCAAATAGTCGGCCAGATCCTGTTCGTCACGAATCAGCGGGACGGTCAGCAGCCGACTGTCGAAGACCAGGGCCAGACGATCGGCCTGAAAACGAGGGTGTACGCCGAAGACGATCTCGTAGTCGGCCGCGTCCTTCGGTGCCGGCCACGGCAGATCGAGCGATCGAAGGGGGATGCGCCGCCCCACCAGCCAGCTCAGCGTCCGGTGGATCGATGAGGCGAGCATCTCGCCGCCCAGGTGATCAGGGTCGTCGAGCAGGCTGACGTCGATGTCGAGGTTGATGAGGCGCTGATCCGGTGCGACGCGAATGCGCGGACAACCCGGCAGGACTGCGCTGGCCTCGGCCAGCCGCTGAAGGGCCGAGCGCAGATCAGGTACGTGAATGATCGAGCGCATGACCAGCTGGAAGGAACCCAGCGGAAGGGGAGGGCCCAGGCCCAGCAGCTCGTCGCCGGTCAGTATCCACAGTTCCTGGGTCAGCTCGGCCACCTGCACCGGCGTGATCTCGTCCGCGAGTGGCCGTCCTGCTGTATCCGTGGTGATACCCGCGCGGCGCAGGAGCGAGGTGACATCGAGGCCGCGCCGTTCGGCGGCCTGCGCCATGCGAAGGGCGACGTTGCCCGGCAGCGACTTGTTACTCACAGCCTCACCATAGGGTGGCCGGCCGGGCACGGAACCCACCTGTGATCAACGGATTCGCCCACAGTCCAACCTTTCTTCGCCGGTGCGCGCGAGGGTCATCACATGTGCTAGCTACGGTTCTTAGCAGGCCCGATCCTGGTCAGTAGCGTCCACGACATGTTCACCACATCGCAGATCGGCGTGTGGAGCGCCCCATCCCAGTTCACCGTGACACGTGAGCGGACCGTGGCCTACGCAGAGGCCACCAACGACCCCATCGCGGCCCATCTCGACGGAACGCTGGCGCCGCCCGTCTTCGCAGTCGTCCCGGGCTTTGCCGTCATGGCGGAGCAGACCCTGGCTGTCGCGCCGAAGGAGGACGCGGGCAAGATCCTGCACGGCCGGCACGACCTGTACATCGCCCGGCCCATCGCGCCCGGCGACATTCTGACCACGCGCGCCCAGGTGATCGGCGTGCACACGCGCAGCTCCGGCGTCGTGGTGACCACCTTCGTCGAGACGCAGGACGTCACGGGCGAGCTGGTCAACGAGCAGTACTTCACCGGCTTCTTTCGTGGCTCCGAGCACGAGGGCAATGCCGGGCGTACGGCGCCGCAGGCACCGGACGCCGAAACAGACACCGGGGCGGCTGTCGCCATGGTGCAGAAGATCGACCTGGACCAGACATTCCGGTATGCGGAGGCGTCCGGCGACACCATGCCGGTCCACCTTGACGATGACTTCGCGCGGAGCGTCGGCCTGTCCGGGATCATCGTGCACGGCCTGTGCACGATGGCGTTCGCCTCGCACGCACTCATCTCCCACGTTGCGCCCGGTGCCCCGGACCGCCTCCGCCGTCTGACGGTGCGCTTCAGTGCGCCGGCCCAGCCGGGCGAGGAGATCACCACAACGCTGCGGCAGTCGGCCATGGGCCAGTACTCCTTCGACACGATCAATGACCACGGCGCAGGGGTCCTCACGGGCGGCCACGCCGAGTTTGCCAACTGACCCCCTCTCCACCAGCCGGCAAGGGAGCTGTACATGTCACGCAAGGCATTCGTCATCGGAGTGGGGATGACGAAGTTCGAGAAGCCCGGACGCCGCGAGGGCTGGGACTACCCGGCCATGGCCGCCGAGTCCGTGGGGGCGGCCCTCAAGGACGCCGCCGTCGACTACCGCGACGTGCAGGAGGTGTATGCCGCCTACGTCTACGGTGATTCCACCAGTGGCCAGCGCGCCGTGTACGAGCTGGGCATGACCGGCGTGCCGGTGGTCAACGTGAACAACAATTGCGCCACCGGCTCCTCTGCGTTGTGGCTGGCCGCCCGCGCCATCAAGGGTGGACTCGCCGACTGCGTGCTGGCGACGGGCTTCGAAAAGATGGCGCCTGGCCCCTTGCAGGAGGTGTGGCCCGACCGGGCCGCTCCGCTCGGCCGGCACCTCACCGCCATGGCCGAACTACGCGGCCCCGGCGGACCCATAGCTCCCTGGATGTTCGCCGCGGCGGGCCAGGAACACATGGAGCGCTACGGCACCACCGCGGAGCAGTTCGCGAAGATCGGCCACAAGAACCACAAGCATTCGGTGAACAACCCCTACGCGCAGTTCCAGCGTGAGTTTTCCCTGGAGGAGATCCTGGCCGCGCCGACGATCGTGGAGCCGCTGACCAAACTGCAGTGCTCACCGACCTCCGACGGCTCAGCCAGCGCGGTGCTGGCCGGCGAGGATTTCGTCGAGCGTCACAACCTGGCCGATCAGGCCGTCGAGATCGTTGGCCAATCCCTGGTGACCGACGGCGAGGACACCTTCGACGGCAGCGCCGCCGCGCTGGTCGGCACTCATATGTCCCGCACCGCGGCGCAACGGGTGTACGAACAGGCCGGCATCGCCCCCGAGGACATAGCCGTCATCGAGCTGCACGACTGCTTCTCGACGAACGAACTGCTCACCTACGAAGCCCTGGGACTGTGTGCCGAAGGTGAGGGCGGCAAGCTCATCGACGCGGGCGAGACGACCTACGGCGGTACCTGGGTGGTCAACCCCTCGGGGGGCCTGATCTCCAAGGGACACCCGCTGGGCACGACCGGGCTCGCCCAATGCGCGGAGCTCACCTGGCAACTCCGCGGCCAGGCAGGGGCCCGCCAAGTCCCGCGTGCGACCGGCCGATCCGGTGTCGCGCTGGCGCACAACATCGGGCTGGGCGGGGCGGCCGTCGTCACCGCATACCGGCCCGCCAACCGCTGACCCTGCCTCGCCACGCAGGCCACGACCAGCCTCGCTGGTCCCCGGTGTCGGCCCACGTGGTCGATGCGCCACCCCCTTGTCGTGAAGTCCACTAACGGGAGGGCCCATGGCCTCCAAAACGAGCCGTGCCGAACCACCCCCGACCGCACCGGGTCACCCAGCCGACATCCCCCAGCGCACCGCATCGTCATCAGCGCCGCGCGGCTGGGCCAGGAGCCCCTACGTATGGCTCCTGGTCGGTACGCTCTTGCAGTTGCTCGCGGTCGGCGGCCGCTGGGACATTCCGCTGACCGCATGGGCCTTTCAGGTCTTCCTGCTGCGGTTCCTGCGGACCAGCCGCCCCTGGCACGGCATTCCGCTGCTCCTGCTCGTACTCGCCGGGGCAGGCATGTTCTGGGCCTGGCAAGTGGCCCTGCCCCTCGAACCGTTGACGATATTCGGCTCCCTCTTCCTGGGCGCCATGGCGGTGATCCCCTACGTATTGGACCGGCTGGTGGCCCCGCGCCTCGTGTGGGGTGGCCGCCTGCTGCTCTTCCCCGTCGCGTCGGCGACCATGGCGTACCTGCTGGGTACCTTCAATCCGTTCGGCACCGCCTACGGACTGCTCGCTGTCACTCAGCACGACAACCTGGCCCTGCTCCAGGTGACCGGTATCGCCGGCCCGTACGTCATCACCTTCCTGATCGGCGCGGTGGCGACAGCGGCCAACCACGCCTGGGAACACGGCATCTCGCGGTTCGGCATCCGGCCGGCTGCCATCACCGCAGCCGTGGTGACGGCCGTACTTGTCGGCGGGCAGGCGCTGCTCGCGGTCGCCCCGGCGGCCACAGCTCCCACCGTGCGGATCGCGGGTATCAACCCGAGCCGGGTGTCGATGGACAAGGCCAGGACGGTCCTCGGCACCGAACCCACCGATCTCGAAGCGGTGTCCGGCAAGGACACGATGAGTGTCCGGCAGGCCTCCGATGTGATCAACAACCAGCTGATCGCGGACACCCGGCAGGCTGCCCGCGCAGGAGCCAAGATCGTCATGTGGTCGGAGAACTCCGCCCGTATGCGGTCCGCGGACGAGCCGAAGTTCTTGGACCGGGTCAAGGCCCTGGCCCGCGAGGAGAAGATCTACCTTAACGTCGCCGCCAACGTGTACACGCCCACCGCACCGTTCGGCCGCGATCAGACCGTGCTGATCGGTCCGGACGGTCAGGTGCTGTGGACCTACCAGAAGCACCACCCCATTCCGGGGCTGGAGCGCTACAAGGCGGGCACCGGCTCGATTCCGGTGGTCAACACGCCTTACGGGCGCCTGTCGAACGTCATCTGCTACGACGCGGACTTCCCCGACCTGATGCACGTGGACGCCGACATCATGCTGGTGCCCGGCGGCGACTGGCCCGAAATAGGCCGTATCCACACACAGATGTCGAGCCTTCGGGCAATCGAGAACGGGTACGCCCTGGTCCGCAGCGACTTCGATGGCTCCTCCCAAGCCTTCGACCACCAGGGCCATGTGCTGTCCCAGCAGGACACCACGACCGGTGACAACCCGCCCTGGATCACGGACGTGCCCACCCGCGGCACCACCACCGTCTACCGGGTGACCGGGGACGTCTTCGCCTGGCTGTGTGCCGCGGCGACACTCGCCGCGATCGGCTGGGCCATCCGTCGCCCGCACCACACCCGTACCTCAGCAGAGCAGGGGGGCACGTCATAAAACTGGGGTTGAGTCTGGGCTACGCAGGAGACTCCCTGACGCACAGCGAGCAGGCCGAAGCCGAGGAGGAGCGCGGGCCGCGCGGCCGCTTCAGCGCACCCGCGAGTACTTCGACATAGTCCGCCAGGTGATCCGCCGTGGCACGGTGCGCCTGGCCGGCCGCCAGTACGAGATCCCGCGCTCGGACGGCACCGGACTGGGCAAGCCGCTGCGCTCGACGCTGCACCCGCTGCGCACCGACATTGTGCCAAGGAGGCGAACTTCCACTACGAGGCGTTCGCCCGGCTCGGCTTCGAGGCCGCCGGACAAACTGACCCAGCTCGTCGACCTGCTGTCCTGACCGGTACCCCCTCAACCGTGTTCCGCAGCCGCTCCCGTGCGGCACACATCGACCAGTCATTCCTCCAGTCATTCCTCACTACGGAAAGAGAACACATCATGGGACAGCTCGACGGGCGCACCGCACTGGTCACCGGTGCCGGACGCGGCATCGGCCAGGAGATCGCGCTCAAACTCGCCGCCGACGGCGCCCGCGTCGTCGTCAACGACCTGGACGACGAACCCGCCACCGAGACCGTCAAGGAGATCGAGGCCCGCGGCGGCACGGCCGTCGCCTGCTCCGGCAGCATCACCGACCCGCAATTCGCCGATCGGTTCGTCGCCACCGCCGTGGAGAACTACGGCGGCATCGACATCATCATCAACAACGCCGGTTTCACCTGGGACTCGGTCATCCAGAGGATGACCGACGAGCAGTGGGAGGCCATCATCGATGTGCACCTGACGGCCCCGTTCCGCATCCTGCGCGCCGCCCAGCCGGTCATCTCCGCCGCCGTGCGGGCGGCCAAGGAGGCCGGCGAGCCGGTCATCTGCCGCAAGGTCGTCAACATTTCCTCCGTCGCCGGGCTCGGCGGCAACCCGGGACAGGCCAACTACGCCTCCGCCAAGGCCGGCGTCATCGGTATGACCAAGACCCTCGCCAAGGAGTGGGGCCGTTACAACGTCACCGTCAACGCGGTCGCATTCGGCTTCATCCGCACCCGCCTGACCGAGGTGGCCGCCGGCGCCGACAGCACCATCGACGTCGCTGGGCGGCAGATCAAGGTCGGCGTCAACCCGCAACTGCTCGCCGCCGCAGAGCAGATGATTCCGCTGGGCCGCACCGGCACGCCCGAGGAGGCCGCCGGTGCCGTCCACCTGCTGTGCCTGCCCGGATCCGACTACATCAGCGCCCAGACCGTCGTCTGCGGCGGCGGCATGACTCTCTGAGGTGGCCTCTCACCATGCAACGCACCCTGTTCACCGCCGACCACGAGGCGTACCGCAATAGTGTCCGCACCCTCCTTGAGCGGGAAGTCGTACCGCATCGCGACGCCTGGGACCAGGACGGGATCGTCCCGCGCGAGTTGTTCACCAGAGCCGGCGAGCTCGGCATGTTCGACGCCGCCCCCGAATCCCACGGCGGGCTCGGGATCACCGACTTCCGGTTCAACACGGTGGTCCTGGAAGAGGCGGCCAAGCTCGGCGTAGCCGCGATCATGGGCGGCCCCACGCTCCAGTCCGACATCGTCCTGCCCTACCTGCTGCACCTGACCAACGACGAACAGCGTGAACGCTGGCTGCCCGGCGTCGTCAAGGGCGAGACCATCACGGCCGTCGCCATGACCGAACCGGGCACCGGCTCGGACCTGTCCGGCATCCGTACCACCGCCCGCCGCCAGGGCGACCACTACATTGTCAACGGCGCCAAGACGTTCATCACCAACGGCATCAACGCCGACCTCGTCGTCACCGCCGTACGCACCGGAGACCACCCGCACCGCGGCCTGAGCCTGCTGGTCCTCGAACGAGGTATGCCCGGCTTCGACCGCGGCCGCAACCTCGACAAGATCGGCCAGCACGCCCAGGACACCGCCGAGTTGTCGTTCACCGACGTCCACGCGCCCGCCGTCAACCTACTGGGCGCCGAAGGCGACGGCTTTACGGGGCTGACCGGCAACCTCGTACAGGAACGTCTGTCGGTGTCCCTCTCCGCCCTGGCCCAGGCCCAGGCCGCGTTCCAGCACACCCTCGACCACGTCCGCAGCCGACGCGTCTTCGGCGCCCCCATCGGAGCCCTGCAGAACACCCGCTTCCGCATGGCCGAGATGTCCACCGAACTCGACCTCGCCCAGCTCTACCTCGACCGGTGCGTGGAAGAACTCAACGCCGGCACGCTCACCCCTGTCGACGCCGCCAAGGCCAAATGGTGGACCACCGAACTGCAAGGACGTGTCGTGGACGCCTGCCTCCAACTGCACGGCGGTTACGGATACATGCTGGAGTACCCGATTGCCCGCGCCTACATCGACGCCCGTATCTCCCGGATCTACGGCGGCACCAACGAGATCATGAAAGAGATCGTCGGCCGGTCCCTGGAGCTGACACCGTGACCACGACCGACACCACACCCGCGCCCCCGCACCACCCGGGCGACGGCCCGCTGGCCGGGGTGCGGGTGATCGAACTGGCAGGGCTCGGGCCTTGTCAGTTCGCCGCGATGATCCTCGCCGAGATGGGCGCCGACGTCATATGCGTCGACCGGCCCACCCGTGGCCTGCTGGATGTCACCGATTCCCGAGCCGACCTGCTCGGCCGCGGCAAACGCTCCGTCGTCCTCGACCTGAAAACTGCTAACGCCGTCGAGACTCTGCGCGACCTGTGCTCCACGGCGGACGTACTGATCGAGGGGTACCGGCCCGGAGTCACCGAGCGACTGGGCCTCGGCCCCGAGCAGTTGTGGGAGCGCAACCCGCGACTGGTGTACGGGCGGATGACCGGATGGGGACAGGACGGGCCCGAGGCAGCTACCGCCGGCCACGACATCACCTACATCGCCCCCACCGGCGCCCTGCACGCCATCGGCACGGCCGACGGACCACCACAGATCCCCCTCAACATCGTCGGCGACATCGGGGGCGGAGCGAACTACCTCGTCATGGGGGTCCTCGCGGCTCTGTGGGAAGCCCGCTCCAGTGGACATGGCCAAGTGGTCGACGCCGCCATCGTGGACGGCACCGCCCACATGCTCGCCATCGTGCACAGCCTCCTGGCCGACAACCGGTGGACCGACCAGCGCGAGAGCAACCTGGTAGACGGTGGAGCACCCTTCTACGGCGTCTACCGCACGCGTGACGACCGCTACATGGCGGTCGGCGCCCTGGAACCACAGTTCTTCGCGACCTTCGTCCGACTCCTCGGAGTCGACGTACCGCCCGGGTCCCAAGGCGACCGCGCCCGCTGGAACGACATGCGCGCCGCTTTCACCATCGCGTTCGCCCGGCGCACCCTGCAGGACTGGACCGAGGTCTTCACCGGCACCGACGCCTGCGTCGCCCCCGTGCTGAGCCTGCACGAAGCTGCCGCGCACCCCCAACTCGCCGCCCGGAACAGTCTCGTCACCGTCGACGGCGTCCTGCAGGCCATGCCCGCTCCGCGCTTCTCCCGCCACCCGCGCTCCACCCCCGGCACAGCACCGACCCGAGGAGAGCACACCGACGAAGTACTGGCACTGCTCGACCAGTTGAGAGCCACGCCCACCCAGCCTCTCTCCAGGACCATCTGAGCCCCCGGCCTGCCGACGCTCCAAGCGGCACCGCTCGGCAGCCCGGCGATTCCCCACAAGGACAAGCGAGGCGTCGGTCAGGCGGAGAGCCAGACCTCCGGGCGAAGCCGTGTTCGTTCGCGGCGCGTTCGCGGCTGACCAGGCGGTTCGCCTCCTTCTCGGTGGCGGTGAGGCGGTGGTTGCGGGTTGCTTTGCGGCCGGTGATGATCACTGGGTCGTCGTCGGGCCTGGCCGCGGATATCCGGATCAGGTTGCCCTTCTCATCGGTAAGTGCGAGAAACAGCAGGCCATGAGCCTTGCTCCTGCCGCTGTAGTTCTTCCGGTTGTCCCTCCCGGTGCGGCGTCGGGTGCGGATGAGGGTGCCGTCCAGCAGAACCACGACCCCGCCGGAGCGAGCGACCTTCTTCAGCGCGCGGTCCAGGCGCTGGGAGCGTGCGGCAAGGAGTTCGACCGCTTCCTGGACCCAGCGGCGGATGGTGGAAACGGACACGTCGTTGCCGCCGGCCATGACGAGAAGGCACTTAAGAGGTCGCGCAGATAGGCACGGTGGTACCGAAGCAGCGAGGCGGGAATAGTGTCGTGGCGCTCATGGAGTTGTGACGCTCTGTGATCATGGATGCGAGTGCCCTTCATCAGTGCACCTACTCATTTGATGGCCAGCGTCGCCTGCCACGCGCCTGGACTCATGCCTGTCGCCTTCCGGAAGAACACTGAGAAGTTGGACGCGTCGGAGAAGCCGAGCGTGTTGGCGCAGCGGGCCGCGGTGAGGCGGTCGTGCGCGAGGAGCCGTTTGGCTTCCAGGAGGATCCGGTCGACGATGTACCCCTTTGCCGTGCGGCCACTGACCTGCTGCACCGCTCGTGAAAGGGTGCGGGGCGCGTATCCCAGCGCACGGGCGTAGTAGCCGGCGTCGTGATGTTCCCGGAAGTGCGCTTCGACGCTGGACCGGAACAGCCGGAACACCGGATGTGAGATCCGTGCTTGGGCGTGCGGTGGCCGGAGCCGGGCGATCAGCGCGGAGAGCAGGATGTCGGGCAGCTCCCCCGAGATGTCCCCAGGTGGGGCGGATGCCTCAAGGAGGAGGTGGTTGCGTGCGGCGTCCACGAACGGCCAGTCGGCGTCAGGAATGCTCCACTGCGCGACCAAGTCCGGGGACGCGACGAGTTCACGGGTGGCGTGAGTGACCGGAGCAGTCGGCACGAACAGCACGAGGTGTCCCGTCACGTCTGCGATGTCATCCCATCGGTGCACCGCGCCGGGAGGGATCCACACTGCGGACCGCTCCTTGAACGGGTGCTGGAGGAAGTCCACCGTGACGGATCCGTGCCCGGCGTCAACGACGGCGAGGACGTGGAAGTCGGCACGCTGCCAGCCGCCGTCGTTCAGATCGCGAAGGCGGCCGAACGTCATCGTCTCGACCGTGGCTGCACGGCGCTCTGCGGACTGGTAGGCCATCTGCCGGATCACGGTCACGTGTCCAGTTTCCACCATCAGGAGACCAGCCACGCCGATGCCCCCGCCTGGGTGCGGAAGTTTCAATGAACGCCTAGGGAAATCGCCCAGAACAGTGACCAGGAGAGCCACGATGACTGCAACGCAGCCGATGCTACTGCCCGCCTACGACCATCGGACAGGGACCGGACCTACCCTGGTGTTCCTGCACTACTGGGGTGGTTCCGCCCGCACGTGGGACCTCGTCGTCGACCGCCTCCCGGGCCGAGACGTGCTCACGATCGACTTCCGAGGGTGGAGCCGGTCGAGCGGTCTGCCCGGCCCCTACACGCTCGGTCAGCTCGCCGACGACACGCTCGCCGTACTCGCCGATGCGGGCGTCACCGACTACGTCCTCGTCGGGCATTCGATGGGGGGCAAGGTCGCGCAACTGGTCGCGGCAACCCGGCCCGCCGGCCTGCGCGGCATCGTCCTCGTCGGCTCCGGCCCGGCGAAGCCCGCCACACAGATCACTCCCGAGTACCAGGAAGCTCTTTCCCACGCCTACGACTCCGACGAGTCCGTAGCCGGGGCACGGGACCACATCCTCACCGCGACCGAGCTGCCCGCGTCCATCAAGGCACAGGTCGCGACCGATTCGCGAGCCGGCGCCGACGCCGGCCGCACCGAGTGGCCGCTACACGGTATCGCGGAGGACATCACCGAGCACACCCGCGTGGTCAGCGTTCCCGCCCTCGTCGTTGCCGGAGAGAACGACCAGGTCGAGCCCGTCGACGTGCTCCGCGACAACCTTGTGCCCTACCTCTCCCAGGCCGAGTTCACGGTGATACCGACCACCGGACACCTGATCCCGCTGGAAGCTCCGGCCGACCTCGTCGACGCCATCACGACCTTCGCACCAGCAGCCTGACCATCTGCGCGACCTGACGACAGATCTCCCCCTGATCACCAGCCGGACACCCTGACGTGCAACCGCCGGCGGCAGAGGGTCGACCCTCCCACGTTGGTACGCGCCCCCGCCGGCCGGAGTGCAAGACACCCGGTCGGCCGCTGGGCACGCGAGGCCGTCCCGGTCCGAGGCGGGGCACCCGGATCGCCTCCATGACGGTGGTGAACTGGGTGCAGTCGTTGGTGTTTCCGCCGGTGAGCGTGAAGGCCAGCGGGCGGCCGATCGCATCGCAGGCCAGGTGAATCTTGCTGGTCAGGCCGCCCCGGGAGCGTCCGAGACAGGGGCTGGAGAGCCCCCTTTTCGGGCACCGGCGGCATGCTGGTGGGCGCGGACGATCGTGGAGTCGACCGACACCAGCCAGTCGATGTCACCGGTCGCGTCCGCCCCGGCCTGGGCGGCCCGCAGCATCCGCTCGAAGGTCCGTCGAGGGCCCACCGGCGAAAACGCGTGTGCAGCGTGTGCCAGGAGCCGTACCGCTCGGGCACATCCCGCCAGGCCGAGCCGGTCCGAGACTTCCACACGATCCCGTTGAGCACCCTTCGGTCGTCCAACCTCATCCGCCCCCGCAGCGACGCAGGCAGCAGCGGCCGGACGAACTCCCACTCCTCATCGGACAGTTCATGACGACGTATCACCCGACCATGATCCACCAAGCAAGATCAATTGAAGACACCGCCTAGCTAGAGCCTGCCAGGGCCAGGGATGGGAAGGCGTCCCGCCTTGGTGAAGTCGGTCCCTTCCCTTCAAAGGACCTGTACCCCTTGGCAATGGCTCCCGAGGACTTCTCGAGTGTGCGGCTGATCCGGGTTGCTGCGAACGCCTCGCTGGGGTGAGCCGCGGCCGCTACTGCAACAGTCGGCGTCGAATGAGTTCCATGACCTCGGCCGGGCTGCGTTCGCCGTGGTCGACGGTCAGCAGACGGTTGCCGATCCACACCGCGAAGCACAGCGTGCAGCGGACCTCGACCTCGTCGGGATCGGCGCAGAATTCGCCGAACAGCTGGCGCAGGTAGTTCATCCGCCGGTTGTCGACGCGTCGCATCCGCTCCGCCACCGCCGGGTCACGCCGCGACCAGTCGCGTACCGCGTAGTCGGTGTGGATGTCCGTGAGCAGGCCGTCCCCTGAAGCTGCGACGGCGAACAGCCGCCATAGTCTCGTACGCGCGTCACCGCCGGCGGCCTCGACCTTCTCGATGACCGCCGTGGTCACGTCCTGTTCCCAGGCATCGAGCATTTCCTCGAGCAGGGCCTGACGGTCGGCGAAGTGCCAGTAGAAGCCGCCCCTGGTGACGCCGAGTGCGAGTGCCAGCGCTTCGATCCGCACCGCTTCCACCCCGCCGGAGGTCAGGGATTGAAGGCCCGCGGAGATCCAACTGCTACGCGGAGTACGCGCAACGGCCATGGTGCAGGTCACCTCTCCGCCTTCTATACAGCACTGTATGGATCACCCTACTATCGACTTCCATACAGGCCTGTATGGATCGGGGGCGTCACGAAACTTCCGTGCGACACATGCGCCTCACAGCGATGGCGCATCCACGAGATCCCCCCGGGCTCGGCAGGGCCCACACACGGCATCGGCACCCGGATGCCGTCCCTGGAGCAACATTCGACATGCGCTCAATGGAGGATCGACATGACGCTTCCCCCAGGCCAACGTGCCGTCGACGGATTCCCGCGCTTCGGCACGCATCTCCATCACCCGCCCCCGCCGGTCCCCGCTGACCCGATGATCGAGATCGGCGGAGCTCTGACCGAGGCCGTCACCCTGTCCGTGACCGACCTCGCAAAACTGCCACGGCAAGAGGTCGGAGCCGACTTCCATTGCGTCGCCGGATGGTCGGCAACCGACCTGCTGTGGGAAGGAGTCGCCTTCGCGACCCTCTACCGCGCGCAAGTCGAACCGCTGCTCGAGGCCGACGCGTCGATCAGCCATGTCGTTTTCGAAGGGCTCGACTCCTACCGGTCGATCGTATTGCTCAAGGACGCCTTGGCCGACGACGTGCTCATCGCCGACCGTCTCGACGGGCGGCCGCTCGATGGCGATCACGGCGCTCCGCTGCGGCTGGTCAGCCCCAGCCAGTACGGCTTCGTCAGTACAAAGCACCTCTGCCGCATCGAATTCCACACGTCCCCACCCCCGGATCCCGACCGGTGGTCGCCCATCGCGTCGCACCACAGGGCGAGGGTCTGGCAGGAGGAACGTCACCGCCACCTTCCCGGCCGTGCGGTGCGGCCGGTCTACCGGGCGCTGATCGGACCGATCCGCTCACTGAGCGCCCGAGGCAGCCGCAAAGGGCCACGGTGATACCGCCGACCCTGCTCCGGCACGACCAGTGCACAACACCCGGAACGAACCAAGTACCCCGCCGGTCCGCATCTCCAGCTGACGCTCTCCGAGTGCCCACCTCCCTCGCCCCTACGGCGTCGACAGGCAAGGTGAGGAGCGCCGCACCCCCAAGGCCCTCGCGGACGCACTGCCCGCCCTGCTCCGCCGCGTCACCCGCCCCGGACTGCGCCGCCAGCTGAGCTGCGGCGGCTCCGTGAACGGCGCACGCGGTGGTCACACCTGCGTCCCCTGGCGTCAGCCGGCCTTTCGCCGAGTAGTCCTGGAAACGCCGAAGGGCCCCCATCGGGAGCCCTTCGGTTGATGCTCACCCCCGCATCGGCAGAGCCCTGCCACAGAGCGCCCAACGCACAGGTCTGCACCGATCCGCCCGAACAGGCCCCAGACGGCGTTTCGATGACCAATTCTGGCGAGCAGATCCGGCGTGCCGACAAGAGGATGCAGGCGACCACAGGGGCTTCGTCGAGCGCCCGGCGGCGTTCGCGACCGCCCTGCGTGCAGCACTTGACGCCGCCTGACCGCGACGGGCTCACGTCTCCGCGCCACCACGGGGATCCGGGGACGGTACTCAAGCCGCCCCCGCCGCCCTCAGCTAGCCCCCACCGGCGGATCCTTCCGCCAAGTCCAGCGCTCGTCCGGCGGTTCCTCATCCAGTACGCGAAGAGACTGAGCGCAGATGTCCGCGAGGCGGTCGACCTCGTCGATGCCGAATACCATCTCGTGGTTCTCCGAGCGCCCGCTACGACGCGGATGCGCCCTCGGGTCGGACCAGCCGAGCGCGAGCAGCTGTCGCTCCCGCTCGTCACTCGTGTCCCGATGGGCACGGGACACGCATTCCGCGCTGATCCCCTCGTCCCACCTGATGAACTGCACGTAACGCCCGACCTGTCGCCGGGACTTCGACAGCCTCCACCAGAGCCGACGCCACTCACCGGCAACGTTCCCCGGCCCTGGCCCCGTCCCGGCATCAGGCTCCGGATCGGGCTCGGAAACCACCAAGGTCTCCCCCGCATCCATCCCGGCCACCGCCTGCCGCAGCCTCTCCCGAAACGCATTCCATGCCACATCCACCCGCCCAACCTACCGGCTCAACTCCCGCCCGATCCCGCTCTCTCCTCCACGGGCCACGTGGATCGCTCCGGGCGAGACCACCGGGCCCAAGAAACCACCCTGCCCACCGGAGGTGTGCCCTCGGGCCCCGCGCACCGGAGGTACGGCCCCGCCCCCACGTGAGGCACGGCGGGGCCGCGCCCGGCCCCCCACCCCGGGAAAGAGGGTCATGGCGCGCCACGGACAAGGTCGCACCTGCGCCTGGCGTGCACCCTAAGGCTCGACGTCAAGGGCTCGCCAAGTCCACGCTGCTTCCGGCCTCCGGCACGAGTTACGTCAACACCAAGGATGTGCGCTGGAGTTGGCCCATGTCGCAGCTCGACGGCACGGGGAGTTCGACCATCGATTACGGTGCCGACACGGTCGCCTACAAGGCGGGGAAGCGCTACACGCTGAACTTCAACACCGGCATCATCGCCCCAACCTCAACGCCGATGGCGGGCAGGGCGCACGTCGCGCGGGCAACGCCATGGACGCGTACGTCCAGCTCTTCAGCGACGGCGCTGGGCACGCGGGCAGCTCCCTGACGACCGGTGGCTTCACCCGTCTGGAGTCGGGCGGCCGCACCATCGCGGAGGGCGGCCCCGGCGCGGTGAACGCCGAACTCCCGGCCGCTCCGCCCCCTACCGCCTGATCATGGAGACCGCCCGTGCCGCTACGATCGCCACCACCAGCACCAAGGTGGCAGCGGTCTGGACGTTCAAGTCGGCGAAGACGCCCGACGACCCGCCCACCGCGCTACCCCTGTCCACCGTCCGCCTCGCGCCGAAACTTGCGCTGGACGGCACGACCCCGGCAGGCAGCACGCTCACGGTGCCGCTGAAGGTGGCCGGCGCGGCAGCCGGACCTCTCGGGATCGCCACCCTCACCGTCAAGGTCTCCTACGACGGCGGCAGCACCTGGAAGTCGGCCCCCGTCACGACCGGCACCAGAGGGGCGCGCACCGCGCGCGTAAAGCTCCCGGCTGCGGCCAAAGCCGTGTCATACCGCGTGTATGTGAAGGACACGGCCGGCAACACCGTGACTGAAACGATCACGAACGCGTACCGGCTCGCTCAGTGACGAGGCGTCCTACACCCATGGCAGGCCCATCAGCCACGTCATGAGGCCGGGCCACGGGAGACGTTCCCGTGGCCCGGCCTTCTTTCGTCGGATGCGTCGACAGATGGGCCAGGGCGGTTCGGGTAGGCAGGCCAGCGAGACGCGTCGGAAATCGGAGGAGGGCCACGCTTCGCAGGTGTGTGAGCCGCGTGGATACTGCGTAACTCCCGGCACGAGTCGACGAGATGATTCATTCCGGCGCGAAGGGGCAAGCCCGACGATCGGACGAGGCTGCGCCGCCCGTACGTGGCGCTGAGGCGGGCGCTGTCGCGGCCCGCTAAGGCGGCGGACGCCGAACCGGTGGGCGGCGGGCAACGATTGGTTGCCGGCGCTCAGTCGGTTTCGATGCCGCGCGCCGCGAAGACCTCCGCCGCGTCCGGAACCGCCAGGACGCCGTCCTCCATGAAGGTGACCTCCCGCAGGTTGGGCAGCAGGGCGAGGTCGTCGAGCGAGCGGACATCGAACAGGTCGTCCTCGCCGTCCCAGGCGGGGGCGCAGTGCCGGAAGACATCCGCCCCGGCGTCGAAGCACAGTTCCTCGACGCGGGCGAGAAGGTAGGCCGGGATCTCCAGGGCCTCGAAATGGGCCCGGGGCTCCGGCAGCACCTCCGTGTGGAAGCCGTTCTCCAGGACGTAGGACGCGGGGTCGCCGATCCCCCGCTCGGCCAGCCGCGCGGGCAGGTCGTAAACCGGGAGGAGCGGCTCGGGGCCGTACATGAGCTCCTCAATGACGAGCAGCTTGAGGTTGAAGTCGCGGAACTGACTCATGGGACATGAGTACCACGGAGGTACGACACGGGTCCCTCCAACGCCGGCGGACGGAATCGCCCGGCGCCTTTCGCGCGACCGTAGACGCGGCTGCAGACCCGGCAGAACAGCCGCTCGCACCAGAGTTGCTTAGCGTCCGGCGGCATGCGCTGGCCTCCAGCGCAGCCAGCCCGGTTCTCGCGAACAGGTGCGCCAGGTTCAGAACGGCAGCGGGAAGATGTCGGTGGTCTCCGAGCGTTCCTCGTCGGTGTACGCACGCGGCCGGGAGTGGCTCAGTACGACGGGGGTCTCGTCGTAGGAAAACATGATGCGTGTGTCCCACAGGCACGAGACCAGCTGGGTGTCGTATGTCCGGTCGAAGACCGTGCCGCTGAGCAGCAGGCGAACGTCAGCGGTTGACCATATGTGCCCGATCTGCCCGCCGATCTCATACGACTTCGCGTCCGACACGGAGAAGGCGTCAACTGACGGGGCGTCAGCCCACGCCCTCCACTCGATGGGCTGACCCTGGTCAGTCTCCGGCGCTTCCGGCTCCCACGGGTCGGCTGCGCGGCCGCCCCAGGGGGATTCTCGGATGCCGGTGTAAGGCCCCCGCTGCAACATCACTTCGTCGCTCGCACCGGCGAGGAGGTCCATCGCGGCCAGTCCCAACGCCTCGCGCAGCCTGTCCTGGCGCAGGGCTCCCTCGTACCAGGCCGTGTCGGGCTTGACCGGCAGAGCGAACTTCTGGGCCACCTCATCGATGGTGGTCAGATGGACAAAACGACCCTCGAGACCAGCCAGGTCATCGTCCAGCAAAGATGGCCGGCTCTCGGCGTCACCGAAATCCCTGGTGTTGCCACTGACGAAGTAGACCGTCTCGTCCTCGTGGCGGCGCGCGTACTCGACGGCTGACAGCCAGATGACGCTGTCGCGTGCCCCGATCTTCACCGGCCGGTTCTTCGCCGTCACCGCATGCGCGGGAGCCAGCAGATTCGCCTCTCGGTACAGCCCGTCCCGCAGAGCTTGCGGGCTCGGCTCGACCACCTCGACCAGCGAGCGGTACTCCTGGCGCCAGTGTTCGCGTACCGCATCCACATCCGCCTTGGGAGTGCGCGCGGTCGGCCACGGTGTCGCCTTCATGAGCTGTTCCATTGCCTCCCGAGCCTTGTTGTGTGCCTCGAGATACTTCAGCGCCTGCTGCGCTGCCAGCTCCTCCAGCACCATCCAGGGCACCGCCACGCGCTCGACCCCGGACTCTTTGATCGCCCTCAGCAGTTCCGCGAGGCTGCTCTTCAGCCCGAGTCCGCGCAGGACCCCCGTATCAAGAATGATCACTGTGTTCCTCCCCCTGGGCGTCCGATGCTATCGGCCCGGCCCAAAGCCTCATCATCCCCCGCTCGCTCAACCGCAGTCGCGACAACGTTCGTTCAGCCGTCCCTGCGGCACGGATCAGCGACGTACGCCTCGAATTCCTGCCAGGACAGCGCTCGTTGGATGGCCCGCCGCCGGGTACCGCTGTGGTTGACCCGCTGCCGCGCTGGGCGGAGCCGAAAGCCATACGACCGCCGGACGCGAGACGAGTGGCTCCGTCGGTAGCTTCCCGTGTTGACCGCAACACCCGTGATGAGACAGGGGGAACACTGTGCGAAAGGCCAAGTTTGGAGCATTGGCGGCCTCTGCTTTGCTGCTCGGAAGCGGCATGACGGCCGCGACAGCAGGGCAAGCCGCAGCCTCCGACACACCTGTCAGCACTGCCCGAGCCTGCGCCGAGAACGCGCCGCGTTTCACCGGATCGCCGGGCACAGGCAGCAACGATCCCGCGTTCTGGCCCGCCAGGGGAACCTACGCAACCACCACCACCAGGTGCGTGGACATCAACCTGAAGCTGGACGCGACCCGTGAGGTGAGGACCTGCTTCAAGAAGGGGTCGGGCTGGAACTGCAACGGCTGGCGGTGGCTGTCAGCGGGCCGTTGGGGGCTGGCTGCCACCGACGTGCTCGATGGCACCAAGTTCTTCGTGCAGTTCAAGGGAACGACCCGCGCCACGGGCTTGATCGACTACTGAAGACCCTTGGCACGATGAGGGGCGAGGCCGCCTGATCACAGCCTGTGCAGCCGCTTTCGCCGACGCTGTGCTGGACCTGGTGGAAGATTGTTGCCCAGTACCGGCGCACGCGGCCCAGGCCCTCGCCAACGCCCAGCAGGAGGCCCGCCCCAGTCACCACCGGGGCGGGCCTTCACGCTGCGCCCCGCAGACCGCCCCACAGCCCCGGGCCCGCGAGAGCCCGGCGACGTCCGGTCCAAGGGGCAAGCCGCAGGCCGGGTGCTGACCGAGGGACGCGGGGACCAAACAATCAATACGCCAGGAGACAGGGCTGACGGGCGTGGTCGACGTCAAGTCACCGCGGATCGCGCGCGAGTTTGACGGTGTGGAGGCACTGGCTTGATCTTGTAACTCCAACCTCGCCACCTACGAAAGCGCCGAACGTCGCTTGACCTGCTGAGGGCGAGGCCCGGCGGATTCGTCGAGATGGCCGGCAGCGGTGCGGTGACCGACGAAGTCAGAACGCGTCGGCACCGGGCCAGGGCGCGGCCCTCTGCCCGGTCCGGCCAGCACGGCGGCGGACGGCGCAGCGGTCCTATGGACCAATGACCCCGCATACCGATCCGAGTTCAACGGCTTCGACTTGCTCGAAGGTTAGCCTGGTGCCGCCGGTCGCGGCGGCGGCCAAGACCATGGTGGCCGCCTCGATCCGGTCCGCGGCCACCGCGAACGTGCTGCCCACGATCCAGTCGCCGTCACACATGCGCAAACCTCCTGGTCGAGGTGGCCGTGTCGCAGTGATGCAGGCCGCTGGTGCCGAAGCCATCGCGGGCGAGACAGGCATCCGCGCCCTGTGCTGTGCCAAGCCGGCGGACACCACCGATGCGGTCACACGGGGCTCAACCACTGTGCCGGTCCCGAACAGGATGCCCGGCCCGGGGTCGCACCATCGGCGTCGGCCTGGTCGGCGGATCGTGGGCCATCGCCGCATTTCAGAGGAACACCCGCGCTGTTCTGCCAGCGGCAGAACAGTGGCCCGCCCGGACTCTCCGATCACTACGGTCCAGTGGCATGACGACGATTACCACGCGCACGGTCGAGTACCCGGCCGACGGTCTGACGATGATCGGGCACCTCGCACTCCCGGCCGGATTCGATCGTCGGCCCGCGGTGCTGCTCGGGCCAGAGGGCATGGGGCTCAGCGACGTCGAGCGTCGCCGGGCCGATGCTCTCGCCGAGCTGGGATACGTGGCGCTGGCCTTCGACCTTCACGGCGGGCGCTACTTGGGCGACCCCGCGGAGATGCTGGCCCGTTGCATGCCACTGCTCGCCGACCCCGACCGAATGCGGGGCATCGGTCATGCGGCGCTCGACGTGTTGCGCGCCGAGCCCCGGACCGACCCCGACCGGACCGCCGCCATCGGCTACGGCACCGGGGGCGCCATCGCGCTGGAACTCGGGCGCGACGGCGTCGACCTACGCGCGATCGGGACAGTCAACGCAACGACCACGGGCCGACCGGGCGAGGCAGCGCGCATCCGCTGCCCGGTGTGGGCCGGGGTCGGGTCCGAAGACCCGATCATGCCGCCCGCGCAACGAAACGCATTCACCGCCGAGATGCAGGCTGCGGGCATCGACTGGCGCCTGGTGGTCTACGGCGGCGCGTTGCACGCCTTCCACCACCCGCCGGTCGACCACCCCGCGGTCCCCGGTGTCGGCTACCACCCACAGCACGCGCAGCGAGCCTGGCGCGACGTCGTCGACCTGCTCGCCGAGTGCCTGCCCGTAACGGAGTGATCTGGTCGACCACCACCGTTCCGGGCCGCGGATCAGGCCCGTCGACCACCACCGGCTCCGGTGGTCTCACCCTCGACGCGGTCAGCGGCTTGCGGGGCCGGCCTGCCGCCCCCGGGCCCGCCGGACGATCCAGACCCCTCACCTTCGTCCTGACACCTGGACACTACGGTGACGGCCCTCAGCTTGAGCGGGTGCTGAGCCAGATTTCCGTGCTTGGCCGAAGCGGGCCCCCGGTATGAGGTGTTTCACACCGACTGCCCCGCGCGGGACATGGTCGACCGGCGGGCGGTGGAGCCGACGACGCCGCCCCAAGTCACCTATGAACTGAGCGAGTTCGGGCAGGACGTCAGCGAACCGCTGACGGACTTGTTCAACCGGATCACCCAGCGGCTGCCCCCGCGCAGTCCGGCATAGCGCAATCACCCATCACGCCGGCCGCACTTACGTCCGCCATCAGGGCCTCTACCGGCCCGGCGCCGCCCCCGGCAGGGGCCCTCAGAGTTTGCCTTCCATGAGGACCGTGCGATGCCCCCCGAGCGCGCGGGAGAGACCTGCGAGGAAGCCAGGGCTGAAGTCGGGCCAGTCCCAGAACTCGAAACCGAGATACCCGAAGGCGAAGTAGTCATCCGACCAGGCCCACGCAGTCAGGTCTCCACGGCGTTGACAACGCAGGCAGGCGACTGCCGCGCTGCCTGTGTTGCTCCAGTCGCCGATGGCCTCACCGAAGGGTTCCCACGCACCCTCGATCTCCTCCAGCCGGTCGGTGTAGAAATCCGCTCGCCCGGCACAATGGGGGCACACCGCGAACATGGGTTCACCTTGACCGCAGTTGAATACGGTGCGGCCGGTCTCGATCCTGAGTCCGTCGCTGGGCTCCCAGTCCTCCTGACCGACCGCCTTGGCCCAGGAGGGACCGGGCGGATGCCCCGCCGGCGCCCCGAGAACACAGTCGGTGAGCTCGGCCCGAACTATCCCCTCCCTGACCAGCCAGTCGAGTCCGCTATCTGCCAGGGTCCGGGCGTCCGCATGCGTGGCGTCGAGATCGACGACTGTCTGAAAGTAATTCCCCATAAGGCAACAGTAGAAGAAGCCACCGACAGCGCGTCACTCACCTACCGGTCCTTCACATCCCCGAATGTCCGGGCCTGGCCCGAGGGGACACGCACAGGCAGCGACAGAACTCGGTCCAGAATACTCACCGGCCGAAGCGGCTCCTCCACCTGCCGTGAACCGCCTACCGGCAACGGCTACTTGGGCTCGCCGACGCCCGATCGATCACCATGCCGGGTGCACAACGCCGGAGGACCGGAGAACAATCCTCCAAGGGAAGAACACTGTTCGGTGAGCCACCCGGTGACGGCCATGGCCGCGGCAGCCGAATCGGGACGTTGTCACGGCTGCGCAACAGCACCGCACGCCTCACGGTTCACCCCGGATCTCCGGCTAGCGTTCCCGTCGCCAGCGCTGGAGACCCGATGGCCGTCCAACGGCCGCGGGACATCGGAAGGGAACCTCATGAGGCTCAAGCAACTCGGCCGGATCGGTACGGCTGGT
>NZ_JBWLKL010000045.1:34753-51751 GCF_059026065.1 Streptomyces sp. A18 | reverse complement strand
AAGACCACCGAGAAGCTGCCGAAACCCTTCTTCTCGGCAAGGTCACGCACGGCCGCGTAGGACCCCGCGAAACCGATGCCGGCGATGACGACCGCACCGGCTACGACCACACCGATCAGGATCCGGTGCATGCGTGTCAGCAGCACGGGTTCCCGGCCGTTGCCCGCAGTCATGTCTGCTGTGACTCCCCTGACTTGAACCTGATAGCTGAGCAGTTCTCACAATTTCACAGGCTCACCGCGCCAGGCAGGTGGCCGGCCATGCCGCCGAGATCGCCGCGCTGCAGGTGCCTGGGCGAGGGGATGGCGAACACCAGGCTGTTGCCCGGTGGGTGACCGAGAAGCTGATCTACACGGAGGTGCGGGTGCGGGCCTTCGTGCACGATGTCGGGTCGTTGGCCGCGGAGGGTTTTCAGACGCTGCGGTTTCCGTTTCAGATCTTCAGGAAGTGCCGGACCACGTCGGGCGGGCCGCACTCTCGGTCACGGATGCGGCAATCACCGTGTTGGTGCATGCCATCGACGTGGACATCGCCTCGGAACAGGTCGCCGCCGAGGCCAAGCTGGAGGCGCTGCTCAAGCGGGCCCGGATCAGCGAGGCCCGCCAGATTGCTCTGCGAGCCCGGTTGCAGAGCATCCGTTCCGAGGTCAAGGACACGGTCGATGAGGCTCTTGATCACGTCAAGAACCGCTGTGATGCCGAGGCACAGCTCAAGGAAAGCGTGATGCAGCTGCTGGAGGCGACCGCCGACGACACCAGACGGCGGGAACTGGAGGAGCTGAAGCGGTTGATCGTCGAGTGCATGCAACGGCACTCGGTGCTGCTGGCGATGCTGCAGGAGATCGGCCCGGAGTTTCGGCGCCAGCAGGACCGGAAGGTGTTCGTCAACGTTCTGACCTGGGCCGAGAGCGCCCGAGGGAAACGCTCCGGACGCCTCTGAACTGAGGCGAATGCAACCCGAACTGCAACCCTTGGGGTTCGGGCGGATCCGCGCGGCGGGAGTTGGGGCCCCGGCGGCAGGGCGGTGCTGCTGAGCCCGATGGCATAGCGGCCGTCGGGGGTGAACACCCGGGACTCCAACTCGCCCGCCTCCCCTCATCTGGCCGGGAGAGGGGGCTGGAACGGCCATCTGTCCGGGGCGGCCGGGCTATGCGAGGTCGGGAAGCGGCCTGCGGGAGACCTCGAGGGCGTCGTCCGGTGGCAGGCCGAGCATGCGTAGGACCATCTCGGCCAGGTTCGTGGCGGCCTCGTCGCCGTCCAGGTCGGGTCGGGTGAATCTGAGCTCCACCAGCGAAAGCAGGGTTCCGCCCAGTGCGGTCAGGGCGACGGTCGGATCGCTGATGGTGAAGCGGCCGGTGGCGATGCCGGCCTCCAGGTCGCGCAGCGCCCGGGTGGTCAGGCCGTTGTCCGAGTGGAGGTGGCCCAGGCCGCGGCGGCGCAGGACCTGCATGAGTTGCGGGTGGGACTCGGCCATGCGCGCGCTGAGCCGGAATCCGGCAGACAGGAGTTCTGCGGGGTCGTCGATTCCCGCCAGTTGTTCGTCGAAGGTCTGGCCGAACTCCTCCAGCGCGTCCATCACCGCTGCCTCGAACAGTGCGGTCTTGGACTCGAAGTGGTTGTAGAAGGAGCCGAAGCCGACGTCCGCGCGCTCGGCGATGGCCTGGATGCTCGCTCCGGTGTCCCCGGTCTCGGCGAGGATCTGCCGGGCCGCACGGATGAGGGACCTGCGGGTTTCGGCGCGGCGCCGCGCGTAGCGGCTGGGTGGGGCTGACGTGGGCATGTGCCGAGTCTAACGACGAGCGCGACAGCGATCTTATTTCTGATGCTTTCATCAAGTTATCTCCGTCGCCCTATTGACTGACGCTGCAATCAGAGTTGATGCTTTCATCAATACGAGGCTGTTGCTCGGAGGGCACGATGTCTGAAACCCGTATGGCCGACGCCACTGTCACGACGTCTCACCAGGGCCTCCACAGCGAGCGGGGCGCCCTGCGCGGCGAGCACCCGGGGCGCTCCCGGAACCCCGTGATCAAGGTGGCGGACCTGGCCTGGCTGGAGTTCGAGAAGCCGGATCTGGACCGGGCGGAGACCTTCGCCCGTGACTTCGGGTTCCAGATCGCTGCACGCGGCGAGCGTGAGCTGTGGCTACGGGGCACCTTTGCGGGATCGCCGTGCATGGTGATCCGGCGCGGCCGCACCTCGCGCTTCATCGGCCCTGCGTTCCGGGCAGCCGAACGGGCGGACCTGGACCGGTTGGCGCGGGCGACCGGCTCGGCCGTACGGGACGCGGACGTTCCCGGCGGCGGCAAGGTGGTGACCCTGCTCGACCCGTCCGGCTTCCCGGTCCGGGTCGTAGACTGCACCGAATCGCTCCCCGGGCTGCCGGGGCAGCGGACGCTGCCGTTGAACTTCGGGGCGCATCCGCGTCGCATCGGCGCCACTCAGCGCCCGCCCCGGGAGCCATCCCGTATCCAGCGCCTGGGCCATGTGGTCCTCGAAACCCGGGTGTTCGCCCGTGCCCTCGACTGGTACCTGGACACCCTCGGCATGATCGTGTCCGACTTCCTGTTCCTGGACGGGCAGCGGGAGCGCGGCCCGACCATGGCGTTCCTCCGCTGCGACCTGGGCGGGCTGCCGGCCGACCACCACACCCTGGCCATGCACCTGGGGCCGGGTACGGGCTATGTCCACTCCGCCTACCAGGTCACCGATCTGGACTCGATCGCCGCCGGGGGCGAGTACCTGGGCGAGCGCGGCTACCGGCGCAGTTGGGGCATCGGTCGGCACATCCAGGGCAGCCAGCTCTTCGACTACTGGCGCGACCCCGACCACTTCATGCTGGAGCACTTCGCCGACGGCGATCTCTTCCCCCGTGACGTCGAGCCCGGCTGGGCGCCCATGTCGGCGAGCGGCCTTGCCCAATGGGGACCAACGGTCACCCGCGACTTCCTCGGCGCACGCCCGTCCCCCGCCAAGCTCCGCGAGGTCCTCCAGGCCCTGCGCGGCGACAGCGAACTCGACCCCGCCCGCCTCCTTGGCCTGATGAAAGCGATGAACTCTTGAGCGTCAACGTCCTGCGCACGGCCGACGGATGGTGGGTGGTCCGCGGCAAGAGCGCCGTCCCCGTCGACACCAAAGCCGTCACCACCGCCGAGCTCCTTGCCGACCGGGCTGCCGTCCAAGAGGCCGCCGCGAACGGTGAGGCGGGCCCACCCGTCACGGACCTGGCAGTCCTCTCGCCGGTCACCACGCCTTGCCGGGTGGTCGCCCAGATGGTCAACTACCGCAGCCATGCCCGCGATTCGGGATTCACGGGCGACATTCCGCCCGCGTTCTTCCGTAAGGCGTCCGGGTCGGTGAGCGCCCCCGGTCAGGACATCGTGCGGCCAGCGCACGTGAAACTCCTCGACTACGAGGTCGAGTTGGGGCTCATCATGGGCGCACCGCTGCCCATCGGCGCCGTCGTCGAAGAGCGGGACCTGCCGTCGTATGTCGCCGGCCTCGTCGTCACCAACGACGTCAGCGCCCGCGACGTACAGCTGACCAAGACACAGTTCTACGAGAGCAAGTCGTACCCGACCTTCACGCCCACCGGGCCCCACCTGGCCCTGCTGGAGCCGGAGGACTTCGCACATCTCCTCGATCTGCGACTGCAGTTGTCCGTCAATGGTGAACTGCGGCAGGACCGCACCCTCGCCGACATGATCGTCCGCCCGGCGCAGGCGCTGACCCTGCTCGCCCGCTTCCAGACCCTGAACGCCGGGGACCTGCTGCTCACCGGTACCCCCGGCGGCACCGCTCTGAAAGCCCCGCCGAAGGCGGTGGAGAAGATCGGCGCGCTGCTGCCGCCCGCCGTGAAATGGAAGATGTTCTTCAAGAGCCAGGCCAAGAACCCGCGTTACCTGAACGTGGGTGACGTGGTGACCGCGCAGATCGCCACCCCGGATGGCCGCATCGACCTCGGCGCGCAGCGCACCGCCGTCGCGGACGCCACGTGAAGCCGGGCGCGCCGCACCTCGGCACCGCCGGGGCCGACCAGTCCGACGCTGCTCCCATGAGAGCGCCGCACATACCGGTGGCCGTCATCGGCGCCGGGCCGGTGGGTGTGCTGGCCGCGCTCCTGCTGGCCCGGCGGGGCGTGCGCACCGTTGTCTTCGAACGCCACCGGGACATCTATCCGCTGCCCCGTGCCCTGGTGACCGACGACGAGGTGCGCCGGATCCTGCAGGCCGCGGGCATCGCCGAGGAGTTCGCGGCGATCGCCCGCCCGGGCAACGGGCTGCGCCTGCTGGATTCGAGGCACCGGGTGATGGCCGAGTTCCGGCGCTCCCGCCACGGCCCGCACGGATACCCGCAGACCAGCATGTTCGACCAGCCCGCACTCGAGCGGCTGCTGCGCGACGCGCTGGCCCGTCGGCCCGAGTGCGAACTGCGCAGCGGCGTCGAAGTCACCGGCATCGGCCCGGACACCGCTGCTCCCGTACGGATCACATACCGCGATGAGGCGGGGAAGCACCAGCTGTGGGCCGATGCGGTCCTCGGGTGCGACGGGGCGGGCAGCCTGACCCGCGACGCCATCGACGCCGTATGGGAGGACATGCGCTTCGAGGAGCGCTGGACCGTACTCGACGTGAAGACCAAGGCCGACATCGGCAGTTGGGACGGCGTGGACCAGATCTGCGACCCGGACCGGCCTGCGACCTTCATGCGCGTCGGCGAAGACCGCTATCGCTGGGAGTTCCGGCTGCACGAGGGTGAGCGCAACAAGCCGATCCGCGCACTGGTCGCCCCCTGGGTGGCACCGTCCTACAGCGGGGACTTCGAGGTCATCCGGCAGGCCGACTACACCTTCCGCGCCCGCGTCGCCGACCACTGGCGCCGCGGGCGCGTCTTCCTGCTCGGCGACGCGGCCCACCTCACCCCGCCGTTCATCGGCCAGGGCCTGTGCGCGGGCCTGCGGGACGCGTACAACCTCACCTGGAAGCTCGCCCGCGTCCTCCAACAAGGCGGCGATGAGCGGCTCCTTGATACGTACGAGAGTGAACGCAAGCCGCACGTCCGGCATGTCATCCGGCGTGCGGTCGCGGTGGGCTGGGCCATGACCGGCGGCCAGGACAGCGCCGCCGCGCTGCGCCGCACGGCCCTCAAGGCGGCCGCGCACATCCCCGCTCTGACCGCTGCCGCCGGCCGCGATCTCAGCCCGCCCCTGACCGCCGGGCCGCTTCAGCACCGCCGTACCCGCTTCGGGCCCCGCCGCCTGGTGGGCACCCTCTGCCCGCAACCCTGGGTGAGCGTCGACGGACAGCGCAGCCGCCTGGACGATCTGTTCGGCGACTCCTTCGCCATCCTGACCGCCACCGATCCCGGGCCCTGGCTGTGCGCGCTGGCCCACGGGCTCGGCGCCCGCCTGGTCCGCGCGGATGGCCTCGACGACGGGCAGCTGGCCGCGTGGCTGCACGCGGCCCGGGCCGAGGCGGTGCTGCTGCGCCCGGACCGCGTCGTCGTGGACGTCGTCCCCGCGCTTGCCACCGCCTTTACCGACACCGCCGGCTGGGCGCCGCTGCTGCATACCACACGCCACCACTGTCTTACGTCCCCAGGAACCAGCACCGGCTTGCCGAGGAGCGTCGACGCATGACCAGGCCAGATCCCTTCCTGCCGCCCGATCCACGAACGGCCGCACACAGCCGCATTAGGGACTTCGCCCAGTGGGCGGCGCGGCACCGGGGAGCCGCCAGCGGATCCGACCCCGAGGACTACGCCGCCTTGCATCGCTGGTCGGTCACCGACCTGGAAGGGTTCTGGAGCGCGGTCTGGGACTACTTCGACATCGAGGCGGACACCCCGTACGAGCGGGTGCTCGAGGACGAGCGGATGCCTGGCGCCCGCTGGTTTACCGGCACCACTCTCAACTACGCCCACCATGCCCTGCGCAACCTCGCGGACGACGGCGTGGCGATCCTCGCACTCGACGAGACCGGAGCGGCATACGAGATCACCGGGCGGCAACTGCGCGCCCAGGTCGCCTCGGTCGCCGCCACTCTGCGTGATCTCGGGGTCGGCGCGGGGGACCGGGTCGTGGGCTATCTGCCCAACACCCCGCACGCCGTCATCGCGTTCCTCGCCGCCGCGAGCCTGGGTGCCGTCTGGTCGGTGTGCGGACAGGACTACGCGCCCCAGGCCGCGGCCGACCGCTTCGCCCAGCTGGAGCCCGCCGCCCTGATCGCGGCCGACGGCTACCTCTTCAACGGCACCACCCACGACCGCCGCGACGCTGCCCTCGAACTGGCGCGCTCACTGCCAACGTTGAAGGCTGCGGTCCTGGTCGGGCACGTGGACCGGCCCTGGCCGCAGACCGCCGGGCAGCTGCACACGGTGCCGTGGCAGGAAGCATGCAGCCGAGTCGATGAGCAACTCACCTGTATGCCTGTCCCGTTCGACCACCCGCTGTGGGTGGTCTTCTCCTCCGGCACGACGGGTCTGCCCAAGGGCATCGTCCACGGCCACGGCGGTGTCCTGCTCGAGCACCTGAAGACCCTTGGCCTGCACAGCGACCTGCGGCCCGGCGAGTGCCTGTTCTGGTACACCACCACCCACTGGATGATGTGGAACCTACTCGTCTCCACCCTCCTGACCGGCGCGACCACCTGTACGTACGACGGCAGCCCGGCCCCACAGGCCCAGCCCGACCTGCTGTGGCAGCTGGCCGCCCGGCACCGCGTCACCGTCTTCGGGACCAGTCCCCAATATCTCCTGGGCATGGCCAAGTTCGGTGTCGACCCGTCCGTCCACGACCTCTCGGCGATCCGCGCCATCGGGTGCACCGGCTCCACCCTGCCCGCCACCGCCTACCCCTGGGTCCGCGAACACGTCGGTGACCACGTCCAGTTGGCCTCCAGCAGCGGCGGCACCGACGTCGTCTCAGGCTTCGCGGGCAGCGCCCCCACCACACCCATCTGGGCCGGTGAACTGTCCGCGCCCCACCTCGGCGTCGCCCTGGCCGCATACGACGCCGAGGGACGGCCCGTCGTGGACCAGGTAGGCGAACTGGTCGTCACCCGTCCCATGCCGTCGATGCCGCTGCGTCTCTGGAACGACCCCGACGGCACGCGCCTCCACGAGGCGTACTTCGCCACGTACCCCGGCGTCTGGCGGCACGGCGACTGGATCACCCTCACCTCGCACGGATCGGTGATCGTCCACGGCCGCTCCGACAGCACGCTGAACCGCAACGGTGTACGCCTGGGCAGCGCCGACATCCACGACGTCGTCGAACGCCTCCCCGAAATCACCGAGGCCCTCGTCATCGGGGCCGAAGAACCAGGCGGCGGCTACTGGATGCCCCTGTTCGTCCAGCTCGCGGACGAAGCCGCCCTCGACGAGGCGCTCCGAGACAAGATCCGCGAGGCCATCCGCACAGGCGCCTCACCGCGCCACGTCCCCGACGAGATCCTCGAAGTGCCGGCCGTCCCACACACCCGCACGGGAAAGAAGCTGGAAGTTCCGATCAAGCGCCTGCTCCAAGGAGCGCCCGTCGAACAGGTCGTCAACCCCGCCACGATCGACGCCCCCGACCTCCTCGACTACTACGCACGCCTCAGTGCCCGACGACGGGAGCAGAGCACATGAGAACCGTGCAGATCACCCTTGCTGTCGTGCTGTCCCTGGTGTTCCTCCCGCTGGGACTGGCGAAGATGGCCGCGCTGCCGTTCATGCGCCAGGCGGCCGCCCACCTCGGCACGTCCACGGGCCTATACCGCCTCGTCGGCACCCTGGAGATCGCCGGAGCCGCCGGACTCCTCCTCGGACTGGCATCGCTGCCGCTCGGCGCCGCTGCCGGGGCCGGACTTGCGCTGCTGATGACGGCCGCCGCGGTGGTTCATCTGCGGCACGGCGATCCGCCCGTACGCGCCGTACCGGCCGCCGTGCTCGCCTTGACGGCCACGGCGTACGCAGCCGTGACGTTCGCCCACTGAACTCTCAGCAGAGAGCCACATCCATCAAGTTCCGTCGTATACCCCAAAGGACCGCAATGCCGACCACGCCCACCGCCCATGAGTACACCGAGCCGCCCGCCCGGATACGCGCCGGATTCGAAGAGCGTCCGAAGCGGCTCGCGGCTGTCGGTGACCGTGTCGCCGCGCTGCCCGCCACCCCGGCCCGGGAGCCCGACGCGGACGGTGACCCCGAGAACCTCGGCGGCGTCACCGCAGTCCACCGCTTCGTCGACGCTCCCGGCGACGGCGACACCGTGCGGTGGCACTACGTCGAGTGCGGGCCCGCCAAGGCTCCCGTCGTCGTCTTCCTGCATGGTGTGCCCGACTCGTGGTGGCAGTGGCATTACGCGCTCCAATCCCTGGGCGGCACCTTCCGCTGCCTGGCGATCGACCTCAAGGGCTACGGCCAGTCGGAGAAGGGCACGGGCGACTTCCGGCAGGAAGGCGTCGCCCTGCAACTGGCCGCCTTCCTCGACCAGATCGGCGTGGACCGCTTCAGCCTCGTCACCCACGACCGCGGAACTCCCGTGGGCGACCACTTGGTTGCCCGCCTGGGCGATCGCGTCACCCGCTACGGACGAGGCCAGCAGCACCTGTGGAAGCTGCACCCGGACCTGCACCCGCAGCAGGAGATGTTCACCTCGCCCGAGGCCCCATCGATCCTGTCCGACGCGCGGAGCTTCGTAGTCGCCGCCTACGCGCTGCTGGCGGAGCGGCCGGTAAAGGACTCCGACCTCGTCCGCACCGTGCAGGAATTCAGCTACGAAGGCATCTCCTGTGCGGTCCCGCGCTACTTCAACCCTTCCTCGTTTCGACAGGAATGGATAGAGCGCCGCACCCACCTCATCGACGCCTGGAGGTGTCCGGTCCTTCTGCTCCAGGGGCGCGACGACCCCAACCAGCCGCACGAGTTCTACACCGACACCGCGGTCCTTGACAGGCTGCCCGCCGGCAGCGATGTCCACCTTTTCGATGCCGGGCACTTCTGGCCCTTCGAGGCACCCACGGAGATGGTGCGCGTTCTCAAGGAGTTCCTGACGAAGGAGTCTGATTCGAAAATCCACCCACGCCGGCCGAACGGATGCCCTTCTTGAGGAAGCCTGTGTCATCGACGATCAGGACGGCATCCCGGTCTCCGAGGTGTTCGACGACGTAGTCGCGTACGTCGTCCAGGACCTCGTCGGCTTCCCACTCGATCCGGTTCAGCAGCCGGTGGATGCGATCGGGGCCCGCGTGACCGGCCTCCTCCGCCAGCGTCCAGCCGTTCTTCCGCTCCAGCGGCGCAACCAGCCCCCGCATGTAAGCCAGCGCCGACTGACGCGGCTCCTCCCGGTTGAACCGGTGCACGAACCGCTCATGCAGTACGTCCAGCTCTCCTGCCCACAACCTGACTTCAGCAAGGCCCCCACCCGTAACCACACCAACGACCGAGCTGGCCAGCAGTCACGGCAAGCACCGTTGCAGTACTAACCCGCGCGTTTCAGTTGCGGCCGTTTCCGGGTTCTGAGCGGAAAGGCGAAAGTGCCCTCTGAGCTGGGGTGATGAGGCTTGTGTAGGGCTTTTCTCACCAAAGCGGGAAGACACTTCAACGTGCGCACTACGCAGGTCGCGTCCCAAGGTTGTCGTCGCTGAAGTCGGGGGACTCAGTCGCCAGCAGGTGCTCCGCGCCGCCTTCGAGGACTTGGGCCATCTCGGCCGAGCGGGGGAGCATGGTTTTCTCGTAGACGTGGACGGCGTCATCGACAGTCGCCGCGTTCGCCAGGGCCAAGGCGAGGTCGCTCGCGTCGAGCATGGCGAGGTTGACGCCGACGCCCAGCGGCGGCATGAGGTGGGCGGCGTCGCCGAGCAAAGTCACCGTCGGGTCGTGCTCCCAGGTGTGCGGGGCAGGCAGAGCGAAGATCGGGCGGTCGGCATAGGGGCCGTCGTTGTCGGTGATCATCTGCTGCAAGCTGGGTGACCAGTGGGCGTAGCGTTCCAGGAGCAGGGCACGGATGGTTTCGGTGTCCTTGGACGTCAGGCCGCTCGCGGCGATCCAGTCGGCCGGGACACGCTGGATCAGGTAGACGCGAATGTGGTCGTAGTTGTTGCGTTGGGCGAACAAGCCGCGCTCGCCGTCGGCGGCGTGCGCACCGCCTTGGCCGACCAGTTTGGCGATCTCGGGGTGACGGGCTTCGACGTCGGCGAAGCGCGCCTCCAGGAAGCTGACCCCACTGTATTCGGGGACGGCTGACGAGACGGCCTGGCGTACGCGCGAGAAGGCACCATCGGCCCCGATGACCAGGTCGGTCTCGACGGTGGTGCCGTCGGCGAAGTGCAGTCGGCGCGGCCCCTGGGAGGGTCCGCTGACGCGGTCGAGGACGCGGCCCCAGCGCACCCTGCCGGGCTGGAGGGAGCCGAGCAGCAGGTCGCGCAGCTGACCGCGGTCGATCTCCGGCTTGAACAGCTCGTCGGGCTCGGGGATCCGGTGGGAGGTGATGGTGCCCGTCGGGTCCATCTGGCGCATCTCCTGCCCTTCGGGGCGGGCCAGCTTGAAGAACTCGTCGAGCAGGCCGGCTTCACGCAGGGCGATCTGACCGTTGTCGGCGTGCAGGTCCAGGGTGCCGCCCTGGTTGCGAGCGTCGGGTCCGATGTCGCCCTCGTAAACGGTGACTGCGATGCCGTGCTGCTGGAGGATGCGGGCGCAGGTCAGCCCGCCGGGTCCGGCTCCGATGATGCTGATCCGAGCGTGGCTGGGGTGCGAAGAAGTCATGGGATGGTCCGTTCATCGCGGGATGGATGGGACGTTGCGGCCGAAGGTGGCGCGCTGGCGCTCCGAGTCCGGGGGACGCGGCGTACCGGGGCAAAAGGAAGGCGGTGATCGTCCGACTTGTGACCGTGCCGAACTGCGGCAGCTCAGCCGCAGCGCCGGAGGGTCTGCAAGGGTTCGTCACCCTGCCCACATAGGTAGAGTATGTAAAAAAGTAGAATGTGACAACTCTTATTCTCGTTGTGGCTTCGGGTAGCCTCACGGTATGACCGAGCCCGTTCTCAGCCGCCGCGAGCGCAAGAAGGCCGCCACCCGGCAGTCGATCGCAGACGCCGCACTCCGACTCTTCCTGGCACACGGCTACGACCACGTGAGCATCAAGGACATTGCCGAAGCCGCGGACGTGTCGACCGCCACGGTGTTCAAGCACTTCACCGGCAAAGAAGCCCTCGTGTTCGATCAAGAAGAGAGCACAGACGCGCACCTGGCCGCGGCCGTACAACAACGGCCGGCGGGCCAGAGCGTCCTCGACGCCCTGCGCGAGCACGTACTCGCCACCTGGTTGCCGATCGCGGCACACCCCGAGGCAGCGGAGTTCACCCGCCTGGTCAACACCACCCCGGCGCTACGCGCCTACGCCGAACGCATGTGGACCCGGCACACCGACACCCTCAGTGCAGCCATCGCCGACCAGTTCGGCGTGGACCACCACGACCTCGCCTGCACCGCCCTGGCCCGTTTCGTCCTAGAGGTCCCTGTCCTGGCTCAACGCCAGAAGGACCGCAGAGCCGCCGTCGAGGAAGTTTTCGACATCCTCACCAACGGCTGGCAGCCCCCCGGCCGCTACGACAAGCACACAGGGGCATAGCAGTGGACGACCCTCTTCTGATCGGCAAACTGGAGCGGTGCGGATAGAGAGCGTCGTAAAGGTCCAGGCAGTCCAGCTCCCCGTCACGGTCGGTGCAGTCGTTGCCCCGCCAGCCCTGTTCGTGGCTGGGACTCCTCTGCCGCTGCATGTTGCGTCGTTACTACCGCGCGAACGGTCCAGGCCTCGTCACTAAAGAGGACGGCTGGGTGAGCCCGGGATACTTCGTCGTCACCAACGTGGTGTTCGAGCCCGCTGCGGGCCATCGGAGTAGCTACGGGGTTCTCCGGTGCAGCGCCCCGGAGAGCTGGGGCGCCGGGAGGCCGCTGGAGCCTCCCGGCGCAGTCTGAGGTGCGTCAGGAACAGCTGCTCAGCTCGCAGATGTCTTCCCGCTTGGTGGACACCTTGATGTCGTCGTACCAGATGTAGCCGTCGTTGGCCGGGGCGAACTCGGAGGTGCCGCCACCGGCGAAGCTGGAGAAGTACGCCTTGTCGACCTGGTCGTCGTTGCTGACGAAGCGCAGGCCGGTCCTCTTCGCGGCGGACTCACCGTTGTAGAAGACCTCGATCTCGCCGTCGGGGTTCGCCTGCCCGTTGGTGACGGTGTTGACCTTCAGGCGCTGGACGACATTGACTCACTTCCCCTACGGCCGCTTTGCCGCTGCTCTTGCTCCAGATCGGTCGCGAGGTGAAACCGTGCGCACGCGGCGGACGATCCCAGCGGCGAGGTGGCCAACGGCACCGAGACGGGCGAGCTGAATGAGGACCTCCCCATCCCCGGGGAGAAGGATGAGGACATCCCGGACAAGCTCAGTGAGTGTTTGAGATCCCCGGTGTCCTCAGCTCGGGTGTTTTCGGGTGAGTGTCTGGGTGAGCGGATCGCGGCTGGTGTAGAAACGGTGAACGCGGCATGCGTCGCCCAGCCTGGACCCTGCTGGGACGCCGTGCTTGCTGACTGAGCGGCCCGGTCTTGCTCGTATCTGGTCAAGTCCATGCGCTGGCTTGCCGCTTCAGGGTGGGGCGCGATGCGAGGGTGGACGGAACCGTTTCTCCACCGTGCTGGGCTCGTTGCCCGGTCATGGGACAAGGCGAGATCGGTGACGGCGTCTTGGATCAGGCTGTTCCGGCCGCACTGCTGGATGCGTACTGGCTGGTGGTCGACTCTCCTGCTCGTTCGCTTTGCGGGCGGTGCCGGCCGGAACAGGAAAAGAACAGCGCGGCAGTGGTCCAACAGCGGCGCGTGTTCAACAGCGAAAGCATGTCGGGCAGGTGGCGGCTGGCCCGGACCGTGATACTGACCGTTGCCGCGGGCTCTGTGGTTGCCGCGGTGTGGGTGACGGCCGTGGCCGGAGGTTGAGCTCCCCAGCCGCCGGTCTCGGGCTCAAGGCCCGGGAGTCCCGTCCGGGCGGCGCGCGCAGGGAAGACCGGGCTCCTTCTTCGACCAGTTCGGGCGGGTCCCCTTGCGGGTCAGTCGCCTGGTCATGAGGGTGATGAGTGCCCAGGTCAGATGTGCCTCGGAGTGTTGAGGCAGCCGTTCGTAGTCGCGGACATTTCGCCGGGCTTTCATGATCCAGCCCAGTGTCCGTTCGACTTTCCAGCGCCGGGGCAGAACGACGAATCCCTTCGCCCCGCGGGGCCGGGACACGGTTCTGAGGGTCATGTTGAGGAAGTCGCCAGACCAGTTGATGAGTTGGCCGGCATAGGCGGTGTCGGCCCAGACCTGCGTGATCTGCGGTTGCATGACCCGCAGGCGCCAGAGGAGTTCACGGGCCGCGTCGCGGTCGGTGGTGTCGGCTGGCGTGACGGTGATCATCACCGGGAGTCCGAGGGTGTCGACGGCGATGTGTCTCTTGCGGCCGTTGATCTTCTTCCCGGCGTCGAAGCCGCGGGTGGACTTGGACACGGTCTCGGCGCCTTTGACCGACTGGCTGTCGACGATCAACGTCACGGGCCAGGGACATCGTCCCTGGCCCGTGCGGATCTGCCGTCTGAACTGGTCACGCAGGAAAGCGATGACGCCGCGGCGGTGCCAGGCGGCGAAGTGGTAGTAGACCGTCTGCCAGGGCGGGTAGTCGGCGGGCAGGGCCCGCCATTTCACGCCGTTGTCGACGACGTATCGGATCGCGTCGACGATGTCACGGCGATGCCACTTCTCTGGTCGGCCTCCGGTTTTCGTCGTGCAGGCGGGCCGGGGAAGCAGCGGTTCGATCAGCGCCCATTCCGCGACGGAGGTGTCGGATGGATAGCGGCGCCGACGCGCGGTCGACGGCATCGAGGAGGACCTTCAGGTCTATTTGACGAGCTGAGCGAGGGTGGCGCGAACGCCGGTGAGCTGGGCCGATGCGAGCTGGGCCCACTCATCGTCAGGGTGGCGGGCCAGGTGCGGGTCGAGTGTGCCGGTGATCAACCGGGTCAGTCGGCCGAGCACGATCTTGAACTGCTTCTTCTCGTACTCGATCCAGTCAGCGGGCTCATCCGAGAAGAGATATCCGTCCTTGCGGCGCCAGATGATCGGAGTCAGGTGCTCAGCCGCACCGACATCACGCAGGTGACGAACCCCTCGGGCGATCTGTGACGGGGAAAGCCGGGTCGCGGCGACCAGCTGCTTGGTCTGCAGGCCAGCAGGTCTGGCTTCCATCAGCGCGACGCGGACCAGGTCGCCGTAGTGCTCGCTCAGCGGCCGGGCCTGATGACCGCCGCGTCGACGGCGGGTCATGGATCAGTCGCCTTTGAGGAGCTGGGCGAACTGCTCGTCCAGCGTGAACTGGCCGCTGTCGAGCGCGGCCTCCAGCCAGTCGGCGGCCCCACGGACCTTCGCGATCCCACGGCGGATCGTCTCGCGCTCGTCGTCGGTGAACTCCTGGTCGCGCATGCGCGGGACGAGTCGGCCCAGGGTGGCGACGTATTGATGCGCCGATCCGACCAGGTCGAGGTACTCGATGGTGTGCTCGATCTTGCGGACCGCCGGGACCCTGTCCCGGATCCTGCCCCTGACCTCCTCGGAGTTGTCGAACTGGGCTCGGTTGACGGTGAAACGGACCTCATCGTTGCGCATCGCCTGTCGTGCGACGCGTGGCCGCTGCAGCAGCTCGGAGGTGACCGAAGTAGCGACCTCGTCGTCGCGGGCGAGCTCCTGGATCACCCGGGCCTTGTCCGCGGCCGGCAGCGCGGCCGCTGTGTCCGGCCGGGTCAGCAGCGAGGCGGTCACCTTGACCGCGACCGCGTCATCGCGGGTCAGGTCCTTGACCGCGCGAACCTTCTCCTCGACCGTTTCCGGCCGGTCGACCTGCTGACCGACCAGGCGTTTCGCCCCATCCGTGGTCCACTGCTTCCTGCCCGACCGGGAGTTGAACGGGGCATCTGCGATCGCCACCCACCGTTCCTCGTCATCCGGGATGGACGCCAGGATCTTGTGAACGTTCCAGGACACGCCGTCTTTGCGTTTCTCCTTCGGCCAACGCGAGGCGACCCAGCGCCAGTCCTCGATCGTTCCGAGCCCGACCCCGATGTCATCGGCATAGATCTGCAGCGACTCCTCGACCGTGAACAGCTCCTCGCCCTTGGCTCCCTGCGAGCCGCCGACGGCTCGCATTGGCTCGATGATCAGTGCCTTTTCACCCAACGAGAACTGGGCTTTCGTGACCTGCGAAATCAGATCACGCGACTCCGCGACAAGCTCTTCGTAACGGGTCCGAGAGACGTTTCCGACCTGATCCGACATGCTGTCACCACCTTCGCGCCCAGGCTGGGCACCCAGGTCACGATCAGGATGGGCCGCCCGAACCTGCCCGCGACAGGCGCGAATGAGGAGCTTGTGAGGCGTGCCAATGGCCCACCGCAACCCTCTGAGAGAGAGCTGCGACAGGTGTTTCAACTGCAGCGTTCGGCTATGCCGTCACCGTGACGGATTCCGGTGACACCTTCGATCTCCAGGAACGCGTCCGGCACCTCGACGAGCAGAACACTGCCGACCGGCGCAGTTCAACCCCAACCGTCCACTCACGCCCGCAGACCGGACACGCCGCCTTCTCCCCACGCTGCATAGCCGCCACCCTCCGACGGGCGTGTTGCAAAGCCCGCCACCGTCGTGACCTGCACCTACCCGAACAGAACACCGCTGTCGCCGACTTCGTCGGCGGCAGCGGTACCCCACACTCCGGGCAGTACCGCCGCCCCACCGCACCAGAGCCCATACCCCCAGCATCACGACCGCAGGGCCCCACGAACAGCGTTCTCAAACAGACACTCACGACCAGGGGCGAGTACTGCAAGCCGGGCACGGTTCACGTCATCACCAAGAACGTCAAGAACACGATGTCGGTGAAGTACCACGTGTACGTCCAGAACAAGAAGGACTACGCGATCGACTACAAGTTCACTTCGAAGAAGTCGGGGACAACCGAGGTGGGCGCCTCGGTGACCATCAGCGGTGAAGCCAAGCTTCCCTGTCCTGGAGGAACTTGGTATCGGCTTCGTCGCCTACTCACCACTCGCGCGCGGCGACCGCCCTTCAGCTCGGGCACATAGTTGTAGATCGTGTTCCTGGAGACGCCGAGGAGCTTCGCGATCGAGGTGACGGTGTTCCCCGGGCGGGCGAGTAGGTCGCGGGCGTGACGCACCTGCTCCTCGGTCATCGCCGGCGGGCGGCCGAGCCGGGCGCCGCGGGCGCGGGCGCCGTCCAGGCCCTCATTGGTGCCCTGCACGATGAGTTCGCGGATGAACTCCGCCAGGGCCGCAAACACGTGGAAGACCAGACGCCCGCCGGGCGTGGTCGTGTCGAGCGCCTCGTGCAGCGAGGTGAAGCCGACGCCACGCTTGCGCAGGCCGGACACAATCGCGATGAGGTCCTGGATGGAGCGGCCGAGCCGGTCCAGCGACGGGACGACGAGGGTGTCGCCCTCGCGCAGAAAGTCGAGGGCCTTCCACAGCTCCTCGCGTTTGGCGTTCTTGCGGGACTTCTTGTCGGCGAAGATCCGGATGCATCCCGTTTCGGTGAGTGCGTGGATCTGCGGTCCAGCAACTGCCCCTTGGTGGACACGCGTGCGTATCCCACGAGGCTGCCGGTCCGCACGGCCGGAACGGGGGCGAGGAGATCGGCGGTGTTGTCGTCGCGGGGTGGCTGCACCGCCAGATCGTACAGAAAAGGGTGCCCCTCAAGTTCTTGAGCGCATCGACTTTCTGACACTGCTTTATGGGCATGATCCGGCGTCGATCCGGTCGTGCGCCACCACTTACCGATCTTGCTCATCAATCGGTCGATTGATGAACGTACCGATCCACTCGATTTCGCCAGAAATCTAACAAACGTCGTGTCCTTAGGGTGTGGGGGTGGTCGGGGCCGAGCACACGTAGCTCGTTCTCCAGTAGGTCGGCGAACGCTGCTGCAGCGCC
>NZ_JBWLKL010000045.1:0-34653 GCF_059026065.1 Streptomyces sp. A18 | reverse complement strand
GGCGAGGGTGTCGGGGTGGTCGGGGCCGAGCACACGCTCCCGATCGGCAAGCAGCTCCGCAGTGGCTACTACCGCTCTGGCCCGGTCTCCCGTCTGGCCCCGCAAGGCAGCCAAGTTGTGCCGGGTTCTTAGGGTGTCGGGGTGGTCGGGGCCGAGCACACGCTCCCGATCGGCAAGCAGCTCCGCAGTGGCTACTACCGCTCCGGCGCGGTCTCCCGCCTCCGCCTGCCACCGGGCCAGGTTGCTCCGGGTGGCGAGGGTGTCCGGGCTCTCGGGGCCGAGCACCCGCTCCCGATCGGCCAGTAGGTCGGCGAAGGCTGCTACCGCTCTGGCCGGATCCCCCGCCTCCCCCTGCCAGTAAGCGAGGTTGTTCCGGGCGGTGAGGGTGTCAGGGTGGTCGGGGCCCAATCGCTCATGGGTGGTGTTGGCCAGGGACTGGAAGTGATCGATGGCGGCTGCGAGCTGGCCGGTCTGGCCGAGGCTTGAGCCTGCGCGGAAGAGCGCGGTGTGCGCGCCGTCGCCCTGATATAGGACATCTTCGGCATGACGAGCCAACGCTGTGGTGTTGGCGCGCAGGGCCTGGGCGAGGATGGTCTCGCGTTCGATATCGGGCCAGGCCGCGATGAGGGCATCGGCAGCGGCGAGGGCAAGCCGCTCACGTTGCTGTGCGGTAAGCGCGTCCCTTGTGGCGCGTTGGACGAGGATGTGGATGCGGACCGCTTGGTAAGAATCCCTGGGGGAATGGTCGATCAGGCTCAGCCGGTGTAGCGCGCGCAGCGCCAGTGAGACCTCCGGGGCCAGAATCTGTCGTGTGTACGTCTGGTCGGTAGTGCCCCTCCAGTGCTCAGTGAGGTAGGCCAGGGCGGGTTGGCTGGTCAGAACGGAGGCGGGGATACCGTTGGGGTCAAGCATGGCGGCGAACTGCAGCATGGGGCCAGCCAGGCCGACGGGAGGAAGCTGGTCGGCGCGGTCGACAGACAGGGACCAGGCGGCGGCTGCGGTGGTGGCTTGGTCGTCGGGCAGGCTGGAGGAGCCGGGCAACAGTTCGGTGAGCGCGCGGGAGCGGTCCGCCAGCAGCGTGCGGTAAGTAGCACAGTCCAGGTCAGCATCGATGAGATACGCGACGGCCTGGGACAGGGCTAGGGGAAGGTGACCCAGGTCTGTAACGAGGGCAGCGAGTTCGGCTGAGGGCTCTAGGCGGCCATGCGCCGCCAGTGCGGTGGTGAGGTAAGCAACTGCCTCAGCGGAGGTAAACAGACCCACCGGCACCAAGCGGAAGCCGTTGCCGGTCAGGGCTGCATCGCGGCGACGGGTAGTGATCAGGGTACGGCCGTGCGGGCTGGTGGGAGGCCAAAGGCCGCGTAGATCAGCGGGGTCGGCGGTGTCGTCCAGCACGACCAGCCATCGGCGCTGACCGGTGCCGGGTTTGGGCTCCAGCCATGCCAGGAAGGCGCGGGCGGCCCGTTCCGGGTCGGCAAGGTCGGCCCCGAGCACCTCAGCGGCGGCCTGGGCGTAGGCCGAAATGATCGCCTCTCGGGTGGTGGCGCTGACCCACACCAGCAGGTCCACACCGTCCTCTGCCCATACCTGGCGGGCATGGTGAGCGGCGAGCTGGGTTTTGCCGACCCCTCCCATTCCGACCAGCACCTGGCACAGTACTGCCGTGGCCCCGTGGGCCAATGCCTGCTCCAACTGTTCGACGGCAGCCCGGTCCTGGAAGCAGCCGACCTGCCGGGGCAACACTCCGACCTGGTGGGGCCAGGTCACCGCAGGTCGTGGCGAGGCGTAATAAGCGACCTGGCCGCCGTCAGCCACATAGCCGACCGCCAGGCTGCGATCGCGGGCATGCGCGGTGACGCCTCCCGGTTGCTGAGAGGTGGGAGGTGTCTCGGCGGGCGATGGGCTGGTGGTGGCCGGTCCGTTCAGCCCTGGGACGGATCCGGCACTGGAGGAGGGCCGGTGTGCGCCCCTCCGTGGATCACCCCAGCTGCGATCGAGCCGCCGTCTGCGCGAATATCCATGTTGCCGGCCACGGCCAGGCCACCCGGACCGGCAGTCGCGGCGCCCTGCGGGGCGTACTGCGCAAGCAGGCCGCGCAGCTGGGCGGCAGCCTGATCACGCTCGGCTTCGCTCAGGCTTTCCAGCACTGCTTCGATGCGAGCCTGCCAGGACGCCTCCAGGCGAAGCCGGGCCCTCTCGGCTTCGGCCGGGTCTGCGGCCTGCAGGGCGGCCTCGGTCCGGTCCAGGCGCTCCAGTTCGGCCTGTTCACGCTGCGTGTCGCCCCGGCCGAACCAGCGCGCCACCGCCTGACGCAGCCCAACCCACGCTTCCGTCCCTGCCGCTGTCACCACGGCCGTACCGCCGGACGCAGCCAGCGCGGTCAACACCTGATCGAGCATCCTGCCCTCCCCGTGTCGCAGATGATGTTCGGACCGTAGCGCCGCACCCGGTGTTCCTGCAGAGTCTTAGCGAAACACAGTCCCGATCCCGGCGATTCCGCGAGAGGACCCTGAATTGCCGTGTCCCGCGCGGCTCCTTCTGGGCTCAGTCTTGATTCGCCTCATCGTCTTGGTGAATCTGCTGCAGCGGACGCAGGCCGTTGGTTCTCCGAGTACGACGGCCAGTACGTCGACGGGCCGTCCGGACTCGACATCGACCACCGCATTCCGCTCGCCGAGGCCTGGGACTCTGGGGCCAGAGGCTGGACCGCAGCCGAGCGCCAGGAGTACGCCAACGATCTGGGCGACGAACGGGCGTTGATCGCCGTCACTGCAAGCTCCAATAGGAGCAAGGCCGACCAGGACCCCTCCACCTGGATGCCGCCGGCCGAGGGCAACCGGTGCGAGTACGTGACTCAGTGGGTCGCGATCAAGACCCGCTGGAAGCTCGCGATCGACCCCAGCGAGGAAGCCGCCCTCGCCGAGAACGCGGCGCGCTGCCCGAACGTGCCGGTCAAGGTGCAGCTCGCGCGATAGCTGACGTCTGCCCGGCCCCCGTCGCGCCGCCGGCGGGGAGGCGGCACTGGCCTGAGGTGCACGTCACGGCGGGCGCTTCAGTTGGCGGACGAGCGCGCTACCTGGCGGAACTGTGCGTTGTAGTTGGCGGAACCACCGGTGCTGGGGGCGGGGGCAGCCCGTATTCATGCTGGTGGTGTGACTGCCCCTCAGGTTGCCCCCTCGACGTCCGGTTCCGGAAGGAGGGCGTCGTCTTTCGGATGGGGCCGAAGGTCCTTGGGTGCGGCTGCCGCGCGTCTCTACGGTCAGAGGGAACTGGCTCCACCAGAAGGGGAAATCCAGAAACCATAACGCCACAGCGGGATGTGGTGCGCCAAACGGAGAGGGAAGAACGGATGCGTAAACTCTGGCCCTACAGCACATTAGCGGCCGCATCGCTGCTGCTCCCGGTTCAGGCAGCTCAGGCCCAGCCGCAGACTGGTGCCGGCACAGCGGCCGTGACCGCCCAGCAGCGGCCCGCCGCAGCGGATGATGTGCACTCGGGCGCTGGTCGGTACTTCGGATTCGGCGGTGCGTGGTTCAAATTCACCGGCGACAGCACGATCGAAGACATTTGGACCTACGCTAATGACACCTCGTGCGACGGCAACAACGTTTATGCGCGGCTGGAAGTGAAGCATTACAACGGCCACGTTGAGATCGTCGACGACACAACGGCCTGGGGCGAGGGCTGCATGGGAGGTACCGGGCACACGAAAGACGTCTCCTATCAGCACCCCATGGGGGCGATCTCCTCGGCACGGGTGATTCTCTGCAATGACGACTGGGGCCCGACCAACACCTGCGTGCGCGGTCCCGAGCGGGACAACCCTGAGTTCTGATCACAACCCGAGCAACAGGGCGCACCTGCGGGCGGGCGCCCCTCACGAGAGGGTGCCCGCCCGCAGGTCAACGGCTACCCCTTGCTCGAACCGAGGGGCAGCCCCGCGATGAGGTGCCGCTGCAGGGGCAGGATCACCAGGATGGTCGGGAGCGCCACCAGCACCGAACCCGCCGCGAGGAGGTTGTGACGACGTCACCGTCGCCCAGACCGCCGCGCTCATCCACGCCCAGGCAGCCGCCGGCGACGCTCGCTGCGACTGCGACTGCGACCTCACCGCCTTCCGCCGCACCGTGACCGACCCGCAGATCACCTGGTAGGCCGCCGGCGCCCACGCCCGCGAGGTCGGGCCACCGCTACCTGCCGCCGACGAGCAACGCGCCCTGGACCGCGGCGCCAGGCTGCTGCACACCGCCCTCGACACCGGCGGCAACCTCCACGAGCGCACGGGCGCGTACGACGAGGCCGGCGCCTCATTTGATCTCCCAACTCATCGTGCCCTGGGTCGATGGGCAGCCGCTCTGGCTGGCAGCAGCGATGCTCGCCGAGCATCCGGGGCGCCCACGGTTCCGCCAGCTACAACGCACAGTGCCGCCAGGTAGCGCGCTCATCCGCCTGCTGAAACGCTCAGTCACAGCGGGTGTGACTGAGCGTCGTAGATGGCCAGTCTGGCCAACCAGGTACGAAGCCACGAGTCAGTGGAACCAGACGACAAGGCGTACGTTCTCGGCCCCGTGGACCTCGCTGAGGATGCGCATGACGCTCCAGACCCGACCCCAGTCGGTGTCGATCCCTGCGGCTGAGGCGCGGGTTCGTGTGCCTGAGGCGTCGGTCTCCTGCCAGTCCGTGGTGTCCAGCTCGGCCCAGGTCAGCCAGGTTGTCCCGTGCACATCGTGGGGGCCGCCGTATCCGGCGAACTCACCTCGCAGCCCGTCCGAGGCGTCGTCCGGGAAGCCGCGATCCTCCGACAAGGGACGGAAGCCGAAGGAGTTTCGGACTCCGAAGAGGCAGGCCAGGCCGTCGTAGGCATTGCCTCTGTTGAGGAGGAAGAGATCGATGCCGATTTCCCATACGGAGTCCTCGTCGTCAGGGCCCCATAGGCGGGCACCCGGCCGGCATTCGATCATTCCGCTGACGTCGGTCGACATAGAGAGATCCTGCCTGCGCAGGCCAGGAGTCGGCATCTCCATTTCGCTTCGCGCGTGCTTACGTGGTCCGGTTGAGTCTCTGGCTCATCCGGATCCGTGGGCGTTCGCCGACTCGAGTGCTCACCCCGCTGCCGAGACGGTCGGGTCGGTGGCGCTGCCGCGGGTCTCCGCAAGGTGGATGTTGATATAGCGGATGAGGGTCAGCGGGTCCTGAGGGTGGTCGGCCTGGAAGGTGACGCGGCGCAGAAGGCCGACTGCACCGAGTGCGACGCCCTCGCGGGCCAGCACGAAGACTAGGGCGAGAAAGGCGGACCGGGCGTTGCCGTCGTCGAAGGGGTGGAAGAAGCAGACGTCGAGGTAGGTGCGGGCGGCGCGGGCGGTGAGTCCGAGGGGTTCACCGGCGGTGGCTGCGCTCTCGGCCAGGCTGGTGTCGAAGCGGGCGGGTGTGTCCGGTCCGAGGCCGTAACGCTCCCGGCCGCCCTTGGCGAAGGCGGAGGAGGTGCGGAATGGTGGCGGCTGCGGAGAACCCAGGACGTGCTGATGCCATGTGCTGAGCAACGCGAAGTCGAGCCGCGCTCCGCGTGCCGCGTCGGCCCGGAGCAGTTCGAGGGCGCGGAGCAGGCCTTCGGCCCGAGTAGGGTCGATGGCGCCGTCGAAGGCCCGGATGTCCTCCGCGGGGCCGTCGCGAAGGGCGGCCACTGGTCCGTCCGCGCCGGCATCCGGGATCTCGTGCCACGGCACCGACGCGCGGATCGCGAGCCAACGCTGCAAGTGGTCCTGAGCCTGGACGGCCGCTCGAGTACCGCCGTCGCCCGGCTGTAGAGAGCGAGCGAGCTGCTCAGCGACGTCGTCGATGACCACCGTGTCAGGGCCGGTCCAGCTCTGGAATCGTCCACCGACCGCCTCCTCGACCAGGCCCTGGGCTACCTCCACTGCGACTCCCCAGCGGTCGAGGAACCAGGCGAGCACCTGGCGGCAGTGGTTGTGCCAGCCGCTGCCGCACCCGGTGCGGTCGACGACCTGCTGAATCAGGTTCCGCGCCGCGCGTTCCCACAGGATCCGCTGGCCTTCGATGGCTCTGAGGTCCAGCGGGTAGGCCTCGAACCAGGCGGCGAGGTGTTCCAGCCACTCGCGCCACTCCCGCAGGGCCGCCTCCACACGGGCCAGTGTCTCTTCCGGCGTGGTGATCGAGTCCCGGGGGCAGCACCAGTTCCCCACCGGTCCGCCGTCGAAGTCACCCTCGTCGTGCGTCCAGCGCCACCCGAGGGTCCACCGGCCGTAATGCAGGACGAGCGCATACGACATGGCGTCGGCCCAGGACTCGGCGTCTTCGCTGCTTCGTGAACCGCTGTCAGCAGCAGGAACGTCGGGGCGGATGGGCACGCACCGGGCAGGACCGAGCGAACGCACCGTCTGCGCTACGGATGCGCTGTCGAAGGCGTGGCGGGCGGGGTCCACGTCGGCCCAGGTCAGGAAGCGAGGAGCCAGGTCAACGATCACCGCGTAAGCATGCCAGGCCCGTCCAGCGCGCACCCCGGACTTTCAAAGCTCAGGGCGCTCGGTCACATCTGCTGTGACTGAGCACGACATCTGGCCTGGCAGGACAAATGCGATGCACAGCGCCTGCTGGCTCGCCCGGCGTGCGAACCGGGTCACCACCGGGCGCGCAATACGCCGTCGCTGTCCGGGAGGGCAGCACAGAGCAGCGGGTGGTGTTCGGCGAGGGACAGAGGCAGCGCGCAGGCGGCTCGGGCATCGGCCACGTGGGCGCTGAGCTCCTGGTAGTCGGTGTCGTCGACGATCGCGTGGCTGATCGTCCCGTCCTGCGCCTCCCAGACGAACTCGATGGATTCCTCCTGGGGCAATGCGGCGAGGACGGCGCCAACGTCCGGGGTCAGGTCGGGCCAGATGGTCAGCAAGGCGCGCGGGCCGAGACCAGCGCGCACTGTGTCGAGGTTCTCCGGCGTGATTCGATGCCAGCGTGCGGCGTTGCGAACGTAGCTTTCCTCAAGGAGCAACGCACGCGGTGAGGCCAGCGCGGTGTGCACGCGTATCCAGAAGTGCTCATCGGCTAGCTCTTTCACTTCCGCTTCGTCGACCTCGGCCGCGTAGGGCGAGGCCGTAAGCGGTTCCGGGAAGAGGCCGAGTTCCCGCGTACGGGCCACGGCGTCCGCACAGGGCCGGTCGCTGCCCACGTACACATACTGGTCCCACCCGACGTGCACAGTGAACAAATCCCCCACCTCCAGTCGGCACCAAGCGCCTTGGTCGCGGAGCATGGCCCGGACCAGCTCCAGGGCGACCGGAAGAGAGACCTCGGCCCCGTCGTGGTAGCCGGTGAGGTCGGGCGGGAAGAGCCCGCCGAGGCCGTGCCCCACAACTGAGGACTCCCCGCCAAAGTGGACGAAGCCCGTGACCGCAGGTTCGCGGATCTCCAACCGGTCGATGCCCGAGCCCTCCGCGAAGGCGGCCACCGCCGCCAGGTACGCCGCTTCGACGGGCCCATGGTCGCTGACCGTGTCCTCGGTGCCGGTGTAGTGACCGTGCTCGTCGCGGTCGGCGGGGTCGTATTTAGTGATCCGATGGACGAAGGCCGGCGGCACGCTACTCCTCGGACGGGGCGGAAGGAGCGCCCAGCTTAGATCCCGGTCCCGATCCCGGTCCCGATTCCGAGACCGGGGGAGGCGGTAGGCGGTCCCTGCATCGACGGGTTCAAGGCCCGACGGTCATCTCATCAGGAGCGGTGAGCCTCGTCGAGGAAGGCACCTCGGTCGCGGCAGCGATTTCGGCGATGCGTTGAAGTGCGTCCTGGTAGGCGTCCGCGTTGCCCGGCATCTTCTGCCAGGCGCGGATGGTGACGGTTGCGGACTGGAGAGCGCCGGGGGTGATGCCGAGGTAGCGGGCAGCCGCGGCGCGGGAACCACCGCGAGTCATCTGGACGAGGCGGATCGTGGCGTCTCGGCGCAGTTGGGTTGCGGGCCCGTTCAATTCGTCCAGTGGCCAGGCCCAGGCGTCCGGAAGATGTTGCGGGATGTTCTTCGGGTCGAGCAGGCCCTGGTGGCTCGGAGGCTGTGGGAAGAGCGCGGGCGGCCCGACAATTCCGTGACGCAGGTGGGTGCTCTCGTCGATGGCGGTGTTCATGCCGGATGAGCAGTGTGGGGCGAGGCGCTTCAGCCGACGATATCCGGCACGGCTGGAGGGAAGCCGGGACAGCACGCTGGCGAGGACTGTCTGGCCGCCCGGGTCGTCGAGGATCCGGACGACGAGGGCCATCAGGGGCGGCTGCCTGCAACGGATCGCCAGGCGGGTGGTCGACAGAGCGAGCCAGCCAGCCGTCCCCTTGGGGTCCGGATCGTCCGAAGCCGCTTCCTCCGTGCCCCAGGTAACCGCCGCCGCAGGACAGGGGTGTGAAGAACAGGCCCAGGCCGTCCTGGGTGCCTGCCGGGTGGCCGCTGGCCTGCGGCACCGGGACGGTGGTCCGCATGGCAGCGAGCTCGGCGGGCTTCAGCAGCTGCCCGTTGACCAGGGCGGTGAAGAAGCGGTTGAGGTCGCGGGCCGTGCCGGTCATCGAGCCGTCGGCCCCGCTGTCGAAGGGACGGTAGGGGGTTGTGGTGTCGACCATCGGGCCGTCCACGGTGAGCTGCTGGTAGTTGGCCGTGTCGAGTGCTTCCAGGCTCGGGACCTGGAGAAAGCGCAGCCGGTCGCAGATCTGCCGGACCCGGTGGTCACGCGTCTTCGCTTCCCGAGCGGTGCGGACCTGCAGGCAGTAGAGGAGCTCGGCGACCAGCCGGTCGGGCAGGCCCCGCAGGCCGACCTCGCGGCCGATGGCAACCGCCGGCGTCGTCAGGCGCCACCGCTGTTCGTCACCGTCGAAACTCCCGCGCCGGCGCTCGATGCTGAGTCGTGCGGCGTGCACGTCGCAGACCGGACACCGTCGAGCAGTCGCCCCGTCCCGCGTCACCTGTCCTGTCTCTGTCGGTCTGGCCCCTGTCTCAGATGATTCGGTCCGATTCGCCTGCGGTCTCAGGTGATCTGATCCGCCTGCGTGGTTTGGTCAGAGGAGGGTCGGCGGTTCTGCGATGCCGATGAAGTTCCCGGCCATGGTCCGGATGTGGACCGACCACCCGAGCGTTGTGAGGTTGTCCGTGAGGGTCTGGGCATCGTGGAATACCTTCACGATGCGGTACTGGCTGCCGTCATCGAGCCGGCGCAGCGCCGCCGGGGCTGGCTGGTTCGCGAGGACTTCCTCGTCTGCCGCTGCGGCGGGGCCGTCGTCGACGAAGATTGCCTTGCCGCCCGGCGCGAGGGCGGAGGCGACGGTGTGCCAGAAGTGGGGCAGCCGCGCCGGCGGGACATGGGAGAGCCAGAAGGCGAAGAACACGGTGTCGTAGCGTCGTGGCGGCTGCCATTGGAACAGGTCGGCCTGGAGGAATTGGACGGTGGGGGATGCCGTGCGCACACGAGCGAGGGCCAACACTTCGGCTGACGCGTCGACAGCCGTCACCGACTGCGCCCGCGCGGCGAGCCTCGGGGTCCACTGCCCTGTTCCGCAGGCCAGCTCCAGTACGTCCCCGGCAATCGGGAGGTCATCGACGACAGTCAGTAACTCCTGCAGGGCTTCGTACTCTGCGTAGGGCCGGTCGTATTGGGCAGCTCCGGCCCGGTAGTAAGCCATCTGCTCTGTCAGGAGAGCGTCGTCGTTCATGCGGGTTCCTCTCGTCCGGGTTCGGGCAGAGCCGAACGCAATGAGCTCGTCGGCTTGGTCGCCACAGATACTGTCGGCCTTCACCTCTGGGCAAGGTCAAGTGTCTTGAGTGCCTGGAAACGTCCCCGCTGACCGGCGGGCGTCGCTCGTTGAGGTGACGTCTTCCGCGTTCGGGTCATGGGGCCCTGCGGGGTGCCCCAACCGCCCACACCGCCCCGAAGGTCGCCAGGGCCGCGATCGGCTCGATGGAGGTCATCGGGCACCTCCTGCTGCGGCCAGGAGACCGTGGTCCAGAATCAGGGCATGGACGTCCCCAAGCTGCTGGAAGCCGCTTCCCTGCTGGTTCCTGAGAAGATCGCCACTGAGAACGACATCACGGTGAGCGACGTCTGGGAGTACCTCTCTCACGACGAGTGGGAAGTGGCCCTCGATCTGCTGGAAGAACTCGGTGACGTCCGCGCGCTTCCGCTCAGCTTCTGGGAAACCCTGGCCACCGCTGCCGAACAGATGAGGCTGGAGAAGAGCGCGGCCTGGTGCCACTGGCGCGGCTTCGAGACTCGCCACGGGATTCTCCGAGCCGACCTCACCCTCCGCCCTGCCACCGAAGCGCGACGAAAGACGCCCATCTCCGGCGCTGGCGTCCTGCGACCGATGTGGAACATCGGCAACCGAACCGCGACCGGCGAACCGGCTCTCAACATTGCCCGGCTCTGGGTGGAGTTCAACCCTTTCCTGGAGCCCGGGGAACATGCCTCGGTACGGCTCGCGCCCCTGGACCCTTCGCAGTGGCAGCATCTTCAGCCCGGCCAGGTGATCACCATGCACGAGGACCAATCCGTGGCAGGCACGGCAGTTGTCCTGGAGATCCAGCGGCCCCAGCCCACGGTCACCACATAAGAACGAGCGCAGTCGACTCGTGCCGTTGGTGCAGAGAAGGTCCAGCGCATAGGCGCCCGTGCCGATGTGCGGCGCCGGGCGCCCCTCGGCGATTCCAGCGGAACACCCGGTTCAGCGTGCCGTCGTCCCGCGATACCTCAGCTTCGACCAAGTGGAATTGGAACGGGTGCCCTCCCGGGTGAGTCTGCGGGTCATCAGCGTGATACCCCATGCACGGACGGAAACGGTCTTGAGAGGCATGTGCAGGAAGTCGTCGGACCAGGTGGTGTCGGCGGCCAAAACGAAGTCGTGGGCGAGGGCGGTCTCGTAGCCGCCGCCCAGGGCCGCCCCCTCGACCAGGGCGATAGCTACTGCCCCGTTCTGGAACCCGTCGAGCGGGTTGGGTAGGACTTCCACGCAAGAACGGGCGTAGGCGGTCACCCTGGGCGCGGTCACCGGCGCGGATGCAGCGGGTGAACCGCTGCAGATCACCACTTGCGCCGAACATGCCCGGGGTGGAGGAGCCCGTCACCCCACAACAGTGTCCCGCTAGAGCATGGCGCCGCCGGAAACCTCGATGCGCTGGGCGGTGACCCAGCGCAGTCCATCGGAGGCGAGCGTGGCGATGGCGTCGCCTATCTCGGCGGGCTCGCCGACGCGGCCCAGAGCGGTCTGCGCCGCCAGCCCTGCTCGCATCTCGCTGTCATCGCGCATGGCACCGCCGTTGAAGTCGGTGGCGGTCGGTCCCGGGGCGATGGAATTGACCCGGATGCCGCGCGGGCCCAGTTCCAGGGCCAGGGTGCGGCTGAGTACTTCGACGGCGGCCTTGGACGCCGAGTAGACGGCGGTGGCCGGGCTGGTGTGGCGGGTCAGGGAGCTGGAGACGTTGATGACGCTGGCGGGGTCGGCCATCAGCGGCAACAGCGCCTGGATGAGGAAGAACGTCCCACGGACGTTGGTGTCCATCATCGCGTCGAAGTCCGCGACACCGACCTGCGCCAGGGGGCTGAAGATCCCCACACCGGCGTTGTTGACCAGGATGTCCAGCCGCGTGGCGTCCCAGGGCTGCAGGTGCTCGCCGAGTTCGGCCGCGAAGGGCGGGAACGAGGCGACATCGGCGATGTCCAGACGCAGTGCGAGGGCATCGGACCCGGCCGCCCCCACCGCCTCGACCGTCTCCTGCGCCCCGACCTCATCACCCCGGTAGGTGACGATGACCTTGATGCCCCGCTGCGCCAAAGCCAGCGCCGTGCTGCGGCCCAGCCCCCGGTTGGCACCGGTCACCAGAGCGATCTTCTTGCTGTCCATGGAACTTCTCCTCGGATGGGAAGGGAAAAACGCTGCAGGGCTCACTGCCCGACGCGGGAGGCGAGTCGATCGACTCGCCTCTTTCACCGTAGGTCCGCCCTCAGAGGCGAGTCAAGTGACTCGCCTCGCAGTAGCGGGCATACTGACTCCATGACAGAAGGACTCTCCGACCACCACCGACGGCTGGCCCAGCAGAAGCGGGAGGCGATCACCTCGTCCGCCACCGCCCTGTTCCTCGACCACGGCTACGCAGGGACGTCACTGGCCCGGATCGCCGAGGCGGCAGGGGTGTCGAAATCCACGCTGTTCAAGCAGTTCCCCACGAAGGCGGCCCTGTTCGAGGCCATCGTGAGCGAGTCGTGGAAGCAGGGGTCCGGTCACGCTCCGATCCCGCCCCCGGCCGGCGACCTGCGTGCGGGCCTGATGGCCATCGGCCGCCGCTACGCAAAGCTGGTTGGCCAGCCCGGGATGACGGCCCTGTTCAGGATCGTCATCGCCGAACTGCCGCGCCTGCCCGAACTGGGCAGGATGCAGTTCCAGTTGGGCAAGCTGCCCTATTTCGACTCCGTACGGCTCTACCTGCAAGCCGAGCACGAGGCCGGCACCGCGCGCGTGCCCGACGCAGAGAACGCCGCCAACCAGTTCCTCGGCATGATCGCCAACTTCGTCCTGTGGCCCCGGATGCTGCTCACCGACTGGAACCCGGCCGCCGACGAGACCGACCATGCCGTCGACGAGGCCGTAGAGACGATGCTCGCCCGCTACGCCACCGGTCACCAGAAGTAGTCGCCCTCGCTCGCGCCCCCGACGCTTCGCACGAGCGGGAGCGCAAGCCGCAACGTGCGGTCAGTGCCGGGTGGAGCACGCGTCGTTGACGTCGATGGGCGCCGCCGGGCTTGTCGCCGCCGGGGAGGCAGACGGTGTGCCCGCGCACCCTCATCGCCGAGCTGCCGCGCACCAGGTCCTGCGGCACGCCCGGCAGCCGCTTCCACCGGTCGTGGTGCGGGTCGTAGACGAAGCCGGCCCCGGTGGCCTGCCACGAGGCGCCTCCCGCCAGACCTCCCAGGACGCGACCGGTGAGCCCGCGCCCTAGGCACACAGCAGCGTGCCGGTACGTAACACCGCCGATGATCGCCGGTCACCCCAACCGGTGGCGTCGCGACACTTGAAGCTCCCCTCAGCCCCGAAATTCAGCGGCCTGACACGCGGCTGTCTGCGGGCCCCCGCGCCGAAGGAGCCCTCCCCACTCGCCACCAGCACCTGCGCGGCTTCATGCCCAACGCAGCGCCTACAACCCACCGTAACCACGCACGGCAGTGCTCACCGAAGGAATTGCTCATGATCAAACGACGGACCACGCGCCAAGAGTGCTCACCTCGGCCAACGCCCCAGGTAGCCGAACCGCCAATGCTCGCGATCTCGCGGAACCTACAGCCTTCCAGGATCCGCGACTTCGTTACTGACCGTGTTGGCGTGTTGTCGTAGGGGCTGACGGACGCACCATGCTGCGGAACGCCGGAGTCATGAGGTATCCGCAAGGTGGTGGCCTGACGGCCGAACGTCGGGCGTTTCGAGAGCGGGTGCGAGTGGAGGCGGCCGGCATGTTCGCCGCCGGGCAGGACACCAGGCAAGTGGCCAAGCAACTGCGGGTGAGCGTCCGTTCAGAGCAGCGATGCCACCGCTCGTGGCAGGAAGGCGGGGAGCCAGTCCTGCGCTCGGCGGGGTCCGCGGCCCGGCCCAAGCTGAGCGAGCGGCTCTTCGCAGTCCTCGAACAGGAGCTGGCCAAGGGGCCTGTCGCGCACGGGTGGGACGACCAGACCTGGACGCTGGCGAGGATCAAGACGTTGATCGGCCGACGCTTCCACAAGACCATGACGCTGTCGGTGATCGCGCAGATGCTGCACCGTCATGGCTTCAGTCACCAGATGCCGGCCCGGCGCGCACTCGAGCGTGACGAGGTGGGCACGACGCAGCGGGACGATGGTCCACCGCCAAGGCCGGACCGAGTGGTGCCAGATACCGCGCCCAGGTGCCATCTATCGCGCAAAGTCGCAGCTGTGACTGAGCGCTTCAGTTGGCCCCATCGGCCATGTAGAGCGCTCGGCTCGCGAGGCTCTGCCTAGGGAAGCGTCCAGCGGCGCATCCGTATCCGGAAGGTGGATCTTTGCGGAGACTGCGGCCTGGGAGGGCGTACGTGGGCTGACCTGCGACGGCTCGGGGCCAGGTTGGCCGGGCGTCCCGACGTTGGCCGTTAGCTCCCTATTAGGTCTTGCTCCGCGCCCGCCGGCGCCGGCCTGGCGGCTGTACAGACCGGCGGACGGGGCGACGTCACGCCGGGACGCCGAGCGGCGGGTGCTTGAGCACGCGGGGCTTGTACTCGACCAGCTGGATGCGGCCGTCGAAGGTGCGGTGCTCGATCATTTCGAGGGCAACGTCCGGATAGCCGTCGTAGATGCGTTCTTCGCCCGTGGCCCCGGTGATCACCGGGAACATCACGACCCGGAAGCGGTCTACGAGTCCGGCCCGTAGCAGGGACCGGCACAAGCTGAGGCTGCCGATCGTGCTGAGAAGTCCCGAGCCACTCGACTTCATGACGCGGACCGCCTCGACGGCGTCGTCGCGGACGAGCCTGGAGTTCGCCCACGTCAGTGGCTCCTTGAGTGAGGAGGAGAACACCACCTTGGGCGCTTGCGTGAGCTCGTCGACGGACGCCTCTTCCTCGGGCCTGAACTCGTCTTGGCCATTGGGGACCTCGCCTGCGGCGAAGCCCGACATCTGGCGGTAGGTGTTCGCTCCCATCAGGTAAGTGGCCTCGGGCTGATTGCCAAGCCAGGCGAGGTACTCCGGGCCCTCGAGGCCCCAGAACCCGGGCCACCCCTCTCCCGATGCGTGGCCGTCGAGGGAGGTGATGAAGTCGACGAGAAGCTCCGACATGGCGGTTTCCTTTCCTCGGGTGTCACGAGCTTGGACCGGCCAGGAGCTACAAACTCATCGGCCGCGCTGTGGAGTAACGAGAAACCCATGACGCTGCAGCCGATCAGGGCGGCGGAGCGGCACTGCTTCGGAGAGCCCGGAGGCCGGGCCAACCGTCACGCTCAGCCGGGCCAAGTACAACGCTCAGGAGCCAACTGAAGCGCTCAGTCACAACAGCAGGTTGCGGATGCGGCGCGCGGGGTAGAAGACTCGGGCTGTTCGAATTATGTTCGATACATTGGTGACAGATCGAGCCATCTGGCTTGAATCGTGTCGCGGGTGATCGGAGGTGAACGCCTCCGGGATCCACCTTCACCCGAACTGCACCGCCACACCCGCAACCGCACCACCGCCAACGGGCAACTCGCCCTCGGCGGCGACCTGGTGACCGCCGAACCCAGCGGCCTCAAGGAGCTGTCCAGCCGCGAGCGGATGAGCGCCGAACTCGAGGTCCTCTCGATCGACGTCTCGCAGCATCTGATGGAGCACCACCACCGGCTGCTGCGCGAGGTCGGCGCCACCGACGCTGCCCATCTTCAGCGGATGCATCCCGGGCAGAAGGTCCTGGTCGCCGGGGTACGTGCCTCCACCCAGACGCCGCCCATCCCGTCCGGGAAGCGGGTCATCTTCGTGACGCTGGAGGACGGGGCGGGGCTCGTGGATCTCGCGTTCTTCGAGGACTCCCACGACGCGTGCGCCCACACCATCTTCCACTCGGGAATGCTGCTGGTGCGCGGCAGCGTGGAGGCGCGCGGACCGCGCCGCACCGTGGTCGGGGAGATGGTGTGGGATCTGGAGGAAGTCGCGGCGGCCCGCCGGGACCTGGGCCCGCAGGCGGCACTGGATCTCCTGGGCCGCGCCGCGCCCGCGCCGACGCCCGCCGAGCCGGGCAGCACTCCGACCGCGGCCGGAGCCCAGGACGGCGGGCGCACCCTGCCGGATGGCACCGCCGGAGCGCGGCTGAGCGCTTGGGCCGATCTTGAGCCCGCCGGGAGCCGCTCGGCCGACCTGCGGCGCCTGGGCCACCGCTCACCCGGATCGGCCGGGTGAACGCCATGCCCGCCCCCTGCACGACGCAGGTCAGCAACCGCGCGGCCGTCAACGGTGCGTGTTGCGCGTGATCTTCGAGCTGGGCGATCGCGCCGATGCGGACGTGCTGTTCGAGCAGCTGCTGACGTTGGTGGAGGACATCACACCCGTCCACCAGCCCTATCCGCAGGACCACTTGGCCGACCTGGACATCACCGGCGCCCTGCCCCACTTCGCGTGCAGCCCCCACGAGCTGGGCACGGTGCTCCAGCTCCGTGCGATCGCCTGGTACGGGGCCCGCGCCACCGTGGGCGGCGGCCGCTCCCCGCTCATCGCCGCCATGGCTGCCACGAGCCGTCGCCGGGTCACCATCATCGCCCCGGACGACGCCTCGGTGGCCGCGTTCCTGCGCCCGCAGCAGCTCACCGCGCTGCCCGGCATCGGCTCCGCCACCGCCAAAACGCTCAGCCGGTACGGGATCACCACCATCGGCCAGCTCGCCGACACCCCCACCGGGCCGCTCATCCGTCTGCTCGGCGCACACGCCGCCCGCGAGCTCCATGCCCGGGCCCGCGGCCACGACGACCGGTCCGTGCAGCGCACCGCGCTGGTCCGTTCCAGCAGTGCCACCCATCTCTTCGAGCGGGACGAGCTTGATCCGGCCGCCCACCGCCGGGCGCTGCTTGCCCTGGCCGAGGAGCTCGGTGCCCGGCTGCGCGCGGCGGGCGACGCAGGCAAGAGCCTGACACTCGGCGTCCGCTATGCCGATGGCAGCCGCACTACCCGCACGCGCACCCTGGCCGAACCCACCAGCCACTCCCCCACCCTCGCCCGCACCGCCTACCGGCGACGACAAGGCCCGCCTGCTCGAAACGGTCGCCGACCGCGCCCGGGCCCGCTTCGGGCCGCACGCCGTCAAACCCGCCACCCTCGCCCTCGCCCCGCTCCCTCCCACCTGAGGGACTCCCACCCTCGCCCCACTCCCCCCACAACCACACAGACCGGCTAGCAATTGCTAGCATCGGTGTATGGAAGCCGACCTGAAGCAACTGAATGTCCGGGTACCAGCCAAGACGCACGACCTGCTCAAGAAGCGTGCGGGCCGAAGCCACATGTCCGTCCAGGCCTATGTATCCGGCCTGGTCGAGAAGGACATCGACCCCAGCCGTGAGGCGTTCGTGGCCGGGCTGGTCAGTGACATGACCGATCTGGCCGATGAGTTCGACCAGGCCTTCGAGGCGGGCAACCGCTGATGTTCCTGCGCGTCGACGCCAGCTGGATCGAGGACTCCCTCCAGCAATTCGAGCAGCAGACGGGCCGGGAGACCGGCATCGACGACTGGGGCGCGCTCGCGGCCGCCGTGTACCGCCACGCCTACGAACTGCATGCCGGCGAACCCTTCTATCTGGAGACTCCGGTCCGGGCGGCGATCCTGCTGCAGATGTTCGTGACCACCCGCCCCTTGCAGGACTACAACGGCCTGGTCGGCAGCGCGCTCGCGCTGCGCTACATGCGCGAATCCGGCGAGCCCGTCAAAGCCCCTGCCGGCGGCCTGCCCGAACTCGTCACGGGACTGCGTACCGGCACCCTCACCCTGCGCACCGCCGCCGGCACGCTGCGCTCATGGGCCACACCCGCCTGAGCCGAGCGGGAAAGCCTCAGGCGCTGCACCTCTTCGCCGTCGACTTCTTCCCAGCGGTCGTCTTCTTCGCCGTGCCCTTCTTGGCCGCGGTCTTCTTCGTGGCCGCCTTCTGCGCACTGCGGATGGAGCGCCAGCTGCCGACCGAGCCTGTGCGTCGGGATCGCCATGATGCCGTCGCAGAATTAGCGGAGTGAGTCGACGCTGTCAGGATGCCGCTGCCGAGGCCCCTGCGTCCTATCTCTGATCCACGGTGCAAAGTAGCGGGTGATCACTCCACTTGAGGTGCCGTCTCACGGGGCCGCGCCCCCCTCGCCGAACAGCGGTAGACCGCGGCGATCCGCTGCATCGCGCCGCCGCCCTCCAGGTCCAGGGCCGCATACAGCACCCGGTGGGCGGCGATGTGCTCCAGCAGCGGCACCGTGGCCAGCGTCACCGCCGACCGCGCCAGCACCACACGTCCGGCGTGGCCATCGGCCAGGTTCGCGGCGAGTCCGGCGGCCTTCTCGGTCAGCGATTGGGCGGCAACGGCGATGCCGGAGAATTGCGTGTAGAAGGAGTTGCGGCTGATGGCCGCCCGGGCCGCTGGATCGGCGACCGTGATCTCCCCCTCCGCCTCTCCGGCAGTTCATCCGCTACCGGGCACGGCCGGACATCACCTACCCACCGGTCACCGATCTGGAGCCGCTGCCGTACGCGCTGGTGGGGCGGAGGGAGGCGGAGAGCGAGCCCATCCGGGCCCTGGCCGGGATCATCCGTGACCTGGGCCCCCCGCATCGGCCTCTCCCGGCTCTTGATGTCGTCCGTCATCCTCGGGTGGGATCTGATGCCAAGCGGGCCGGGTGTTGCCTGGCTGGACGCCAATTCGCGCTGTCCCCGATGGGCAGGTGAGTGGCGGCGTCGCAGTCGTAGGAGCCGAACCGGACCATTACGAATGATCGAAGGGGGCGGGGAAGTGGCCTTCCCAGATCTGGCGGGATGCCTGTTCGGGGTAGGGCAGAGTCTTCGACTCGGCGTCCAGGATGCGGGTGAGGTGCGCGCCGGGCCGGTGGGCGGACCAGCCCGCGTCGCCGGTGGTGACGAAGCGAACCCATACCTCCTGGAGTTCGCGGGAGAGCGCGACGGCCTCGGGAGTAGGCTCCCCGCCGATGAGCTGGGTGCCGACGGGGCTGTCCAGCGTGCCGAACGCCAGGGGCAGGTCGAGGCTGTGGCAGGCGCCCAGGATGCCGCCGAGGGCCGGGGCCGCCCAGCACAGTTCGAACAGGTACGAGGTGCCGCCGGCTGCGGCGTTCGCCTCGGCCAGCTTCTGTGACGGCATGCGGAAGAGGGCGTCGGAGTACACCGTCTCCACCAGCTCCTCCGGGCCTGCCTGCGGGAACGCGGCACGGTAGGCCCGCGCGCCCTCCGGTTGAGGGGCGTGCAGTTCCAGGGCTGCGCGGGCGTCCTCCTCGGTGAAGGTGCCGTGCCGTCCGCTCATGACGCTGAAGTACCGGAATTCGTCCCGGGTGTGACCGACGAGCAGTTCGGTCCCGCTCGCGCGCGCGCCGGTCAGCGCGGGCCAGGGCGTTTCCGGGAGGACCTCGCCGTCGACGACTGGGCACAGCGCGGTGCCGGTCTCCGTGAGGCGTCCCCAGCTCTCCCGGTGCGCGTGGAGGCCGGCGTTGAAGGTGGTGAGCTCGGCGGCCAGGTGCCATGGGTCGATGTCGCGCAGGGCCTCGGCGGTGGGGGCCGCCGCGCCGAGCCGGTCCGCGAACGCGGCGGTGACCTGCCGTGCCAGCGCGGGGGTGCTGTGCAGCCCCGGCACCGAGTGGGCGATGGCCCGCCGGAACAGGCCGCGCGCGGACTTCATCGTCAGCAGGGCGGCGACCGAGCCCGCCCCGGCGGACGTCCCGCCCACGGTGACCCGGCCGGGGTCGCCTCCGAAGGCGGCGATGTTGCGCTGCACCCACTCCAGCGCCGCGATCTGGTCGAGGAATCCGCGGTTGGGCGGCGCGTCGTCGAGGAACGCGAATCCCTCCGCGCCCACGCGGCAGTTGATGGTCACCACGACGATTCCCGCCTCGGCCAGCGCTGCCGGGTCGTACATCGGGTCGCTCGACGCCGCCGAGAGGTAGCCGCCCACGGGGATCCACACCAGCACCGGCAGTCCCGCCGCGCCGGGATCCGGAGTGCCGACGTTGAGTGTCAGCCAGTCGGTGCCCTGCGGGGGCACGTCGATCGGCAGGGACAGCGGCACCACGGGGCCGAACTCGACCGCCTGCCTCGTGCCCTCCCAGCGGTCTGGCGGCGCGGGCGCGGCGAAGCGCAGCGCTCCGACCGGGGGCTGGGCGTAGGGGATGCCGCGGAACACCGCGTGCCCCTGCCGCCGGCGCCCCTGCACCACGCCTTCCGTGGTCCGCACCTTTGGCTGCTCGGACATGACGATTCCTTCCCTCGAGTGGACTCCAGGATTATGGGTCAGGTGTATTATGTCGACTGTATTGGAACAGTCCTGGAGTACGAAGGGGGGGCCGGTGATGCCGAAACAGGTGGATCACCGCGGACGCCGCGAAGCGATCGCCCGCGCACTGTGGCGGGTGGTGGAACAGCGCGGCGTCACACAGCTGACGATGCGCGTGGTGGCGCAGGAGGCGGGCATCTCACTCGGGCAGCTGCAGCACTACTTCGCCTCCCGGACCGCCATGCTCTCCTTCGCAATGGATTTCGCGTCCGAGCAGACCTCGGTGCGCGTAAACCAGGGGCTCGAAAAGCTCGGTGACCGTCGACACCCCCGTGACGTGCTGCGACTGGCGCTCGCGGAAATGCTCCCCCTGCATGCCGACGCCCGCGCGACCAGCCGGATGAGCGCCGCCTACGTCCTGGAGGCGCTGCACGACCAGGCCGTGCACGAGCAGGCGCGCCATAGCCTCGTCCAAGGGCGGGCCTTCGTCGAGCAGTTGGTCCGCCAGGCGATCGCCGACGGGCACATCGACTCCGGCCGCGACCCGGCGACCGAGACCAACCTGCTCCTCGCTCTCACCGGCTTCACTCCCCTGATCGAACTCGACGTGATCGAGCCCCAGGACGCGCTCACCGCGATCGACGTGCATCTGGACCGGCTGTTCAGCAGTACGTGACCTGCCCCCGGCCGGGGGCAGGTGGAGACAAGATCAGCTGTAGCGCGGGCCACGGCGCCTGGCATCGGCTGGTCGGAGATTGACGCAACGACCGGCAGCCGTGCTGCCTCAGCCCGCCGGGCAACGGCGTCCACTGTGCTTCGTGCCCCCATGTCAGCTTTCCGTCCCACACGGCGACCAGCTCGTCAGGCCGACGAGGATTTCCGAGCCCCCCCATGTGGGCCTCGGAGTCTGAGGCGGACATACCGGTCTCGTGCACGTCGCTCGCCCGGGGCATGAGCGTGTCGTAGGGGCGGTTCTGGTCCGCAGCAATCGGCTGCCGGCCGGCAGGGCGAAAGAGCGCGGCGCCCCGCTCTTCTCGGAGCAGTCCGAGCGGGCAGGTAACAATCCCAGTACTCGGTGGCAGTGATCGGCGCGATGGGCATCAAGCTCCTGATGCGGTCGGTGTGCCTGGCCGCTCGCCAGAAATCCGCGCAAGCGGAGGGTGATGTCTGCCCCGGCCATGGGCTGGCGACCACATAGCTGGCCATCATGAGCCCTTCCTGGTCTCTGCCGCAGGGCTCTTCCCGCAGCCCCGCAAGAGGCTGAGAAGGGGGCGCCCTGCGGGATGCCCGAGGGGGGAAGTCGTCCCGCAGGGTGCCCGCGACCCGCACCCGAGGCGGATGGGAGCTCAGCCTCCGGCCACGGCCGTCGCCGTGGCAGCACTCAACGTGGAATTCAGCGACCGTGAGCTTGAGGCCTGCGGGCGATCGACTGTAAATGACCCCAGTTCATGGCACATAGAGCTCGACACCGACCACGACCAGCAGGATCCCTCTTCATGCTCGCCAACCCGAGCACGCCGCTGTCGTTCCCTGGACCGGCTGACGATCCCCTCATCCCGCCGCGGCCGCCTCACGGCCCGTAAGGCAGTTGCCGAACCGGGTAATCAAGTTCGACGGACTATTCGACACCGCACGTTAAAGATCAAGCTAGTAGACCCGCTACTGACCTCGGCACAGCAAGGGAAGGCTCACAGGGATACGCGTAGGCCCGGCCGGGGCTCCGGCCGGGCCTACGCGGGCATACGTCCGTATCGGGCGTATGCCGTGCCCGGGCTCTGGGCGCGACTGGACAGAGCCCGGGACATCTGGTCAGGGGCTGTCGAGCGCCGCTGCGGGTTGTGGCTTGGTGAGAGCGGCCGACGGGGTGGGCCCGGCCGCCTTCTCCTGTGGCGCGGACGGTGTGGCAGGGGTCTTGCCGTGCAGCACGGCGTTGACGTGCGCGGTGTCCAAGACGCGTTCCCAGCGGGCGACCACGAGGGTGGCGACGCTGTTGCCGGCGAGGTTGGTCAGGGCGCGGCACTCGGACATGAATTTGTCGATGCCGAAGATCAGCATGATGCCGGCCGCCGGGACGGTGCCGACCGTGGAGAGGGTGGCGGCGAGTGCGATGAAGCCGGCGCCGGTGATGCCGCCCGAGCCCTTGGAAGTGAGGATCATGACGGCGAGAAGGCCCAGTTGCTGGGTGATGCTGAGGGGCGTGTCAGTGGCCTGGGCAATGTAGACGGCGGCCAGCGAGAGGTAGATGGAGCTGCCGTCGAGATTGAAGGAATAGCCGGTAGGGACGGTGAGCCCGACGATGTCCCGGCGCAGGCCGAGTCCTTCGAGTTTGGCCATGAGGCGGGGCAGGGCGCTCTCCGAGGAGGAGGTGCCCAGGACAAGCAGGAACTCCTCGCGCAGGTAGCCCAGCAGCCGGAAAATGTTGATCTTCAGGAGCGCCGTGACGCCGCCCAGGATCACGATGACGAAGAACGCCGACGTGCCGTAGAAGAGACCGATGAGCTGGCCCAGGCTGGTGAGGGTGGACACCCCGTACTTGCCGATGGTGTAGGCCATCGCCCCGAACGCCCCGATGGGGGCGGCAAGCATGACGTAGTGAAGGATCTTGAAGATCACGGCGCTGAGCCGGGTGACGCCGTCTACGAGGGGTTCACCGATCGGACCGACGGCCTTGAGCGCGACTCCGAAGAGCACGGAGAAGAAGAGAACCTGGAGAATGTTGCCCTCGGCGAACGCGCCGACGGCGCTCTCCGGCACCAGGTCGGTGATGAAGTGCCACCAGCTCTGTTCTTCCCCGTCCTTCACGTACTGGGCGGCGTCACCCTCCAGCTGGAGGTCGCCCGGGTGAGCGTGGACGCCGGCGCCGGGCTGGAAGACGTTGACCGCGATCAGTCCGACAAGAAGCGCGACGAGGGTGCCTGCCTGGAAATAAGCGAGCGATTTCAGCCCCACCCGTCCCACCCGGCCGAGGCTGTCGACGCTGCCGATGCCCGACACGATGGTCAGGAAGACGATCGGGGTGATGAGCATCTTGATCGCCGCGACGAAGGTGGTGCCGACCGGCTCGAGGGCTACTCCTACCGAAGGCCACAGCCAGCCGGTCAGGATGCCGGTGGCGATCGCGGTCAAGACCCAGAAGTAGAGCTGCCGGTACCACGGTTTGGGCGCCGTGCCGGTCTGGGGTGATGCGGTGGACGCGGGTGCTGCCATGGCGTTACTCCTCATCGAGGAACGGGCGCAGCCGGGACGCAGGCGCGGGCCCGCGGGGAGCGGGGCCGGCGGGGGATGAACGCGGCTCGGAGCAGACAAAAGGGGGTGCCCAGCGGAGGGGCGGCAGGGTGGGCCGGGACAGCTTCGTCCATGCTTTCCCGACCACGGCAGAGGGGTCAGCTCACAGGAGTTCGAGGAGCTTGTCGGTGAACTCGGCGGTGGTGGCGGTGCCGCCCAGGTCGGGAGTCCGGACGTCTGTCTTGGCCAGGAGCGCCGCGATGGCGTCCGTGACGTCCTTGCCGGCCTCGGGGTGGCCGAGGTGATCGAGCATCATGGCGGCCGACCAGATCGCGCCCAGGGGGTTGGCGATGCCCCGTCCGGCGATGTCGGGGGCGGAGCCGTGCACCGGTTCGAACATCGAGGGGAACTCGCGCTCGGGGTTCAGGTTGGCGGCCGGTGCGATGCCAATGGAGCCGGCCACAGCGGCGGCCAGGTCGCTGAGGATGTCACCGAAGAGGTTGGAACCGACTACGACGTCGAAACGGGCGGGGTCGAGGACGAACTTGGCGGCCAGTGCGTCGATGTGCTCCTGGTCCCAGGCCACATCGGGGTGCGCGGCGGCGCGCTCGGCGACCAGCTCGTCCCAGAACGGCATCGTGTGCACGATCCCGTTCGATTTGGTGGCCGAGGTGACCTTTCCGCCGCGCTGAGCAGCCACGTCGAAGGCGTAATCCAGGACGCGGGTCACCCCTGCCCGGGTGAACACGGCCTCCTGAACAGCCATTTCTTCCGGGAACCCGCGATTGAGACGTCCGCCGATCTCGCTGTACTCGCCCTCGACGTTCTCCCGCACGACGACGAAGTCGACCTCCCCGGGCGCCGCGCCGCGCACCGGGCTGTCAATGCCCTCGAAGACGCGGATCGGACGCAGGTTGACGTACTGGCGGAAGCTGCGGCGAATCGGGATCAGCAGGCCCCACAGCGAGACATGGTCGGGCACGCCCGGGTAGCCGACAGCGCCGAGCAGGATCGCGTCCTTGTCACGAAGCTGGTCGATTCCGTCCTCGGGCATCATCGCGCCATCACGCAGGAAGCGCTCGCAGGACCAGTCGTACGCGGTGTAGGTGAAGCCGAAGCCACGGCGACGGCCGACGGCATCGAGGACCTGCTGCGCCGGGGGCAGCACCTCGGCGCCGATGCCGTCACCCGGGATCAAGGCAATGCGGTGGTTCGTCATGCGTTGATTGCAGCAATGGACCGGTCACGGCGTCCAAGACGCAGTTCTGATCTCGCTTATAAGCTGCACTTATCTGTCTGGCGTGTCCGTTGCCGGCAGGACGGTACTCAGGAAAGCCTCGGCAGCCGGTGACAGTCCGGCGCGGCGACTGATCAGTCCGATGGTGAGGGTGCTCTTCGGTTCGATGTTCAGCACCCGTGCACCGGCACGCTCGGCCAGGGTGCGCCAGGACTCTGTCACCACGGCCAAACCCACCCCTGCCAGGACGAGAGGCAGGATGGCCACCCGGTGCTCCGTCTCGGCGGCGATGTCGAACACAATCCCCTGTTCGATGAGGCCGTCGACGTACGCCCGCATGCCCGTCCCCCGTTGCCCGACGATCAGGCGCTGCCCTGCCAGTTCCCGGCAATCCACCGACTGTCGCCCGGAAAACCGGCCGTCGGGCGGCACCACGAGCACGAAGCGCTGTTCACCGACCAGGTGGCAAGCCACTTCCTTGTCGGGCAACGGCCCCGCGGCGGCCAGCAGCCCCAGCTCGACAGCACCGGTACGCACCATGTCGATGACATCCTGGCGGGTGAAAGCGGCCTTGATGACCACCGCCACCCCCGGCCAGAGGGTACTGAAGGCCCGGATCATCGATGTCAGCGGCTCCACCGCCTGTGACGGCATCGCCGCCACGTCGAGCCGGCCCTCGCGAAGCTCATGCACGGCGGCGACGCTGGCCCGGGCAGTCGCCAGACTCCGTACGGCAGCGCGGGCCGGCTCGATCAGCGCCTCACCGGCCTCGGTGAGCACCGCCCGGCGGCCGATCCGGTGGAAGAGAGCGCTGCCCAGGTCCCGCTCCAGCGCCTGAACCGTCTGGGACAGCGCGGGCTGGGAGACGTACAGGACCGACGCCGCCCGGTTGAACCCGCCCTGATCCACAATGGCGAGGAAATGCTCCAGCTGCCGGATGACCATGACGCCATCCTCCCCCTCGCCGAAGCAGGGAGACCGGCGCCTCAGCCTGGACGGCACCGCACCGTGAGGTGCATGCCAACGGCGAGGCGGCCTCACGTACGTGACGTAAGTGCCGTCGCGACGGCAATCAGAGGTTGTATCAGCGCGCCCAGCTGAGCCATGAGGCAGGGGCGGCGGCCCTCTACCGTCCGTTAACCCTTTACGGAAGGTGAACCAGAACCCGAGTGTGGTGCACCTGGTTATGGGGCGCGTGGGTCAGTTGGCGGCACTGTGCCGGCTCAGGCATCGGGCCCAGGGAGGAAGGTGGTGAGGGCTGTGGCGATCTGGTCGAGGCGGGTGGGGTCGAGGGTGTAGAGGACGTAGTAGCCCTCGCGATGGGTGGTGGTGAGTCCAGCCCGGGTGAGCTGGTGGAGGTGGCGGGAGGTTACGGAGGCGGACAGGCCGAGGAGGGTGGCGAGTTCCTGGGTGCTGCGGCTCTGGGCGGCAAGGTGGGTGATGATCTGCAGGCGCGGGGCGGCGGCAAGGGCCCGGAGGGCGGTGAGGGTGTCTTCCTGGCTGGTGGGGCGGGCGGCAGTGGCGGGCGCGAGGGGCAGGGCGGGGTAGGTGATCCGCAGGGTCCAGGGGGTGTCGCAGGTGACGCGGACGTGGGGCCAGACGTAGTGGCTGGCGGTGAACGTCACGGGGTGTTCTCGGGTGATGGTGATGTCGTGGTCGTGCGGGCGGTCGAGCCGCAGGGTCCGCCGTCCGGTGTCGATGCGGATCTGGGGGGCGAGGGTGCGGAGCATCGGGAACAGGCCCTGGTGGGCGATCCGGGCGCCTGCGCGGCCGATCGACTCGTACAGGGAGGGTTCGATGCGCTCCCACTCGGCGGCGAAGGCAGCGCCCCAGTAGTCCTCCAGGACGGTGAGCGCGTCCTCCAGGACGGCGAGGGGGTCAGTGAGGATGCCGTCCAGCCGCGCCGCTCTGGCGGTGTCGGTCTGGCGAAGCTCGGCGAGGACCGCATCGCGGACGGTGGGGTCTTCGACGAGCCGGTGTCCCGTGTAGCGGGTGGTGTCGATGAGGGTCTGCGCGAGTTCGGCTGCCAGCAGGGCGGCCGGCAGTGCCCGTACGGCCGCGAGCTGGTCAGCGAAGTCGGCGTCGTGGTCTCCAGCCAGGCTTTCGAAGAACGCAGGGATGTAGTCGGCCACCACGAACCCGTTCTCGCGCATCCGCCGACGCAGGGATGCGGGCAGCCGACGGCATCGCCGTACCCAGGGCACGTGCAAGGCGTGGTGTCCGGGGTCGGTCAGCACGTGCCAGGAGTGGACGGCTTCGAGCAGCGGCGAGGCGGAGAAGGAGACGTCCTCCTCGGCCGCCTCGGTGAAGTGCAGAGCGATCACGATTGCAGGATTTCACAATCAGTTGATCAGCTCTCGCCGCGTCGGCCAAGCTCAAGCACAGACCGCCTGACCACGACAGAGGGCTCGTCCCGGGCGGCGGCCGCCGGTCAGCCGTTGGCCCGGCGTGCCGTGCCGGATCGACACCGCGGTCGCCGAACCCGACCGGCCCGTCTACTGACGCACGGCCGTGCCAACGTTTCTTCTCTTCACGTCGGGAAGAGTCACAACAGGATGGACAGAATGGCACTCGACTTCCGCCGGGCCGACACCGCTGACACCGCGACAGCCCAGGACGCGTATCGCCGCATCATCAAGCACCTCGCCGAGACCGTCGACTTCCCGCACTGGCACACCGAGAACCATCCGACCCCCGAAGAGGTTCGAGACTGGATCGGCGCCGGGGAACTGTACCTGGCCACCACCGACGAGGGGATCGCCGGGGTCGTCGTCCTCAACCACGAGGCACCCGACGCCTACCAAACGGCCGAATGGTCCGTGAACGCCACCGACGACGAGGTGCTGGTGGTACACGCGCTCGGTGTCGTCCCCGACCACCTCGGCCAAGGCGTCGCCCGTCACCTAGTGCACTCGGCCGCCGAGGAGGCGCGAGCCCAAGGCTGCCGAACCCTTCGGCTCGACACGTACGTCGAGAACGTCCCCGCCCGCGAACTGTACCGGCGCTACGGGTTCACCGACCTAGGTGAGCACGTGCTCCACTACGAAGGAACCGACCTCAATCGCTTCCACCTGTTCGAACTAGCGATCTGACTAGCGGACCGCTGCCGTCCGCACCTAGGCCGTTTCTTGTGGATCACCTCGCTGACCAGATGAAGATGGCGGCGAGGTGGAGTCCGGCAAGTAGCTGGTGGCGGTTTTGTCGTAGCGAGTGGGTGCGCCACGAGGCGCCATGGAATCGAGTGAGGTGAGAGACCTTCACCGCCGGGTTGTCGTAGCAATCCGGTTGAAGCTGGGGGCAGTTCGGTTCGGGGGATGCCGAGCCGAACGGTAAGCAGCCCCGACAACGCCGGGACGGGTTGGTACTGCCAGACGGTCCGGGTCCGGCTAGCGAGACAGGAAGGTGCACGCGAGAAATCAGTGCCTGACGCCCCGTAATTACGACACCGGCTCGAACCTGGCGGATCTGGGCCGGACGCAGTGCACGATCACCAGCGCTCGTCGGTGGTCGAAAGGCGCGGTACAAGCTCCGACGCACCGCCCACCGTGTTGAACAACCTCAATCCTGCCGCGCTCCTGTCCCCCGCCGTAGACGACGGGCTCGAGCTCGATGCCGTCGCGTACGTAGAGGGCAGCAACTCCCTTAGGGGCGTACATCTTGTGCCCGACCAGGGTCAGCAGGTCCACACCGAGCTCTGCCACGTCGAAAGGGATCTTTCCGGCCCCTTGGGCAGCGTCACAGTGGAACAGCGCGCCGCGTTGGTGGGCGAGGGAAGCCAGTTCGGCGACCGGCTGGAGGGTGCCGGTCTCGTTGTTGGCAGCCATCACAGACACCAGCACGGTGTCCTCATCCAGGGCATCGGCGAGAGCAGCCGGATCGACCAAGCCGTCGGTGTTCACGGACAGCACCGTCAACCGCACCCCGTGCAGTCGCTGAAGAGCGTGCGCTGTTTCCAGCACGGCCGGGTGCTCGCTCACCTGGGTGATGACATGCGGGCGGGGTGTACGGGCACCTCTTCGCCGTTCACGTCAGGTCCCCGGCATCGACGGGCATCTCCGACAGCCGCCACTCGAGCATGCCGTCGTTCAGGCGGATCGCGCGCCGTCCGAGATCGGTCAGCAGCCTCACCGCGTCATAGGCGAGCACGCAGTACTCACCCCGGCAGCACACGACGATCTCCAGGTCCTGGGGCAGCTCGTTGATCCGCTCGGTGAGCTCCTCCACCGGGATGGAGAGGGCGCCGGGGATGTGACCTGCGAGGTACTCCTCCACAGGCCGCACATCAAGCACCACTGTCCGTCCGTCCTGGGCGAGGGCTGCCAGTTCCTCACTGGTGATCTCCTGCGCGCCGTCTTCGCCGAGGTAGGCGGCGCGGGCTACCGAAACGGACGCCTGGTGAGCCTCGGCCACTTTGCGCAGCAGCACGAACAGCTGGGCGACGTCGGCCCCGGTGAGCCGGTAGTGGATCCGTACGCCCTCACGGCGGGTGGCGACGAATCCGGCCTGCTTGAGGGTCTGCAGGTGAGCCGAGGCCGTGGTCAGGTTCAGGCCGGCCGCCTTCGCCAGCGCGTCCACGGTGCGCTCCCCCTGGGCCAGCAGGTCGAGCAGCTCCAGCCTCTTTCCGCTGGCCAGCGCCTTGCCGCTGACCCCGAAGGCGTCGTACAGCTCTGCCTTCGTCCGGATCCTGGTGTTCCCCGCCATGACTTCCTCCACATATCCATGGAATACAGTAATCGAATCGAAGGGTTGTGGCTACATACCCCTGATTCCGATCTTGGAGGCAAAGCCGTGGGATTCGCCGATGACCACCTCACACCGCTGATTGACGTAGGAATGGGCAACAGCGCCTATCTCGTCGACCTGGGCGACGGCCGCGCCCTGGCGGTGGATGCCAGCCGCGATCTCCGAGCGCTTCACGCTGCCGCCGGGCGGCTTGGCCTGCGCGTCGCCTTCGCGGCGGACACGCACCTGCATGCCGACTTCCTCTCCGGTGCCGTGCAGCTCGGCCACGACACGGGGGCCACGGTGCTGGCCTCCGCCGCCGGTCGGCGTACTTTCACTCACACGCCGCTCGCCGACGGCGATGAGGTTGACCTGGGTGGACTGACTCTGCGCGCACTGGCTACCCCTGGCCACACGGACGAGCACCTGTCCTTCCTCCTCCTGGACAACTCGCGCGAGCTGGGTGTGTTCACCGGCGGGTCACTGATCGTGAACTCCGCAGCCCGCACCGACCTGCTGGGAGAGGATCGGACCGAGGAGCTCGCCAGGGCCCAGTACCACTCCCTCCAGCGGCTCACCGCGCTGGGGGACATGACTGCGGTGTGGCCCACGCACGGTGTCGGCTCGTTCTGCTCCGCGCCGCCCGGCACCGAACGAATCACGACCATCGGCGCGCAGAAGCAGTCCAATCCCCTACTCGCCGCCGATGGCGAGGACTCGTTCGTCCAGCAGCTGGTGGCGAGCCTGGGCTCGTACCCTGCCTACTTCGACCGTCTCGCCGAGATCAACCGGCGCGGGGCCGCCGCACTGGCTGCCACCCCGCTGTTGCCCGACCTGTCCGCTTCCCAGGTCAGGTCCCTCCTGTCCGAGGGTGGCCACGTCGTGGATGTCCGGTCAGCCGCCGACTTCGCGGCCGGCCACATCCCCGGGGCGCTGTCGATCCCGCTGCGCGACCAGTTCGCCACCTGGCTCGGCTGGCTCCTGCCCGACGATGCACCCCTCACTTTCGTCACCAGCGCCGGACAGGACCTGAGCGAGATCGTCTGGCAGGCATACAAGATCGGCTACGAACGTCTCGCCGGCCGTCTCGCAGGCGGCATGGAAGCTTGGCTTGCCGACGGCGGAGTCCAGACCACCACCACCTACGCCCCCGCCGAACAATCCGGCACAGGCCCGGTCCTGGACATCCGGCAGCATGCCGAGCACACTGCGGGCCACATCCCCGGCGCGGTGCATGTCGAACTCGGCGACCTCGTCGCCCGCGCCGCCGATGCCCCGGCGAACGCGATCGTCCACTGCGGGCACGGCGAGCGCGCCATGACCGCCGCCAGCCTGCTGGAGCGCGCCGGGCGCACCGACCTCAGGGTGCTGGACGGCGGGCCGGAGCAGTATGCCGCCGCCAACGGCCTGCACCTGATCGACAGCACGGAGGGCACCCAGCCGTGAGTGCCACCCCCACGCCGACCGACGCCGCCGGGCGGCCGGTCCGACTGGGCCTGCGCGAGAACTGGCTGCAGTTCTCCCTGCTGGTCATCGTCAACATCTGTGTCGGCGGCCTGGTCGGCCTGGAGCGCACCACTGTCCCGCTTATCGGCACCGATGTTTTCGGCCTGACCAGCGACCTGGCGGTGTTCTCCTTCATCATCGCCTTCGGCCTCACCAAGGCCATGACCAACCTCGCCGCCGGCGCGCTTACGGCCCGCTTCAGCCGCAAGCAGCTCCTGATCACCGGCTGGCTGATCGGTATCCCCGTCCCCTTCGCCCTGGCTTGGGCGCCCTCGTGGGGCTGGATCGTCGCGGCCAACGTCCTGCTCGGCCTCAACCAAGGCCTGACCTGGTCGATGACCGTCAATATGAAGATCGACCTCGTGGGACCCTCCCGCCGGGGACTTGCCACCGGCCTCAATGAAGCCGCCGGATACACCGCCGTCGGCGTCACCGCCCTGCTCACGGGCTACCTCGCCACCTCCTACGGCCTGCGCCCCGTCCCCGAACTCATCGGTGTCGTTTTCGTCGTCGCGGGCCTGGCCCTGGCCGTGGCCGTTCGCGACACAGCCGCGCACGTAGCCCTCGAACTCGCTCAGCACACCAAGCCGTTGCCCACGGGCGAGAAGGCCAGCCTGGCCGCCACGTTCGCTCGCACCTCCTGGCGCCATCGTTCCCTGCGTGGCGCCAGCCAGGCAGGCCTAGTCAACAACCTCAACGACGGACTGACTTGGGGAGTCTTCCCCCTGCTCTTCACCGATCACGGCTTGGGACTGGCCGCCGTGGGCCTGATCAAGGGCCTCTATCCGATCTTGTGGGGCATCGGCCAGATCCCCACCGGCCACTTCGCCGACCGTGTCGGCCGCAAGCCCCTCATCGTGTCCGGCATGCTCGTCCAGTCCGTCGGCTTCGTCCTCGCCCTCGCCCTGCTGGACCGCCCACTCCTGGCAGGCATTCTGTCCGCGATCGCGCTCGGCTTCGGCACTGCCATGGTCTACCCGGCCCTGATCGCCTCCGTCTCCGACCACGCCCACCCCGCCTGGCGCGCCAACGCCCTCGGCACATACCGCTTCTGGCGCGACATCGGCTACGCCGCAGGCGCCCTCATCGCTGGCATCCTCGCTGACACCCTTGGCCTCAACGCCACCGTCATCGCCGCAGCCGTCCTCACCGCGGCCTCCGGCCTGCTCGCCGCACGCTGGATCACCGAACACCCGACCACGTAGCCGGCTGCTGTCCTGGTCGACGGTCTGCGCCCCCGGCGATGGCCTCGTGGGCCCCCTCATCGTCAGCTCACCGGCGACCTTCGTTCGACAAGGCGGCGAGTCGGCAGCTCCAAGAGCCAACACGGCAAGCCGCACCCTTGGGAAGCGCGGCGCCAATTGGCCAAAGAACAACTGCAGTGGCATGCAGGACAGGGCGCACGGGTGATAGTCCCGCCGACGACCGACGCGGGCCGTCTCCTGGCTGGACATCGGGCAGCTGTGTGCCGACCGGATCGGCCGAGCCGTGCGGAACATGATCGAGGCGGCTCAGCCGACCGAGCGGCAATGCGCGGACTCCGGCCGACTGCTGCCAACTACCGCACTGGACGGGGCTTCAGGACTCGACGGGGTGCCAGGGTGCGTCAGCCCGGGTGGGGCGCGCCGTGTCTGAGAGACGGAGGGCGTAGACGGGCCGGCTTTCGTCGGGAACCAGTCCCAGGTATTCGTGTCCGGTCATGTGACACCAAGCGGGAAGGTCAAGCGGGGCAGCGGGGTCGGTGGCGACGACGTGCACGATCGCCCCCGGCTCGGCGCCGTCAATTTCCCTGCGCAGGCGGAGCAGCAGAGTGACGCACAGCAGACCGGCGCCATCCACAACGATGTCGGCGACAGGTACGGGCTGGGCGGTCACCGCGGCAAGGTCTGGGTAACGCGCCACAGGCGGCGGGGCAGCTCGCCCTCGTCAAAAGCGTCGACCTCGTCCAGACTCCATCCGTCGGCAAGAGTATCGACGAGAGCGCGGTCGAAGAAGTGGACGGCGAAACCGCCGTGTTCGTAGATGTCGTCGCCGTGGGCGGTGCCGGAGCCGTAGTGGGCGTCACCGGTGTGACGGACGGTGTAGACGAAGATGCCGCCGGGCCGCAGCACCCGAGCGATCTCGGAGACGAGAGCGTGGATCTCTTTCGTGGTCAGTGCCATGCACAACAGCATGTGCGCGAACACGGCGTCCACCGAGTCATCCGGCACTGGCAAAGCCTCGCGAACGTCATGTACAGCCGCGTTCACCCGCCCAGCTGAACCTTGGGCAAGGGCAGCACGGCGCAGCTGCTCCACACCCGTCGCGGAGAAGTCGGTGGCCCGGACGCTGAAGCCCTGGGCGGCGAAGTACAGGGCGTCGCGGCCGTGACCGGCACCGAGTTCCATCACGTCTCGGACTCCGGCGGCATGAAAGACGCCGACGGCGTGGACCGCAGGCACGGAGGGCACCTCGCCGTACATGCCGGGGTGAGCGGAGTACGTGCTCTGCCAGTGCGCTCTCTGCTCCTCGGCCAGGTCCTGTCCGTCACCTGCCACGGCTCTCGCCTTCTCCTTGTTGATCAGGGGACTGATGGTAGACCCACTCACCCCGGGCACCGATCACCCACGCTTCGGTGAGTTCAGCCTTATCTGTACTCCCGTGGGGTGCTGACCGTGGCCTCCGAGTTCAACGTACTGGTCGCCGCTTTCGGCCGCGCACTCGTCAGCCCGCTCCGCTGCCGCGTCCTCCTCGCCCGGCGCGAGGCGCCCGTCGACGCGCTCGGCGTCTCGCGCACCCGCCTGTCCGACCACCTCGCCTGCTTGCGCGACTGCGGCCTCGTGGTGACCAGCCGGGATGCGCGACGCACGGCTCTACGAATTCGTCGGCGAGCGCCTCGGCCACGCCCTGGGCCGTCTATTCGCAGCGGTCGTCGCGGTCTCGTCGGAAAGGACCTGCCCCGGCCGCCGCCGAGATGGATTGCTGCTGGCAGCCGCCATCCCCTCGTCGACCATAGTGGTGCTTCGGTCTGCACTCGGTCATCGAGATCTCCTCCGTCGCGGCCGCGTGGCAGTTCTCCGCCCATGCGGCATCCGCCGCCCGGAGAACCTCATCGAGTCCGAGCAACTCCAGCTCAACACGGCCACGACGAACTGTTCTGAGCTAGAGACGCTCCCCCGCCTGGCCCGGCCTTCGCAGAAATGACTCAAGGGGGCGAATCGGACAAGCAAACCATCAGCGCCGTCGCTCCCGCAGCGCTACGCCCATCTCAACAGCGTGCACATGGGCGAGGCGGCCAGCTATTCACACGCCGAGTGTCATCCGCTCAGCAGGACTGGTGGTGCCCCACATCCCAGCGCTGGAACCCGACGCCCGGCCAGCTCTAGACAGCGCTCATGCTGCTACCCGACGGATTCCACGCTGACGCCTGACGATGGCCCGGACAATCTGCGGCCCAGCGGTGCCGAGGACAAGTGCAGCCAGTGGGACGACAACGTCCACCCATGGGTCACGGATTGGCTTGAAGACGGCTGCACCCGCGCGCACTTCGATGAATCCGAGCGGCCTGGCCTCCGCCCCTCCACCTCCTCCACCGCCTTCCCCCCTCTTGGACGTGCCTATCTCGCGACCGGCTCCGCCCCCGAATCCGAACCCGCCCCGCGCAACCGGGATGACAGTCACTCCGTCACAGACGATGGGTATACCGAATACGGCAGTCACCGAAGCCTTGCCTCCGAGTCGCTCGGCCAGCCGCTCAAGGAGACTTGTGGTTGCTACGACCGCGTCCTCACTCGAGTCCAAGGAAGCGTCCGCCTCGCTCTCAGGACTGGTCATCTTTCCGCCCTCTCGGGATGCGATGCAGAGACCGAGACCGCCTTCTCGCGGACTCTTCGTCTCGCCCACGATTCCGCCTCCAGGACTTCCTCAAGAGTGAGGGACTCGTTCGCCGATGCTGTGCCGTGTTCGGCGACGACCTTCGTCACAGTCTCCATGATCCCGTTGAAGGGCAGGGCGCCGTTCAAGAACGCGTCC
>NZ_JBWLKL010000044.1:0-52497 GCF_059026065.1 Streptomyces sp. A18 | reverse complement strand
TAGCGGGCCTCGGCCATCCAGTGCGCGTCGGGGGTACGGGTGACGGGGACGTTCGAGCCCCACATCATCAGGTAGGCGGCGTCCCACCAGTCGCCCGACTCCGGCACGTCCGTCTGGTCGCCGAAGACCTGCGGGGATGCGACCGGCAGGTCCGCGTACCAGTCGTAGAAGGACAGCATCGGGGCGCCGATGAGGGAGTGGAATCGGGCGCCTGCGGCGTGCGAGGCCATGGACATGGCGGGGATGGGGGAGAACCCCGCCACCCGGTCGGGACCATGCTCCTTGATGGTGTGCACCTGCGCGGCGGCGGCGATCTCCACGGCCTCGTCCCAGCTCGCGCGCACCAGGCCGCCCTTGCCCCTGGCCTGCTGGTACGTGCGTCGGCGCACCGGATCGCGCTGGATGTCGGCCCAGGCGAGGACGGGGTCGCCCAGGCGCTTCTTGGCCTCGCGGTACATCGCGAGGAGCGTGCCGCGCACATAGGGGTGGCGCACCCGGGTCGGGGAGTAGCTGTACCAGGAGAAGGAGGCGCCGCGGGGGCAGCCGCGCGGCTCGTACTCGGGGCGGTCCGGGCCGACCGAGGGGTAGTCGGTCGCCTGGGTCTCCCAGGTGATGATGCCGTCCTTGACGTACACCTTCCAGCGGCAGGAGCCGGTGCAGTTCACGCCGTGCGTGGAGTTCACGACCTTGTCGTGGCTCCAGCGGTCGCGGTAGAACACCTCGCCGTCGCGACCGCCCGTGCGGTGCACCGACCTCAGGTCGTCGGACACTTCGTCCCGGGTGAAATACCGCCCGGCCTTGAGCAGCGCCTCCGTGGCTCCGCGCTGATTCTGCCGCAACTTGACCCTCCGAGAATGGAAAGAGTGCGCCCCTGGCTTGCCGACAGAATGCCGGGAAATTCGGTGGCCTGTTCAGACCCTAAGCCTGCTTTTCGGGTCGAACCCGGGGACTTAAGTCCCACCGAGCAGTGACCTAATTCCGCAATTCGGTGTGCGCGCAGGTGACATGGTGGGATTCCGGACCAAAGTGCGGAAGGGAGAGGGCTTTTGACCCGCCGGGTTCTTCCCGCCCCGCTCCCTGATTCCCTGACGTTTCCCTGGCGCGGTCCAGCCGGCGTCACAGGGCGAGAGAAGGTCGGTCACTCATGCATGCCTGGGCGAACGCCCGCGCCGTTGCCGCGTCTGCCGTACGAGCCCTGCCGCCCGAGCGGCGGCCCCTGACCGAAGCCATCGGCCAGGCGCTGGCCGGACCGCTGGGCGAGCCCACCGACGTGCCCGCCCTCGACGGCTCGGCGATGGACGGCTGGGCGGTCCGTGGGCCGGGGCCCTGGGGCCTACGGGGCGACCGGGTCCTGGCGGGCCACCCCGGCGGACGGCTCCGCCACGGGGAGGCAGTATTGGCGGCCATCCCGCCGGAGGGCGCGGAAGCGGGCACGAAGGTGGAACCGCTGTCGTGGCCGGGCTCCGTTCCCCTTGCCGGTTCCACGGCGAGTTCCGCCGCAGCCGCCCCGGCGAGGGCGGTCGCGGCATGAGCGCGGCCACTCAAATCGGCGCCCGTTCCGCAGGGGTGCCCGCCCGCGCACAGTCGAAGTGGGTACCCGATCAGCACGGCGCGTGGGCCATGCTCGCCGTGCCGTTCGCCGCAGGCACCTTTCTGGGCGCGCCGACCTGGCTGCACCTGCCGGTGTTCGTGTGCTTGCTGCTCGCGTACGCCGCCACCTTCCACCTTCAGCAATACGTACGACTGCGCCGGTGGTCCCGTAATCCCCGTGCGGCTGACCGCCACACGCGGCCGTTCCTCACCTTCGCCACCGCGCTGATCCTGGTCGGCATGCCGCTTGTGGTGGTGCGGCCCTGGCTGCTCGTCGCGGTGGCGGCGGCACTGCCGTTCTGGGCGGTGAACACCCTTTACGCGCTGCGGAATCGGGAGCGTGCACTGGTGAACGGCCTGGTCGCGGTCGTGCCCGCGTGCGCCATGCTGCTCGTCGCGCTGCTCCTGGGCGGCGGCACGCTCTCTGAGGGGGCGGCACCGCTGGCCGCCTGTCTGCTCTACTTCGGCGGAACGGTCCTGTACGTCAAGTCCACGATCCGAGAACGCCGCAACCGCCGCTACCTGTACGCGTCGGTCGCCTACCACCTCGCCGCCCTGATCTGCGCGACGCTGCTCGACCCGCTGCTGGCGGTGCTGTTCTCCGTGTGCCTCGCGCGCGCCGCGCTACTGCCGGACAGGAGGCTGCGGGTCCGAACTGTGGGGCTGATCGAACTGGCCTGCTCACTGGTCCTGTTCGTGACGGTGGCTTTCGCCTGACGAGGACGCGTGCCTCGGAGAAGACCCGCCACGCACGTCCCGGCTCATTTCATGGCGGGAGCGCCAGTACGGGTTGTCGTGGGGGAGGCTTCCGCTGACTCTGCCGTACATGCCACCGGTCATGAGGAGCAGTCCGACGGCGAAGCTGAACAGTACGTTCCGAGCCCCCTTCGCCTGTAGGCGCCAACGCTTGCGGAGCGCAAGGTTCTCGTGACTGCGCAACAGTCGTGGTCCGGGTTCCGACCGTCCTGCGACCAGATATGAGTACAGCATTTCCTGAATTCAGAGATTCATGTACTGTCTGAGTGTGCTGACCATCGCTTCCCAGGTCGAGGTGCTTGCCCGGTTCGGCCGAGCGCTGGCCGACCCGATCCGCTGCCGCATTCTGCTCGCCCTCGCCGAAAGCCCGGCCTACCCCTCCGAGGTGGCCGAGACCCTCGGCGTCTCGCGCACCCGGCTCTCCAACCACCTGGCCTGTCTGCGGGACTGCGGCCTGGTCGTGGCCGTGCCGGACGGTCGGCGCACGCGCTACGAACTGGCCGACGAGCGGCTGGGGCACGCGCTGGAGGACCTGCGTACCGCCGTGGTGGCCGTCGAGGCCGATCGCACCTGCCCGGACGCGGACGAAAAGGGCTGCTGCTGATGGCCTCGATATCCCTCGGCCCCTCCGCCGCCCGCCGGGACGTGCTCGCACGCCGCATACGCCTGCTCGTCGCCACCACCATCACCTACAACGTCATCGAAGCCGTCGTCGCCATCACGGCAGGCACGATGGCCTCGTCCACCGCCCTGATCGGTTTCGGTCTCGACTCCGTCATCGAAGTCTCGTCGGCCGCCGCGGTGGCCTGGCAGTTCTCCGCCACCGACCACGCGGTGCGCGAGGCCCGCGAGAAGACCGCCCTGCGCATCATCGCCGTGTCGTTCTTCGCGCTCGCCGCCTACGTCGCCGTGGACGCCGTCCGGGCCATCACCGGCACGGGGGAGGCCGGGCACTCGCTGCCGGGCATCGTGCTCGCCGCACTCTCCCTCGCGATCATGCCGTTCCTCTCCGCCGCTCAGCGCCGCGCGGGCCGCGAACTGGGCTCGGCCTCGGCTGTGGCCGATTCCCAACAGACCCTGCTGTGCACCTACTTGTCGGCGGTGCTCCTCGTCGGCCTGCTGGCCAACTGGCTGTTCGGCTGGTCCTGGGCCGACCCGATAGCTGCCCTGGTGATCGCCGTCGTGGCGTTGAAGGAGGGCCGCGACGCCTGGCGTGGCGACGCCTGCTGCGCCGTCCCCGCCCCGAGCGCGAGGGACCTGACCAAGAAGGACGCGTGCGGCCGCCGCTCCGGCTGTGACTGCTGCGCCTGATCCACCGGACGCGCCGCCTGCGCGTTCACGGCCGGTCGACGAGGCGTGGTGGGCGTCAGGAGCTCCGCGGCTGCTGGAGGCCCTGGAGGAGCAGTGCGACCAGACGGCGGGGGTCGTAACGGGGGTCGCCGGCGGATCCGATGCAGAGGTTGCCGATGCCGCGCATCAGCTCGTAGGGCTGCGTGCCGGGCCTGATCTCGCCCGAGTCGACCGCGGCGGCGAGCAACTGCTCGGCGACGGGGAGCAGTCGGTCGAGGAAGTAGGTGTGGAGCGCGGCGAATCCGCTGCTGTCCGGCTGCACCGTGTTGGCGAGCCCGTGCTTGGTGACCAGGAAGTCGACGAAGACATCGATCCACTGACGCAGCGCCGCAAGGGGTGAGTCGGCACGGGCGAGGAGGCTCGGGCCGGCTTCGGCGCACGCCTCGACCTGATGGCGGAAGACGGCCACGACGAGATCCGCCCGCGTCGGGAAGTGGCGGTAGATCGTTCCCATGCCGACGCCCGCCTTGGCCGCGATCTCGCGGATCGGCGCATCGACGCCGGAGGTGACGAACACCTCGGCTGCGGCGGCAAGCAGCTTCTGCTGATTGCGCACCGCGTCGGCCCGCTTGCTCGGGGCTGGCGCATCTCCGGGCTGGCCTGCACTGGGCACCGCGGTCTCCTCTCGGTAGCAGGGCTCTGGGACGTATCACGGCTCTGGGGTGCTGGATCGGAACAGTGTTCTGCTTGCCAAGCGGAACACTGTTCCGTATCGTAAGTGGAGCAACGTTCCGATTCAATTCTCAGTCTAGTCGAAGCCGGCCCTGCCTCCCCGCCTCACACCCCGACCCGACCCCATCCCAGGAGATCGGCGGCACAGGCCCAGTGGGAAAACCGAAGGGATTCACACATCGTGAGCACATCGACTTCCATCACCGACACCGACACCGGTGACTCGCCCGCCCCCGTCCTCTCGTACAGCCCGGTGGTGCTGTCCGTGCCCGGACGTCCCGTCGACCTTCAGGTGCGCGTCACCGCACCCGCGACCGGAACCGACCTGCCGGTCATCCTCCTGTCGCACGGCCACGGCTACTCGAACCACCTCTCCTCGCTGAACGGCTACGCCCCGCTCGCCAACCTCTGGGCCGAACACGGCTTCGTCGTCATCCAGCCCACCCACCTCAGCTCCAGGACGCTCAGTCACCTTCACGCGGAGACCCCCGGAGCTCCCTTGTTCTGGCGTTCACGCGCCGAGGACATGACCCACATCCTCGACCGGCTCGACGCGATCGACGAGGCGGTGCCGCAGCTTGCCGGTCGGATGGACCACGGCAGTGTCGCCGTGGCCGGACACTCGCTGGGCGGCTTCACCGCCGCCCTTCTGCTGGGCGCCCGGATCACCGACCGCGACGACGGCCAGGAGGCAGACCTCATCGAACCCCGCATCAAGCAGGGTGTGTTGCTGGCCGCTCCCGGCAGGGGTGGCGACATCCTCACCGGGGTCATGGCCGAGCGGTGGCCGATCTTCCGGACCATCGACTTCTCCACCATGACCACGCCCGCGCTGGTCGTAGCCGGAGGCAAGGACGACCCCCGGCACTTCACGGAGGCGGGTCCGGACTGGTACGCCGACCCGTACCGCCTCGCACCTGCTCCCAAGACGTTGCTCACCCTGTTCGACGCGGAGCACGGACTCGGCGGGATCAGCGGGTATGACGCCGAAGAGACCACGGATGAGAGCCCCGATCGAGTCGCGGCGCTCGGACGGCTCTCCGCGGCCTACCTCCGCAGCCAGTTCCAGCCCGGCGACCATGCATGGAAGGAAGCTCAGGACGCGCTGGCCACCGGCCCCGACGCGTTCGGGCTGGTCGAATCCAGGTGATCGGGGACAGACGCCGGCCCGAGGGTCGGTAGCCGCGGACAGACGCCGGCACCAGGGCCGGTGGCCACTGGTGCCGGTGCGGGCTCGGCGTCGTCAGGCGGGGACGGGGTCCTGGTCGGCGGCGTCCAGGGGCGGATAGCTCTCCCCACGCGCAACTGATGGGCGTTGACGCCCGTCCGGCGACCCAGTTCTCCGATCCGCATCGAAACCTCGCGTGACCTTCATACCGGTATCAACGTTGACGATGTTGCCATGAACAACAAAACCGCTACATCTATTACCGTCATCGGACTCGGTCGTATGGGCCAGGCACTGGCCGGTGCGTTCCTGAAAGCCGGTCATCCCACGACCGTGTGGAACCGTACGGCATCCAAGGCCGACCAACTCGTCGCCGCGGGCGCCCAGTCGGCGCCGACCGTCGGCGACGCGCTCAAGGCAAGTCCCCTGGTGATCGTCTGCCTCACCGACTACGCGGCCATGTACGAGCTGCTCGGCGCGAGCGATGTCGGCCTGGGCGGCACGACGTTGATCAACCTGACCTCCGGAGACTCCGCCCAGGCCCGGGACGCCGCCCGATGGGCCGAGCAGCGCGGCGCCCGCTACCTGGACGGCGCCATCATGGCCGTCCCGCCGGCGATCGGGACCGCCGATGCGGTGATCCTGCACAGCGGACCGCAGCCGGACTTCGAGGCATACGAGTCGACACTCGGCGCCCTCGGTACCGTCACCTACCTCGGTGCGGACCACGGCCTGGCGTCCCTGTACGACGTGGCAGGCCTGGCCATGATGTGGAGCGTCCTGAACGCCTGGCTCCAGGGCACCGCACTTCTCAAGACGGCCGGCGTCGACGCCGCGACGTACGCGCCGTTCGCGCGGCAGATCGCCGCCGGTGTGGCCGAATGGCTCCCTGGATACGCCGAGCAGATCGACGCGGGCTCCTTCCCGGCCGAGGTGTCGGCCCTGGACACCGACGCGCGGGCGATGGGGCACCTGATCGAGGAGAGCGAGGCGCTGGGCGTCAATGCCGAACTGCCGAAGCTGCTCAAGGCGATGGCCGACCGCTCGATCGCCGCTGGGCACGGTGGGGAGCAATACCCCGTGCTGATCGAGGAGTTCAGCAAGCCCAGGACCGACTGACCGGTCTCGAACTGCCCCGTCGCAAAACGGCGGGTACGGGCGGTTACGGGGGAGAGTTCCGCACTAGGGACTAGAGTCGCGGACATGGATCAAGGAAGGAACAACTTGCCCACCAAGTCACTGCAGATACCCACACCGGACGGCCGGGCCGACGCCTTCGCGGCCTACCCCGACGGCGGCGAGCGGCACCCGGGAGTGCTGCTGTACCCGGACGCCTTCGGCGTACGGCCCGAGTTGGAGGACAAGGCCCGCGAACTGGCCGGGCACGGGTACTACGTACTCGTCCCCAACCTCTACTACCGGCACGGCACGGCCCCGGTCATCGAACTTCCCGCGCACGTCGGAGAAGAGGTCCGGCCCGCGGTCTTCGCCCAGTTGATGCCCCTGGTGGAGGCGCACACCACCGAACGGGTCCTGAGCGACGCCGACGCCTACTTGAGGTTCCTCACCACGCAGCCCGAAGTGAGCGCGGGACCGGTCGGCGTGATCGGCTACTGCCTGGGCGCCGCGTTGGCGATGCGCACCGCGACCGCCCACCCCGAGAAGGTGGCCGCCGTCGCCGGATTCCATCCCGGCTTCCTGGTCACCGACGCGCCGGACAGCCCGCACCGCCTCGTCCCCAAGCTCACCGCCCAGGTCCATCTCGGCCTCGCCGAAGGCGACTTGACGCCCGAGGCCATCAGCGAGCTCAACCACGCCCTGGACGCCGCTGGTGTCGACTACACCACCGAGATCTACCCCGACACCATCCACGGCTTCACCATGTCCGACACCGATGCCTTCAACCCCGCGGCGCTGCAACGCCATTGGGACCGCCTGCTCCCGCTTCTGGAGCGCACCTTGGGCGGCAGCTGAGGATCCGGCTCGGACGCCACGCTGCCCGGGAACCCCTGCGGGGGAGCGTGGAGGTCACACGGGGGCGAGCCGGGTGTGCAGGAGACAGAACTCGTTGCCCTCCGGGTCCGCGAGGACGTACCAGCTCTCGGTGCCGGTCTGGCCGACATCGGCGTGCACGGCGCCGAGGCCCAGGAGCCTCTCCAACTCGGCTTCCTGGTCACGGTCGGTGGCGCTGACATCGATGTGCAGCCTGAGCCTGCCGACCCGGGGGGCACTGTTCGGGCTGAGGACGAGGACGGGTTGCGGGCTGCCGAAGCCTTTCGCGGGGCCGATCTCGATGCTGCCGTCGTCGCATCGTTCGAGTTCCACGTAGTCAAGAACGTCGCACCAGAACGCTGCCAGCCGGTCGGGGTCCGCAGACTCGACGACCAGTTCACTGATTCGGCATGCCATGGGCGTCAGCGTACTGCTCGGCCGTGCGTCCGGTCCCGGGTCCCGGGTCCACGAGCGGGCCGCTTCCGTCTCCCTCCGCCCCATGGCGACGGTCCGATCGGCGTGACCAGCTCCGCCCGCTTCCGATCACCCCGGCTTTCCTTCTACTCTCGGTTCAGGTGAAGTCGGGCTCACGCCCACACCGCAGGCTCCCAGCCCCCGAGCCGTGACCGACCGCCCAGGCCGGCTGGAGCCGCATCACCGACAACGCGGCTCCAGCATCCGCCCTCCAGACGCGTCGGCGAGGCAACTCCCGCAGCCTCGCACCGCTGGTGGGCACCTTGCGCGAGGACCGATCGAGGGGAGCCGCGGTCGCTCGCGCCCCGGTCGCCGCCGCCGCACGCTCGCGGCGGCGACCGGACGCCCCGGCCTCCCACTACGGGCGGGTCTCCCGCTACGGGCGCGGCGTGTCCGTGGCCCGACGCAGCTGCTCACGCACCCATGCGGGATCGGGGTTGGTGTGCGGCCGACCCGCCACGACGACCGTGGGCACGGTCTCGTTGCCGTCGTTGGCCGCCCGCACCGCCGCCGCGCCCGCCGGGTCACGCCAGATGTCGACCCAGTGCAACTGCCGGGCGCTCGGGCCCAACCGGATGCGCAGCCGCAGACAGTACGTGCAGCCCGACCGCCAGAAGACGACAGGCCGGCCGTCGAGCGCGCTGCGGCGTTCCGCTTCCACCACCCCGGTCGAGGTCGGGAAGATCAGCGGCGAGTGCACGTAGGCGAGGAGGACGAACAGCAGCAGGAGTACTGCGGCCGCACCGGGGCTCCCGCCGGAGGCCAGCCCAGTCGCAACGACTGAACCGCACAGAACCAGCAGCATCGGCAAGATCCAGGCGCGCGTCATGAACACGCACGCTACCCGGTGAGGGCGCATGCGGATGAGGGCAGCTCGATGTCGATCGCCCGATGAGGATCACGGCCACGGGGCGTCGGTAGGGTCGAGCCTATGATCGTCGCTCGTTCCCTGGCCCTGTTCCTCGTCGCCGCCCTCTTCGAGATCGGCGGTGCCTGGCTGGTCTGGCAAGGCATCCGGGAGCACAAGGGCTGGATCTGGATCGGCGCGGGAGTCATCGCCCTCGGTCTGTACGGCGTCGTCGCCACCTTCCAGTCCGACGGGAACTTCGGCCGCATCCTCGCCGCCTATGGCGGCATCTTCGTGGCCGGGTCGATCGCCTGGGGCATGGTGGCCGACGGCTACCGGCCCGACCGTTACGACGTCGTGGGCGCCCTGGTGTGCCTCGCGGGGATGGCCGTGATCATGTACGCGCCCCGCAGCAACTGACCTGCGCCCCCCCGTGGGCCAGCGCGCCCGCTGCGCCGGAGCCGGAGTGGACGGCACGAATGATCGACGCCTGTAGGCGTCGTGCGGGGCCGTCTACCAGTAATGCTTCCGTCCGCCGACCGCGTGGCCGACGGACCCGAGGATCCACATTGCCGCCCCGACGACGACGAGTACGACGCCGATGGTCCACAGGAGCGAGATTCCGGCCAGCATGCCGATGATGAGCAAAATGATGCCGAGCGCGATCATGGAGTCCTCCGACCCTCGGAACAACAGTTCAACTGCGCGCCTGCCGAGTGCCCTCAGACAGTCAGTCGACTCCTCGTGGAGGCCTCCGATCGGATGTGTGCCCGCTAGCCCGCCGTTCCGAAGCCCTCGCCCGCGCCGCTGATGGGCAGCCTGGCCAGCAGGGCACGGCGGCTGGCCCTGACGTGTTCGCGCATCACGCGCTCGGCGCTGTCGCCGTCCTTCTCGAGGATCAGTTCCAGGACGAGGTGGTGTTCACGGTCGGACTGCAGGGCCCGGCCCGGCTGGCTCAGTGAGGTGTTCACGAGACGGGAGTACGCCAGTTGGTTCATCAGCATGCGGTAGTGCGCTGCCAGCTTGTTGTTGTCGGCGCCGGTGATGAGCAGGTCGTGGAACTCCTGGACCAACTCCGCGTACCGCTCCCGGTCGTCGCGCGCCACCGCCTCGTCGGCCTCGCGCAGGTTCCGTTCGAGCCCGTCGATCTCCGGGACCCGGCCGCGCTGGGCGAGGAGGCGTACGGCGGCGCCCTCCAGGAGCTCCTTCATCTCGAAGAGTTCGGTGATCTCGCGTCGGGACGGTGTGGTGACGAACGTCCCGACACGAGGCCGGATCTCGACGAGCCCCTCGGTCTGCAACTGCTTGAGTGCCTCGCGCACCGGCGTACGGCTCACGCCGAACTCGTCCGCGAGGGCGAGTTCCGAGAGTGGCGCGCCGGGTGCGATGTCGCCCTTGATGATCCGCCCGCGCATTTCGGCGATCACCCTGCCCTGCATCGACCCACCCCCAGCCTCCGGCCGGGGGGACCCCCACTTCGGTTCGCTCTTTCCGCGATTCACCGAACCCTCCTCCGTCTCCCGAACCGCCCGCCGGTCATCCCAGGGGCGCGAGCGCGCCACCGTCGAAGAACTTACCCGCGCTGTAGACCATCGGGTCTCGCTCCTCGACCGCCGCGTGCACCACCCGGCAGATGAAGACGGTGTGGGTGCTGGCCTGGAGCCGCTCGCGGATCTCGACCTCCATCCGCGCGCTGCTCCGGGCGATCAGCGGGCTGCCGCAGGGCCCGCTGTGCCACTCCAGGTCCCTGAACTTGTCGTCGGACTTCGTCGCGAAGGTACTGACGACGTCGAGCTGGTCCGTGGACAGGATGTTGATCGCGAGGTGGTCCGCACGGAAGAGGCAGTCGTGGGTGGACGAGGTGCGCTGGACGCACACCATCACCGTGGCGGGGTCGAGCGAGATGCTCGAGAAGGCGTTGACGGCGAGACCTCGAGGGGTGTCACCGTCCATCGCGGTGACGACCGTGACACCGGTGACGAACTGCCGGTTGACCTGCTTCATCACGTCGAGGTCGGGCTTGCAGGCGAGCGGGGCCATGAAGGTACTCCTTGTCATGTTGATCGTCGGTCCTGTCCCACGTGGTCGTCAGTCCTGCCCCACGCGGATGATGCCGAGGGCCGAGAGAAGGGCCCGGGGGTCCCACGTCACGTACTCCTCGACGATGTGGTCCCCCTCGAACCGGGCGAAGGTGGCACCGCTGACGTCGACGCGCCGCTCGGTGGCGGGGACGCCGAGGAACGAGTGCGTGTGGGTTCCGCTGCTGTGCCAGCGGATGGCTGCCTTGTCGCCGTCGACCACGATGTCGTCGATGGTCGTGACCAGGTCGGGAAAGGCGGCGCGTGTGGAGACGATCGCTGCCTTGAAGGCGGTCAGGTCCTGCGGGTGCGGGTCCGTGCCATGGCGGAGGTAGGCCGGGCTCAGGAGTTTGTCGAGGGCATCGACGTCACCTTGGCCCCAGGCCACCGCCCACACCTTCTCGGTGCGTGCGCGACGGGTCTCAGCGTGGGACATCACTCTTCTCCTTTCGGTCGGCGCCCAGTTCCTTCCAGAAGGACACCGCCAGACCGGCGATGATCACGAGGAACGGCAAGGACGTCACGATGACGGTGTTCTGAAGGGCGGTCAGTCCGCCGGCGAGCATGAGGGCGACGGCGGTGACTCCGGTGAGGACGCCCCAGAGGACGAGCACCGAGCGGCGCGGGGTGAGCGAACCGTCCGAGGTCATCATGCTCAGTACGTACGTGTTGGCGTCCGCTCCGGAGACGAAGAACATCACGACCAGGAGGATCGCGACCACCGAGGTGACCCCGGAGAGCGGGAAGTGTTCGAGGGTCGCGAAGAACGCGCTGTTGATGTCTGCCGAGGTCTGCCGCGCGATGTCACCGCCCTCGAACAGGTCGAGGTGGATGGCCGTACCGCCGAAGACCGTGAACCAGGTGAAGAACACCACGCTGGGCACGACGAGGACTCCGACGATGAAGCCACGGATGGTGCGCCCGCGCGAGATGCGGGCGAGGAAGACACCGACGAAGGCGCCCCAGGAGACCCACCAGGCCATCATGAAGTAGGTCCACACCTGCATCCACGCGAGCCCGCCGAAGGCGGTGCCCTGCAGACTCATCCGGAAGAAGTCGGTGGCCCAGTGGCCCACGGACTCGATGTACAGGTTCGCGATGAAGACGGCGGGGCCGACGACGAGCATGAAGACGAACAGCGCGACCGCGAGCAGCGAACTGCCCTGGCTCAGGAACTTGATGCCCTTGCTGACGCCGGTCACCGCCGAGAGCGTGAAGACCGCGGTGACGGCGGCGATGATGAGCACCTGGGTCACCGAGTTGACCGGGATCCCGAACAACGTGCCCAGGCCGTTGTTGACTTGGAGTGCTCCCAGGCCGAGCGAGGTCGTGGTGCCGAAGAGCGTCGCGAACACGGCGAGTACGTCGATCGCCTTGCCGATCGGCCCGTTCACGCGGTCCCCGAGCAAGGGCACGAACAACTGGCTGACCAGGGCGCGGCGTTGCTTGCGGTGGGTCGAGTACGCGATGGCGAGTCCGAAGACGGCGAAGATCGCCCAGGCGTGCAGGCCCCAGTCGAAGTAGGAGTACTGCAGGGCCCTTACCGCCGCGTCCGGCGTGTTCGGCTCGGCGAGGCCGTGGGGCGGTGCCGCCAGGTGGGAGATGGGTTCGGCGACGCCGTACGAGACGAGTCCGATGCCCATGACCGCGCTGAGGATCATGGCGAACCAAGTCGGCGTCGAGAACTCGGGGCGGTCGGTGTCCTTGCCGAGCCGGATGTCGCCCGCGGGGCTGAAGGCCAGGAAGACCAGGAAGACCAGGATGGCGAGCGTGACCACCAGGTAGGTCCACCCGAAGGTGCCAGTGACCCAGTTCAGGGACGTGGTCGTGACCGTGTTCAGGTTCTCCGTGAAGAGCACCGCCCAGGCCACGAAGACGGCGGAGATGCCCAGGGAGGCCCAGAAAACGGAACCGAGCCTGCCGGCGGATTCGGCTGTCTTGCCCTCGCTCGCCGGCGGCTCGGCGGGCGCCGTTTCCGCGCCCGTCGGAAGGGGACTGGCCATGAAACTCCTTGAGTCCGCGGGCTCACCGCTACCGCCATTGGTATACAAGAAGCAGTAAGGCATGCCACCGATTGAGCGTCAAGGGGTCGGCCTTGCCTAATCGCCACGCGAAGCTCAGTTGCGTCAAAGTGCCAGCTCAGAGCCAAATTATGGGGGAGTCCTGCGCCTTCTTGGGTGTTTGGGGAAGTCCCCCGCCTTTTGCCTCTTGACCGGCACTAGCGAGCATGTCTAACGTCCTGTGGCATGCAAGAGAGCAACCTGGATCATCGTGCGGACGAAAGCATCGGTCTCCGCAAGCTCGTGCTCTACCGCGACGTCGTCCTCACCGAAGCGGGCGAGGTGCCCGCGCAACCGGCGGGCCGCGCCAGCGTCGCCGCCGTCATCCGGAATCCCTGGGTGGGCGCCGGACCATCGACTGATCTGTCCCCGCAGCAGGAACGCGTCGCCCCGGTCCTTGCGAAGGTGCTGACCGACCGGCTCATCGGCGTGCTCGGCGGCGTGGACGAGATCGAAGCGTTCGGCAAGGCCGCCGTCGTCGGCACGGCGGGCGAGATCGAGCACGCCGGTGCCCTCATCCACACCCCGTACTTCGGCAATCTGGTCCGGGAGTTCCTCCAGGGCGAGTCGATCATCTGCTTCGCCGACACACGCGCCGAGGCGGGCGAGACGCTGATCGTCCCGCTCTGGCACAAGACACTCGCCGCGACCCGCAGCCACTACCAGACCATCAGCGCCCGTGTTCCCGACGCCCCGCGCGCCGACGAGATCGTCGTCATCGCGGCGGCGTCGACGGGGCCGCGCCCCCACCCCCGTATCGGGGACCGCATGACCGACCCCGTCGTCACCACCGAAACCCTGGAGGTAGTCCCCTCATGAGCGTCCGCAAGATCGTGACCGTCGTCGAGGAGATCCGCACCGAAGGCGGCCGCGCAGTCAGCCGCCCCACCCGGATCGCCGTCGTCGCAGCGGTGATCGAGAACCCGTGGGCCGGCCAGGGCTTCGTCGAAGACCTCAACCCCGGCATCGACGCGCACGCCTCCGACCTCGGCGCACTCCTCGCCCCCGCGGTGCTCGACGCCCTGGAGGCTCCCGCGGAGGCGTACGGCAAGGCGGCCGTCGTCGGCCTGGACGGCGAGATCGAGCACGGCTCGGCGCTGATCCACACGCTCAAGTTCGGCGACCACTTCCGCAAGGCCGCGGGCGCCACCACCCTGCTGCCCGCGGTCGAGAAGCGCGGACCAGCCGGCGTCGTCTTCGACATCCCGCTGAAGCACATCACCGACGCCACGATCCGTTCACACCACCAGACCATCGAGATCCGGCTCACCGACGCTCCCCACCCGAACGAGATCGTCATCGCGCTCGCCGCCGCCGCGCAGGGCCGCCCGCAGCAGCGCCTCGCACCTCTGTCGACCGAGCAGTAGGCAGCCATGAGCAAGCCCACCGTGGTGCTGCTGCACGGCGTCGGGCTCGACCACTCCATGTGGGAGCCCGCCGCCGCGCTCCTGGCCGACCGATTCACCGTCATCGCCCCCGACCTGCCGGGCCACGGCACGCGCCCGCCCGTACGCGACGGGGTGACGCTCACCGACCTGGCCGACGGGGTCATCGGCGAGATTCCCGCGAGCTCGCACCTGGTCGGATTCTCGCTCGGCGCGCTCGTCGCGCAGCATGTCGCCCTGCACCGACCGGAGTTGGTGGCCACGCTGACCTCGGTCAGCTCGGTGTGCGAGCGCACACCTCAGGAGCGGGCATCCGTCCTGGAGAGGCTGCGCGCCGCGGAATCCGACTTCGCGGCCAGCATCGCCGCATCCCTGGAGCGGTGGTACGCGGGCACCGACGTCGACCCCGGTCGCGTCGCCCGCACCAAGGCCACGCTCCTGGCCAATGAGGTCGGATCCTTCCTCGCCTGCTACCGCGTGTTCGCCACCGCGGACGCCGAACTCGCGCCGGACCTGGGCGCCATCGCCGTACGCGCCCTGGCGATGACGGGGGAGAACGATCCCGGCTCCACCCCGGAGATGACCCACCGGCTGGCCGGGGCGCTCGCGCACTGCCGCGCGGCCGTCATCCCCGCGGCGCGTCACATGCTGCCCGTCGAGTGCCCCGAGGCGTTCGTCGACCGTCTCACCACCTTCATCGGAGAGCGCGCACATGTCTGAACTCACCACGCTGCAGCACTTCATCGGCGGTACGTGGGTCGAGCCCGCGTCGGGGGAGTACTTCGAGAGCACCAACCCGGCCACGCGCCAGGTCCTCTACCGGGCGGCGCGCGGGAACGCGGCAGACGTCGACCGGGCCGTGGCCTGTGCACGCAAGGCCTTCGAGGACCCGCGCTGGCGCGACCTCAGCCAGACGCGCCGCGGACACCTCCTGCGCCGCCTCGGCGACCTGATCGCCGAGAACGCCGAGGACCTCGCCCGCGGGGAGACGCAGGACAACGGCAAACTGCTGCGCGAGATGCGCGGACAACTGGCCGCCCTGCCCGAGTACTTCCACTACTACGCGGGCCTCGCCGACAAGATCCACGGCGACTTCATCCCCACCTCCGACCGCCAGGTGCTGAACTACACCGCCCGCGAGCCGCTCGGCGTCGTCGGCGCGATCACCCCCTGGAACTCGCCGCTGACGCTGACCAGCAGCAAACTGGCGCCCGCTCTGTGCGCGGGCAACACCGTGGTGATCAAGCCCTCGGAGTACACGTCGGCCACCGTCCTCAAGCTCGCCGAGCTGGCGCTCGAAGCAGGGTTCCCGCCGGGCGCGGTGAACGTCGTCACCGGGTTCGGCGCCGAGGCCGGGCAGGCACTGGTCGACCACCACGACCTCGCGAAGATCTCCTTCACCGGCAGCACCGCCACCGGATCGCGCATCGCCGCGGCGACCGCGAGCCGGTTCGTCGGCTCGACGCTCGAACTCGGCGGCAAGTCACCCAACATCGTCTTCGGTGACGCGAACATCCCCAACGCCGCGATGGGCGTCATCGCCGGGATCTTCGCCGCCGCCGGACAGACCTGCATCGCCGGCAGCCGCGTGTTCGCCCACCGGTCCGTCTACGACGAACTGCTCGACCGCGTCTGTGAACGCGCCAAGACCATCCGCATCGGCGACCCCATGGACGAGACGACCGAACTGGGACCGCTGGCCTTCGCCGCCCAACGCGAGAAGGTGGCCGGGTACGTCGACCTCGGCCGCACCGAAGGCGCCCGCGTGCTGACCGGCGGACACTCCACCGACGGCGGGCTCGGCGGCTACTTCTACGAGCCCACCATCCTCGTGGACGTCGACAACACCATGCGCGTCGTCCGAGAGGAGATCTTCGGGCCCGTCCTCGCGGTCATGCCGTTCGACTCCGAGGACGAGGTCGTGGGCCTGGCCAACGACACCGACTACGGGCTCGCGGCCGGCGTCTGGACGACGAACCTCTCCCGCGCGCACCGGATGGCGGCGCGCCTGGACGCCGGGACCGTCTGGGTCAACACCTACCGGGCCATGTCCCCGATGTCGCCGCGGCAGGGCTTCAAGACCAGCGGTGCCGGCGTCGAACACGGCACCGAGTCCATCAACGAGTACACCCGGCTCAAGAGCGTCTGGATCAACACGAGCGAGGAGCCCGTGGCCGACCCGTTCACCATGCGGAGCTGACATGCCACAGGTCGCCATCACCCTCGCCGAGGGCCGCACCCCGGCACAGATCCGGGACCTGCTGCACGAGGTGCACGCCGCGGTCCTGCGCACCACCGGCACCCGGTCCGAACACATCCGGGTCGTCGTCCACGAAGTCCCCCGCACCCACTGGGCCACCGGGGACATCACCATCGAGGAGCTGTCATGAGGTTTTCGCTGTTCGTGCACATGGAGCGCTGGGACGAGGAGGTCAGCCACCGGCAGTTGTTCGAGAACCTCTCCGAACTCGCCCTCATGGCCGAGGCAGGCGGCTTCTCCACCGTGTGGATCGGTGAGCACCACGCGATGGAGTACACCATCTCGCCCAGCCCCATGCCGCTGCTCGCCCACCTGGCCGCGAAGACCTCCACCATCCGCCTGGGCGCGGGGACGATCATCGCCCCGTTCTGGCACCCGATCCGGGCCGCCGGTGAATGTGCCCTGCTCGATGTCATCAGCAACGGCCGCATGGAGGTCGGACTCGCCCGCGGCGCCTACCAGTTCGAGTTCGATCGGATGACCGACGGTGTCTCGGCCCGCGACGGCGGGAAGCACCTGCGCGAGCTCGTGCCCGCCGTTCGGGCGCTCTGGCAGGGTGACTACGCCCACGACGGCGAGATCTGGCAGTTCCCCACGTCGACCAGCGTGCCCAAGCCGGTTCAGCAGCCCACCCCGCCGATGTGGATCGCCGCACGCGACCCCGACTCCCACGACTTCGCCGTGGCCCAGGGCTGCAACGTCATGGTCACCCCGCTGATGAAGGGCGACGAGGAAGTCGCCGACCTCAAGCGGAAGTTCGACACCGCCGTGGCCCACCACCCAGAGGTGCCGCGTCCCGACCTGATGGTCCTGCGGCACACACACGTCCACTCGCCCGACGAGCACGACGGCTGGCGCCCGGCCGCTGAGGCGATCAACCGTTTCTACCGGACCTTCGATGCCTGGTTCGGCAACAAGGCCACCCCTGACAACGGCTTCCTCGCGCCCAGCCCGGAGTCGAAGTTCGAGGGCCGCCCCGAGTTCGAACCGGAGGCGCTGCACAGGACCGCGATGATCGGCACCCCGGAGGAGGTCGTCGAGCGGCTGCGGGCCTACGAGGAACTCGGCGTCGACGAGTACAGCTTCTGGATCGACACGGGCCTCTCGCACGAGGAGAAGCGCAAGTCCCTGGAGCTGTTCATCAAGGAAGTCATCCCGGCCTTCCAGTGAGGCCCGGCCGCGGTTGCCGCGGCCGCCTGCTGTCTGTGCCGGGCCATCGCGTCCGGCAGGGCGGAGCAGTCGTCGGCGGCCGGGCGTATCGCCTCACGCCCGCGTGACCGGCGGTACAGCGCTCGCTATGACGCGGGCCGTCTCTCTGCCGAGTTCCGCCACGGAGGGCTCGGTCGCCGGCAGACACCGTCGCGCGGGGGACTCGTACACGCAGCCCAGCACCCCGGCGTGGTCGGTGGCCTGTTCGGACAGCTCCGAGTCCCAGTTGTGCGTGAGGAGGGCTGCGTGCAGCTCGCGGGAGGATTCGACGGGCACGACCGTGTCCTGGGTGCCATGGACGAGCAGTACGGGCACCGGCGCGACCGCTCGGCCGACCGCCTGGAGAGGCGCGGTGCCGGTCGTGCGTGCCGGACGCCGGTAGCCGCCCGCGATGCCGACCACCGCAGCGGGCCGCCAGCCGCCGAAGAGTTCGGGCTGGAGGGCTACGCCCAGCGCGGCGCCTGCCCCAGCCGACCACCCCGCGAGAATCAACTGGCCCGGCCCCTCGTTGGATTCGCGCACGTAGTCGCGCACGTAGTCGCGGGCGAACCGCAGGCTGTCGGTGAGGTGTTCCCGGCCGTCGTCGGCCTCGTCCGAACGCCAGTCGGGGACAAGGACGGTGGGACCCAGACCAGCGATCTCCCTGGCCAGTGAGGCCAGTACGTCCCGCTCGTCGGGTCCCATCCCGTGCCACAGCAGCACACACCGATCGTCCGGCTGCCCGGACGTGTGTATGTCGAGTGGTTTGCGGTCGCCGCCGGTGGCGTAGCACACGGTCCGGGTAGTCGTCCTCAAGTCCGTCCCTCCAGGCCAGATCCGGTGTGGTTCGGTTTTGCGGGGCTTCTAGGGCTGCTTTGGCGGGGGTTCTAGGACTGCTGGTGGTGTGTGAGCAGTCGAGTCAGCAGGCTGGTCAAGGTCTGCCTGTCCTCGGCCGAGAGTGGCCCCAGCAGGTCGTCCTGGACCCTGTCGAGCGCTTGGTCCATGCGGCGCAGCTGCCGTCGGCCCGCCGTGGTGACGGTCACCCTGTTGCGCCGTCGGTCGTCCGGGTCCGGAGTCCGCTCGACGTACTCCTGCGCGGCCAGTTCATTGATCGCCGCCACGACATCGCTGCGGTCCATGCTGCACCTGCGGCCCAACTCGGCCTGGCTGGCCACTCCGAACTCGGCCAGCGCGGCCAGGATCCGGTAGTGGTATCCGCGCGCGCCCACCTCGCCGAAGCCCTCGGACGCCAGCCGGTGGGCGTGCACTGCCACCTGAGTGAGGAGCCAACTCGGCTTCGCGGTCAGGTGCGCTGGGGTCTCTTCCACGACAGTCACTCTACATCGTTGGCGCGGCCAATGAATCTCTGTATGGTTGGCGGCGCCAATGTTGGATGCGCCAACGAAAGAGGATGTCATGTCTGCCATACCTGCCACATCCACGAGTGCTCCGGTCGCCGACCGCATCGAGATCGCCGACCTGTTCAGCCGCTTGGCGCGGCTGCTCGACGAGAAGCGGTGGGACGAGGCGGACACCGTCTTCACCGACGACGTGGTGGGGCACTCGCCGCGCGCGGCTGAAATCCGCGGCCTCGACGAGCTCATCGACTTCATGCGACAGACTGAGGTCGAAGGCGAGTACACGCAGCACGTGACCACTGACCTCCTGGTGGACGTCAACGGCGATGAGGCGGCCGCCTCGGGAAACTCGCTGGTGTACTTCTACCGGGAGGGCCAGGCGCCCCACGTGGCGAGCGGCCTGCGGCTTGCCTGCACCGTGGTGCGGACGCCTGCGGGCTGGCGGCTCCGTGAGACGCGGCTGACGCTCGCCTGGATACGCGAGCAGTGATCGGTGCGGTTCTAACGGCCGTCTGCGGCGGTCCTGCCGGGCAGCGGCGTGTGCCTACGCTCGCGGCAGGCCTTGCAGAACTCCAGGCACACCCAGACGCCCACGGCAGCGACCGTGAGCAGGATGGTGACGCCGAAGAGGAACGGGTAGATCATGCGGCGAGCATATCCCGTCGTATGTGAGCCAACTCGTACGGGATTGTCGCAGCCGTCCCGGCCCGGAGACGCCTATGCGCGGCCTTCGACGACCAGGTCGCCGTCTTCGGTGAGGCGGGCGATGACACCGGTCTTGTGGAGACCGTCGGGCGTGAAGGCGCGGCTGTTCTCGTCGGGGGCCTTGTAGTAGCCACGCAGCGTGTAGGGGCCGCGCGTCCAGAGGTGGCCGGGAGTCCCCACCGGTACGTCGTCGCCGTCCGAATCGGTGACGCGGATCTCGTCACCGGGGGAGAGGGGGCGCCCCTGCGTGTGATGGATGACGTCTTCGGTGTCGGTGAGGCGGGTGAGGGAGAGCAGTCCCTCGGGCGTCCCGAAGACCTGTTGCAAGCGGCAGCCGAAGGTGGGTTGGATACGGGCCGCGAGCCCGGGGTGGTGACCTGCTCCGCCGATCTGGATGAGGCGCAGGCTGGAGAGGTCGTACCGACCGTCGGAGAGGGCGTCCAGCCACAGGCGCGCGACGTCGGGGACCAGGGAGGTGACGGTGACCCCCTCGGTCTCGATCGCGCGGAAGGCGTCGCCGGGTTCAGGGTCGTCGCCGATGAGGACGACGGTGCCGCCGACGGTGAGGGTGCCGACGATCCCGGGGGAGCCGAAGGCGAAGTTGGACTCGGCCGGAAGGGCCGCGAGGTAGACGTCCTCGGGGCCGAGGTCGATCAGTTCGGCCGATGCCCGGCTCTGGTACGCGTAGTCGTTGTGGGTACGCGGCACCAGAGGGGGCAGGGCCGCGGCCCCGCCCGACGGCAGCAGGAACGCGACGTCGTTGGGGTCGTACGTGCGCTCCGGGTCCATCGGGGCGTCCACGGAGCTGAGGGGAAAGAACAGACATCCGCTGAGGGCGGTGGTGAAGCCGCTCTGCGGGCCTTCGGGGCCGTCGAGAGTGAAGACGCGGCGCAGGCGCGGACGCTCATCGCTGATGGCCTCGATCATTTTGGCGTGGTCGAAGCCGCGGTGGATGCCGGGCCCTATATAGGCGGCGGCTTCAGTTGTCCGGGCGAGGTACCCGATCTCCTCGGCGCGGTACGAGGTGGGCGCGAACACCGGGACTGCGCCGGCCCGCATGAGCGCGTAGACGGTGACGACGAACTCGGGCACGTTCGGGAGCTGGACGATGACGCGGTCGCCGGAGCGGATGCCGCGGAGAGTGAGCCCGGCAGCCAGGCGGTCGACGCGGCGGTTCAGTTCGCGGTAGGTGAGACGACGTTCGCCGTGGACGAGCGCCGTGCGGGTTCCGTACGCGCGGGCGTGCCCGGCCAGGAGTTGGGGCAGCGCGGCGCCTTGGTAGAAACCCTGGTCGTAGTAGCGGCCGATGGTCTCGGGCAGGTGCGGGGTGCAGCCGTCCAGCATGGTTCGGACTCCTTCCGGGCGCCGTGTGAGGATTCGATCACGGCGGCTCAGAGTTCCATGCCGGGTGCGGAAGCTTCAAGCAAATGCCGACCACCGGTGGTGGGTCGGGTGGTGGGTTCCTGGAGTGTGTCCGAACGTGCGGCGGAAGACATCGATGAACGCGCTGGCCGACGACCATCCGCACCGGTGGGCCACGGTCGTCACGGGAGTGTTCTCGGCGAGCATGATCAGGGCGTGGTACAGGCGCAGTTGGGTGCGCCACTGCGGGAAGGTCATGCCGAGTTCGGCCTTGAAGCGGCGGGAGAGGGTGCGGTCGCTTGCGCCGACCTCCCGGCCCAGCGCGGCCAGCGTGCGGCCGTCGGCCGGATCCGCGTGAAGGATCTCGCACACCGCCTGCAGCTGCGGCGTGGTCGGGGCGGGCAGGTGTAAGGGCTGCTGGGCCGAGGCCCGCAACTGGTCGAGGAGCACGGCCCGCAACCGCCGTCGCTCAGGGCTCTCGTCGTGCGGGGTGTGCGTGTAGGCGAGGATCAGTTCCCGCAGGAGGGGGCCGACGGCCAGCACGGTCGGCTCGTCGAGACCGAGCGGATTGTCCTTCGCGGGCAGGCCGACCAGGTGCAGTTCCAGGTCGCCGTGCGCCTGGTGCGCGTGCGTGGTCCCGGCGGGAACCCAGATGGCGCGCGTGGCCGGTGCGATCCACGAGCCGGTGCTCGTCGTCACGGCGAGGACTCCCCGGCCCGCGTAGACGATCTGGTGGTCGTCGTGGCGGTGGGCGCCGATCGCCGCCCCGGACGCCATCGGCTGGGTGCGGGTCGGCGCGACAGGCTGGTGGCGGATTTCTGTCATTACTTGGCAGTTTATCGGAAGCGCGACAGGTGGCCGGGCGGTGACTCTGGTGACGTGTCAAGAAAGCAATCGATCACTCTGCTGTCGGTCGGCCATGCCTGCGTGGACATCTATCAGGGCTCGGTCGCCTCCCTCGTCCCCTTCTTCGTGGCCGAGCGTGCGTACACCTATGCCGCGGTCTCGGGCATCGTGCTCGCCGCGTCGCTGCTGTCCTCGGTGGCCCAGCCCGTGTTCGGGATGCTCACCGACCGCTGGGCGATGCCCTGGATCCTGCCGGTGAGCACGATCCTCGGCGGACTCGGCATCGCCCTGAGCGGCCTGAGCGGCTCCTACACACTGACGTTGCTGTTCGTGGCGGTGTCCGGCGTCGGGGTCGCCGCCTACCACCCCGAGTCCGCCCGCGTCGCAAGGCTCGTCAGCAAGGGCAGCCACAGCGCGATGGGCTGGTTCTCGGTCGGCGGCAATCTGGGCTTCGCCGCCGCGCCCCTCATGGTCACCGCCGTCGTCGCCTCCGGCGGCCTGCGCCTGTCACCGCTGCTCGTCCTGCCGGCCCTCGTCGGCAGTGTGCTCTGCCTGCCGGTCCTCCACACACTGGGCAAGACGGGACGCGACGGCTCCGGCCCCGCGGCCGTGGTGGGCACCGACGACAAGGCGTCGTTCGTGAAGCTGTCGCTGGCCGTGGTCTTCCGGTCCATCGTCTTCGTCTGCCTGAGTACGTTCATCGCGCTCTACGCCCGGCAGCGCATGGGAGGCAGTGCGGCAGCCGGCACCGCGGCACTCTTCGTCCTGTACATCGGCGGGGCGGTCGGCTCCATCCTGGGCGGCAATCTGGCCGACCGCTGGGACCGGGTCAACGTCGCAGGCTGGTCCTACCTCCTCTCGATCGTCGCCGTCGCGGGCACCGTGTTCGTCCCCGGCCCGGTGTTCTACGTGTTCGTGGCGCTGACCTCCATCGGCCTGTACGTCCCCTTCTCGCTGCAGATCACCCTCGGCCAGGACTACCTGCCCACACGTGTCGGCACCGCCGGCGGAGTCACGTTGGGGCTGACTGTCAGCGTCGGTGGCCTGGTCAGCCCGCTCGTCGGCAGCATCGCCGACGCGACATCCCTGCGTACCGCGCTGGCTCCGCTGATCCTGATGCCCGTACTGAGCTGGCTGTTGTTTCGCACCCTGCCGGAACCCTCCGGGCCGAAGCCCGCGGTGGTGGCAGAGCAGACCGGAGACGACGCGGATGCCGCACCTTCTCCGGCGCACGACCTCCGCTGACGGTGGAGGGTCATGGCGGCGCGTCGGCCGGTCAGCGACCCGTGGATCCGTCGATCTGCTCACGGAGGATGTCGGCGTGGCCGGTGTGCCGACCGGTCTCTTCGATCATGTGCACCAGGACCCATCGCATCGAGGGCCCCGGCCCGCGGCGCGGGGGTCGCGGTGCGGGAAGCGTCAGATCCGGGCAGGCGTCGATGACTTGGTTCGCCCGCTCGACGGTCTCGCGGTAGTCGGCGAGCACGCCGTCGATGGTGTCCTGCGCGGAAGGGCGGAGGGTCGCGGGCCAGCCGCCGGCATCCTCTCCGAGGAAGTAGAAGCGTTCGACGTACGCAAGATGCTTGAGCAGCCCCAGAAGACTGGTGCCCGAAGGCACGCCGCCCGTTCGGACTTGGGGTTCCGGCGCGCCCGCGACCTTGTCCGCGATCGAGTTCCGCAGGTAGTCGAGGAAGCCTTGCAGGGTGGCCTTTTCGTCGGCGCCGGTCCGTGGAGGTCCGGTGTCCTTCGCGCGAGTCATCGCGTCACTCCGTTCCGACGTGAACGTGCACACGCTGGACGAGCAGGACGTTGTCGGTGACGTCGGCGGTCTCACCGGTGGGCCCGGTGGCCTGCCGCCGGGGCATGTCGGAGCGCAGTACGGACCAGTGCGCGGGGTCGAGTTCGAGTTCGGCGGCGATCTCGGCGGGTGTGGGGTAGTGGATGTCGGGGTCCTGGTTCCACGACCAGGGGGCGGTGGAGCCGTGGTCGACGACGAGCAGGAGGCCGCCGGGTCGCAGTGCCTGAGCGGCGGTACGCAGGACTTGGCCGCGGGGGAACGCGAACGGGGTGTGGAAGTACTGGGCGGAGACGAGATCGAACGGCCCGGCAGGGAAACTCCTCGCCAGGTCGTGCTGTTCGGCGACGACCCGGTCCCCGACGCCGAGAGCCCGCGCCTGGTCCCGCACCCGCTCGACGGCCGTCGTGGAGATGTCCACGGCGGTGACGTGCCAGCCCTGCTGGGCGAGCCACAGGGTGTCGCCGCCCGAGCCGCAGCCCAGATCCAGGGCGCTGCCGGGGCGAAGGGGTGCGGCGGTCTCGGCGAGGAGCGGGTTGACGCGGGCGCCTGCGGCGCGGCGGGTGCGGTAATGCCGCTCCCAGAACAGCTCGGCGCCTTCGTCCGCCGTGTCCTGGTCGCCTGTGGCATGGGCGGTGGCACTTCGGGTGGAGTCCATCTGAGTTGCCCTTTCGTCGTCCGGCATGCCGAGCGTGATCGGATCGCATCCGATCCGCGATGTCGACGCCGGTGATGTACCGACAGCATCGGCACCGCTGTTTCTCCCTTGCAAGAAAAGTTGCGGATCCGCATCATCGGGGCATGGAAAACTCCGCAGAAGACGTCTTGGCCGGAGTAGGGCCGCGCCTCCGTGCCCTGCGCCAGGCACGGAGCGCCACGCTGGCGGGGCTGGCACAGGAAACCGGCCTCACCGCGAGCACCCTGTCCCGCCTGGAGAACGGCAGGCTCCGCCCCACGCTCGAGCAACTGCTGCCCCTGGCCCGCGCGCACGGCGTACCGCTCGACGACCTGGTCGCGGCGCCGCCCACCGGCGACCCGCGCGTCCACCTGCGACCGGTGCGGCGATCCGGCCTCGTGATGGTGCCGCTGACCAGACGGGCCGGCGGCATCCAGGCGTACAAGGTGATCTATCCGCCCGCCGGCCGAGCACCCACCTTGAACCTGCAGACCCACGAGGGATACGAGTGGTTCTACGTCCTCAACGGCCACGTCCGTTTCGTGCTCGGCGAGGAGGAGTTCCAGCTCGGAGTCGGCGAGGCGGCGGAGTTCGACACCGGCACACCCCACTGGATCGGCAGCGCGGACAGTCAACCGGCAGAGCTGCTGGCCCTGTTCGGCGCACAGGGAGAGCGGGCACATCTGGCACCGTCGGGCCAGTGACCCGCCCCCTTGTGAGGGCCGGAGCGATCACCGCCCGTACTCTGGCGCGAGAAGGCGCGGAGGAGGTGAGAGGGCTGACGCACACCGGAGTGGCGGACTCCGCCGTGAGCACGCGGCGCGCGGCCAAGGGCAGCGACAAGGGTTCCTGCCGCCGCGGCCGCAAGTGGGCCCTCCTCGCCTGCGGCACGCTGATCGCCCTGCTGCTGGTCCTGCTCGTCGTACGGCTGACGGGCCTCGATGCGGGAACCCCGCTCGCCGTGCCGGTGGTTCTGTTCCCCCATGCCGCCGTACTCGCCGTGCTCGCACTGACCGCCACGATCGCCACCCCCGCTCTGCGCAACCTGTGGCTGGTCATCGTCGCCGCAGCGCTCGCAGTTGCCTACGTTGTGCTGCTGGTGCCGCGGTTCATCCCGCACGACCAGCGGCACATCCCGGCGCAGGCAACCGAGTTGCGCGTGGCCGCCCTCAACACCCATGTCGGCAGGGTGGATACGCGTGCGGTGGTGCGGTTGGTGAAGTCCGAACGGATAGATGTCCTGGCCGTGCAGGAGCTGCCGTCCGCAGGGATCAAGGCGCTCGCCGAAGCCGGCTTGGGCAAGGTTCTGCCGTACCAGGAGCTCCATCCCGAGAACGACTCCTCGTTCTACTCGCGGATTCCGCTGACGCGCGGCGGCCCGCTGAAGGCGGACACCGCCTGGCCCCAGACCAGCGCACAGGTGACGGTCGGAGGACGCACCGTACGGCTGGTGGCCGTTCACACGTACTACCCGCTCGGTGACGCGCAGCGATGGACCCGGGACATGACCGCCCTCACCGCCGTCGCCCATGACAGCGGCCCCGACACGGTGTTCATGGGCGACTTCAACGCCACTCTCGACCACGCACCCATGCGCGAACTGCTCTCATCGGGCGGGCTCATCGACGTGCACGCCGAACTCGGCAAGGGCTGGGCCCGCACCTGGCCGGCCAACAAGAGCCTCCTGCCACCCCTGGTACAGCTCGACCACGTTCTGCACGGCTCGGGTCTGGCGGGCATATCGGTAGACGAGCGGACCATGCCGGGCACGGACCACCGGGCAGTCATCGCCACGTTGGCGCTGCTGCCCAACCGATGAAGGGGCCGCTGTCCCTGATGTCTCTGCTGATGTTGACGGTGCGGCGGATCGGGGATTCTGTCGCTGGAGATGCGGTGCGGGAGAGTCCCTCACCGGGAGAGGAGACAGCATCCTCATGTCAGGTGAGCGAGAACTCGGTGTTGCCGTCATCGGAACCGGGAAGATGGGCGCGGATCATGTGCGCCGGATCCATGAGGTCATCAGCGGGGCGCGCGTGGCGGCCGTCGTGGACATCGAGGCGGACCGGGCGAAGTCGCTCGCCGACGCGATCGACGGGTGTACGGCCTACACGGAGGCCGCGGCCGCCATGTCGGCGGACGAGGTGGACGCCGTACTCATCGCCTCTCCCGGCCCCGCCCACGAGGCGGCCCTGATCGAAGCCCTGGGCCGCGATCTGCCGGTGCTGTGCGAGAAGCCGATGACTCCGGACGCGGCATCCGCCCTGCGCATCCTGGAGGCGGAGCAGCGTCTCGGTCGCCGCCGCATCCAGGTCGGCTTCATGCGGCGCTACGACGGCGAGTACGCCAAGCTCAAAAGGCTGCTGGACAGCGGTGCGTTGGGTGCGGCGCTGATGCTGCACCAGCGGCACCGCAACCTGGACATGCCGCCGGGATTCACCGACGAGATGCTCATCAGCAGTTCGGTCTCGCACGAGGTGGACGCGACCCGCTGGCTGCTCGACCAGGAGATCACCGCGATCACCGTGCTCAAGCCGACGGCGTCGTCGTACGCCCCGGCAGGCATGAACGACCCCCAGTTCGTCCTCCTGCAGACCGCGTCGGGCGCGCTCGTCGACGTCGAGATCTTCGGGCACTGCGGGTACGGCTACCAGGTGCAGGCCGAAGCGGTCTGCGAGCGGGGCACCGTGCGCATCGGGGACGAGCCGGGGCCCCGGGTCAGCGCCGACGGCCGCTGGGGAGGCCGCGTCCCTCCGGACTACGTCGAGCGTTTCGAGGACGCCTACGACCGCGAGGTGCAGGCCTGGGTGGACGCCACCCGCAGGGGCGAGGCCACCGGCCCCAGTGCCTGGGACGGCTATGCGACGGCGGCCGTGTGCGAGGCGGGCATCGCGTCCCAGCGCGAGGGTGGGCGCGTCGAGGTCGTACTGGCCGAGCGACCCGTGTTCTACGCGTAGGCCCGCGCGTGCACCGTGCGGCAGGCGGGGCGGGCGGCACCGGTCCGGTGCCGCCCGCCCCGCCTGCTCTGTGCCGCCCGCGCGGCACCGCCGCGCCTACGGGCGGACCGTCAGCACCAGCTTCCCCGTGACGCGGCCCGTCTCACCCTGCGCGTGGGCCTTGGCGGCATCGGCGAGCGGGTACGTGTCCGAGACGTGGACCCGCAGTTGCCCGGACTCGGCGAGTCCCGCGATCGCCGTCATGCCCGCCTGGTCGTGTTCCACCAGCATGTCCGTGGCCCGCACGCCCAACTCGGCTGCGCGCTCGGTCACTTCCCCGAAGTTGCCCGGCAGGATCGACACCAGGATGCCGCCCGGCCGCAGCACCTCCAGGGAGCGCAGCCGGTCATCGCCGCCCAGCGGGTCGAGGACCACGTCGATGTCGTGGGCCTCCTTCACGAAGTCCGCGGTGCGGTAGTCGATGACCTCGTCCGCGCCCAGGCCGCGTACGAAGTCGTGCTTGGCAGCGGAGGCCGTGCCGATGACGTACGCGCCGCGTGCCTTGGCGATCTGCACCGCGGCATGGCCCACGCCGCCTGCCGCCGCGTGCACCAACACCCGCTGTCCCGGCTCCAGGCGGGCGTTGTCGACGAGGGCCTGCCAGGCGGTGAGCGCGACCAGCGGCAGGGCGCCCGCCTCGATGTGGCTCAGCCCGGCGGGCCGCGGCACGAAGGCGCGGGTGGGCCCGGTGACGTACTCGGCGTGCGAGCCGGCCCCGTACGGATAGGGCAGCATGCCGAACACCTCGTCGCCCGGCTGGAACAGCGAGACGCCGATGCCGACCTCCTCGACGACGCCCGACACGTCCCAGCCGAGCGTGAACGGCGGCTTGCCCAGGAAGGCGCCGAACCTGCGGTGCTTCCAGTCGGTCGGGTTCACGCCCGCCGCGTGCACGGCGACGAGGATCTGGCCGATGCCGGGCCTGGGGCGCGCGACCTCGACCTCCTTCAGTACCTCGGGTTCGCCCAGGGCGTCCTGCCTGATGGCCTTCATGGTCGGCTGGTTCGGCTCTGCGGGCTGAGAAGCGGTGTCGTTGGTCATGGGTCCAGCGTGCGGCAAAGGCCTGACCTGGGCAATGGCAAGATAGCCATTCAGCGATAGGATCGTGCCATGGCTTCGATGGAATTCCCCGCTGACCGCCCGCACCGCGTGGTCGTCCTCGCGCTCGACGGCGTCTATCCCTTCGAGCTGGGCATCCCGGACCGCGTCTTCACGATGGTCCCCGGGGCTTACGAGGTGGTGACCTGCGCGGCGACGGACGACCGTACGGTGTCCACCAACGCGGACTTCACCATCACCGTCGGGCACGGCCCCGAGGCGCTTGAGAGTGCGGACACGGTGGTCATGCCTCCGTACGACCTGAGCCGCATCACCGCAGAGCTGTCCGAGCCGGTCCGCGACGCGCTGGCCCGCATCAGGCCGGGCACGCGGTTCGTATCCATCTGCACCGGGGCGTTCACGCTCGCCGCAGCCGGACTGCTCGACGGGCGGCCGGCGACGACGCACTGGGCGCTCGCGGACCACTTCCGCGAGATGTACCCCCAAGTGGCCCTGGATCCGGACGTGTTGTTCGTGGACGACGGGGACGTACTCACCTCGGCGGGCGCCGCGTCCGGCATGGACGTGTGCCTGCACGTGGTGCGCTCCGACCACGGCAGCGCGGTCGCCAACCGGGTCGCGCGGCACTGCGTCGTGCCACCGTGGCGGGAGGGCGGCCAGGCCCAGTACATCGAGCAGCCGATACCGGAAGACGGGGTCACCGGCACCGCCGCCACCCGTGCCTGGGCCCTGGAGCACCTCGACCGTTCGCTCGCCCTGCGGGAGTTGGCCGCTCATGCCCGGATGAGCCCACGCACCTTCGCGCGCCGTTTCCAGGAGGAGACGGGCATGAGCCCTGGCCGGTGGCTGATCCAGCAGCGGGTGCACCGGGCCCGGCAGTTGCTGGAGTCCAGCGACCTGCCGGTCGACCGGGTCGCGGCGGAGGTCGGTTTCGCCACCGGGACGTCGCTGCGACAGCACCTGCAGGCGGCCATCGGAGTGTCGCCGCAGGCGTACCGGAGGACTTTTCAGGCCGGGGCAGGGGCTGCGGCGGCGGTCGGTACCTAGGTGAAGGCCGGTCCGAAGGGCCAAATCAAGGCCTGGATCAAGGCCCGGCAGTAGATGTAGCAGCCAGCTTTCAGAGGTGGGGTTGCACTGGTTCTGTTACTGCACGCAAAGGTGCGTGCACCGACAGTGAGGAAAGAACATGGGTAACCGCCAGTCCCCCCAGGACAAGAACCGCGCCCGGCGCGAGCAGGAGCGCAGCAAGCAGCAGCCCCGTCGCCGTGACGAGCAGCCCGACGTCGAGAGGGCGGAGAAGCACCAGCGCCCCGAGCCGGGCAAGCCTGCCGGCGACATGGACTTCTAGGGCTGGCGGGCCCTGACTGCGGCGCCCCACCCTGCCTCTGACGAGGCGGGGTGGGGCGCCTCGGTTTTCCACGGGAACGCACGTTCCCCCGACCCCACTCACCTCACCTCACCTCACCTCACCTCGCCGCGCACCTGGCGCGCAGCGGCGATGTGGCGCCGGAACCACCCGACCAGGCCGATGTCCACCTGGTGGGCCAGCGGCAGCTGTGGCGCGGGCTCGATGCCGGGCTCCTCGGCGAGCGGATGCGCAAGGCCGGGAATCGGCAGCAGTTCGCCCCGCTCCCCGAGCGCGTCGACGAGGTCCGACGCATCGGCCCGCAGCCCCGGGTGATCCAGGTCGCCGCTGACGACCAGGAGCGGCGCGCGACCGGCGATGGCTTCCGCCTTGGCGACGAAGTCCAAGCCGTCGACGGCCTTCTCCGAGGCTGCGTCGTACGGATAGTCGCCCGGGAACAGATCGACGACCGACCGCATCCGGATGGCGGCGTTGACGACGGCCCCCGCGAAGACCGGAGTCTCGGTGTCGGCGAGGACCCGCAGCGCGACAGCCCCGCCCAGCGACCCGCCCAGCACGCCGATCGGGCCGTCATCGACCGGCAACTGCGCACGGACCGACGCCAGCGCGGCCGGGAACTCCTCGGCAGCCTGCCGCACGAACGGCTCCAGGTAGGACATCAGGACGTCCTCGCGGACCAGTTCCCATCCGGCGTCCATGCTGCCGTCGACCATGCGCGCCCCGCACATCGGCATCCCGAGGTGCACCCGCCACGCGGGCAGGTCGTTCATCGGCAGCGCGGCGGCGGACGCCGCATCGGACCTCGGCGCGTCCAGCATGTGCCAGGTGACGATCAGCGGCGCGGCCCCGCCGTCGGCCGGCGGCAGCGCGGTGAACGGCACACCGGCCGCCGTGCCCGTGATGGGTGACTCCATGCGGCCACGGTAAGTCCGCGCCGCGGAGAGGGAGTCGGGTATCTGCCACCAGCGAAGCCGGGTATGCCGACGGCCCTGTGCCGCTGACGTTCACCAGCTGATTCCTGCCGCCACCGGGCGGTGATCGCTGCCGGTGGCCGGCAGCACCCACGAGCTCTCCGGCTGCACGCCCCGGACCAGGATCTGGTCGATCCGCGCCACGGGGAACTGCGCCGGCCAGCTGAAGCCGAAGCCGTCCCCGGCCGAGTCCTGGGCCGATCGCATCTGCGAGGTGATGCCGTCCAGTGCGCGGTCGTTCGGGGTGCCGTTGAGGTCACCGAGCAGGACCACCCGCCCGTTCCGCTCGGAGGTGAGGGCCTCACCGAGCGCTCGGGCGTTCCTGTCCCGCGAGCCCGTCCAGAATCCTGTCCTGGGGTTGACCCGAACGGACCCCAGGTGGACCACATACACCGCGAGGGGCCCCCGGTCCGTGGCCACCGTCGTACGCAGCGCCCGGTTGTCGACCAGCTTGACCTCGGCCGGCTTGGCGTCCCCCAGCGGCCCGACGTCCTGCTCGATGTCGACCGGCCGGGTGCCGGACAGCGGCAGCCTGCTCCACACCCCCACCGTGCCCTGCACCGTGTGGTGCGGATACGCCTTCGCCAGCTCCTTCTCGTATGTACCCCGGGCCTGCCGGGTGATCTCCTCGAGGGCCAGCACGTCGGCGCCGGAGGAGGCCAGGTCGCGGGCGGTGCCGGCCGGGTCGGGGTTGTCGGCGCCGACGTTGTGGCTGACCAGGGTGAGGTCGCCGCGTCCGTGGGACTTGTCGCCGAGCAGCCCGCCGAAGAGGTTCAGCCACACGATGACCGGCAGCAGCAGCGCGACCACCGCGGAGGCGGAACGGCGCCAGAGAGCGCAGGCAAGGAGCACCGGGATGAACAGGCCGAACCACGGCAGGGACGTCTCCACCAGGCTGCCGAGACCCCCGCGGTCCGTGATCTGCGCGTGCAGCAACATCAGCAGGCCGAGCAGCAGCGCAAGCGCCGCGAGCACCAGGCCGCGCCTCCAGGGCTCCGGCCGGGAGCCGATGCGGATCGCCCGGCGGATTCCCGCGCGCCGCGTACCGGAGCCGGAGTCCTGGCGGTCGGCACCCTCCTGGCCGGTCTGTTCCACCGTGTCGATCTGCACCATCGTCTGTCCTCGCTCACTGCCGGTCACTGCTGCATCCTCGGGTCCTGGGTGGGGTCGGCGTACATCGGCGGGCAGCGGCGGTCGATCGCTTCGGGGCGCAGCTCGTAGTGCCACGGCTCGTTCCGGTAGATCTGACAGAGCCCGTACGCGGCGCCGTGTTCGGACAGCCACCGCGTCGCGTCGGAGCGGCCGATGTCGACGGCGTCCCCCGATACGTGAGGGGACGTCTTTGCGGTGGCCACCCACCTGGCGGCCTCGGCCTCGGATCCGTACTCGGCCACCGCTTTGCGGACGAGCTCTTCCTGGTATTCCGGGGACCGCCAGCCGCTATTGACGTAAAGGTCGACTCCATCGCTCTCGGCATCCTTCGCCGCCTGGCGGAGGGCCTTGAGTAAATCCGGGCCGAGTCTGGCCACGGCCGGAATGTCGTCGTCGAAGAGTGTCGTGCCGTCGGGGACGGCGCCGTCGGCCTCTCCCAGCGCACCACGGGGCAATGAGGATGGTGCGGACGAGGAGCCCGATGAAGGCGAGGAGTTCTGTGCCTGACAGCCGAGGGTCGCGGCGATCGCCGCGACGACGGCAATCAGGCCTACGACAAGGCGCCGGTGAATCCGGCGGATCGTCGTCGGCGCCGATGGCGGGATGTGATTCATGGAGCCAGTCAAGGCAGTGCGGTGTTGCCGTCAGGTATCGGATTTTCGATACGCGGACGATAGGTGCCGCCTCGTAGCATCAAGGGCATGCGTGTGCTGATCGTCGAGGACGAACCCTTTCTGGCAGAAGCCGTCCGCGACGGTCTGCGCCTGGCAGCGATCGCGGCCGACATCGCAGGTGACGGCGACACCGCTCTGGAACTCCTGAGCGTCAACGCCTACGACATCGCCGTCCTGGACCGCGACATCCCTGGACCGTCCGGTGACGAGATCGCCCAACGCATCGTCGCCTCCGGCAGCGGCATGCCGATCCTTATGCTCACCGCGGCCGACCGGCTCGACGACAAGGCATCCGGGTTCGGACTCGGCGCCGACGACTACCTGACGAAACCCTTCGAACTGCAAGAACTCGTGTTCAGGCTCAGGGCACTCGACCGCAGACGCGCCCACAACAGGCCGCCCGTACGCGAGATCGCGGGCCTGCGGCTCGATCCGTTCCGCCGCGAGGTCTACCGCGACGGGCGCTACGTCGCGCTCACCCGGAAGCAGTTCGCCGTGCTCGAAGTCCTCGTCGCCGACGAAGGCGGTGTCGTCAGCGCCGAAGAACTCCTGGAACGCGCGTGGGACGCCAACGCCGACCCGTTCACCAACGCCGTACGCATCACGGTCTCCGCCCTGCGCAAACGGCTCGGCGAGCCCTGGATCATCGCCACCGTGCCAGGTGTCGGCTACCGCATCGACGCGACGCCCGGCACCGGGCGCGGGAGCGGTGACCGTGGATAGGAGGTCCGGCCTGAGCATCCGCCTCAAGCTCACCCTCAGCTACGCCGGATTCCTCATGCTCGCGGGGGTCCTGCTCCTCGGCGCCGCGGGGTACTTCCTGCTGCGCAAGGGGTGGTTGCGGACCAACGAACAAGGGGCGTGGCAACAGAGTCCGGGCACCGATCTCGTACGCGGTTTCGCGCCGACGGCAGCCGCGGTCATGGTGTTCCTCCTGGTCTTCGGCCTCCTGGGAGGATGGCTCCTCGCCGGCCGGATGCTCGCGCCCATGGACCGCATCACATACGCCACCCGGGCGGCGGCGGCCGGGTCACTGTCCCACCGGATCCGGCTGCCGGGACGCAAGGATGAGTTCCGCGAACTTGCCGACGCCTTCGACACGATGCTTGCGCAGCTCGAAGCGCACATCGCGGAACAGCAGAGATTCGCGGCCAACGCCTCCCACGAGTTGCGCACGCCGCTGGCGGTCTCGAAGTCGCTGCTCGACGTGGCCCGCAGCGATCCGAACCACGACACCGGCGAACTCGTCGACCGCCTTCACGCCGTCAACACCCGCGCCATCGACCTCACCGAGGCCCTGCTCCTGCTCAGCCGCGCCAACCAGCGGTCCTTCACCCGCGAACACGTCGACCTGTCCCTCATGGCGGAAGAAGCCACCGAAACGCTCCTCCCTCTGGCGGAGAGGCACGGCGTCACCCTGGAGACCAGCGGGGACATCGCCCCCACGATCGGCTCGGAAGCGCTCCTGCTGCAGCTGACCACGAACCTCGTGCACAACGCGATCGTCCACAACCTCCCCGAACAAGGCACGGTGTGGGTCCATACCGGCGTCCGCCCCCAGACCGTGGTGCTCACCGTCGAGAACACCGGCGAGCAGCTCACCCCGGAACGGGCCGCGACACTCACCGAACCGTTCCAGCGCGGCACCGAACGCGTACACGCGGGCCACCAGGGCGTCGGCCTCGGCCTGGCGATCGTCAAGACCATCACCCAGGCACACGACGGAACGCTCACCCTCACCCCGCGCCCTGCCGGCGGACTCCGCATCACCGTGGAATTCCCCGGGGAGGACCCGCGGGGCCACTACCCGGAACGCTGAGCACGGTTGTCTTGCACCTTGCCTACTTCTTGCGCAACAGCGCGCAGACGAGGTTCTCCTCCACGGTCCGCAGCCGCTTCAGAAGTTCCGGCTTGTTCGTCTTGTTGACCTGGGTGGTGAGGGAGACGGTCAGCGAACGCTTGCCGTCCGGGGTGGCCGCGATCAGCTGCGTGTAGCCGGGGAAGTTGCCCGTGTGGCCGTAGACCACGCCGCAGCGGGTGGTGTACCGGAAGATCGCAAGACCGGCCTTGTTCTTGCCGGGGCCCGCGGGTTCGGACGCGCCGTTCACCCACTTCAGCTGATGACGGCGTGTCCGGTCGGAGATGAGCTTGCCGCCGGCGTAGCCGCGGATGAAGGCCGTCATGTCCTTCGGCGTCGAGGTGATCCCGCCCGATGCCCACACGCCCGATGCACTGAGTACCTCGCTGACGTCCTCGGGCGGGTCCGGCGGGGTGACGTCGTAGCCGTGCATGTACGGCCGGGGCATCCGGTAACCCTGCGGCAGGCTGGTGTCGCGCAGACCCAGCGGGTGGTACACGAAGTCGGCGAGCAGGTCTTCGTAGCGGCGGTCCGTCACTGCCTCGGCCATCAGCGCCACGGCGATGTTGTCGGAGTTGGAGTAGGCGTACCGCGCCCCCGGGCGGAACCCCAGCGGCTCATCGGCCACGAAGTCAAGGAGTCGGCGGGAGTCGAACCGGCGGCGCGGGTCCTCGGTCACCAGAGCCAGGAATTTCGGGTCCGCGCTGAAGTCCGGCAGTCCGCTGGTGTGGTTCAGGAGGTGGCGCAGCGTCACCCGATGCCATGCGCGCGGCAGCCGGGGAAGGACCTTGCCGATGGTGTCGTTCAGGCGCAGCTTCCCGAAGTCGACGAGTTCGAGGGCGACCGCGCCGCTGTACGCCTTGGCCGTACTGGCGATGCGCATGTGGTCGGTGGCCTCGATCGGACGGTCGGTGCCCGTCTCGGCGACGCCGGCCCGGTAGATCTCGTGGTGGGCCCCGCGCTTGAGGACGGCGATCGCTCCGGGCGGTCCGCCGGGGGCGGTGGTCAGGTCGTGCAACTGCCGTTGCAGCGCGCGGCCGTCGTCGGCGGGGACATCCGCGGCTTGGGTCGGTGCCTGCACTAGACCCGCCATGCAGGCAGCGGCCAGCAGAGCGACCAGGGGGAGGCGGACCTGCGGGGAGCTGGGGAGTGGCACGGAAGGACTCCTGAGACGTGAGCGCGGTCGGTCGGGACCCGCGGGTTCGGGTCGTACAGCAACAGATCACCGGCCACGGATCTGGGTGACGCGGCCGTACCGCACCCCGATGAGTGACAGGGACATGCGGCCAGGTGGTCGCAGATGGTTGCCCTGTCCGCGCGCCTACGGCACAAAAGTCCGCCGCAGCGCCCTGCCCCACTGATGCAGCCGACGCATCCGCACCGTGGAGGGCTCGCGGCTCATTGACCCCCGGAGGCGCACGGTGTTCGCTCGCCTACGGTGCACGGGGACACGGGGGACACCGAACGGGGATCGGCGCGCACTGCCATGCCCTCCTCTTCCCGAGCGTGCCCGGATGCTCCGGAGCACGCCCGGACGGCACACGGAGACCGCTGTCGACACAGGAGGAACCGATGACCGTTCATCAGCGCGTGACGGCTGCCGGCGCCGCGTTGGCCGCCCTTTGCGCGGTGACCGCCCTTGCCCCCACGGGCGCGTCCGCCGCCGACCCGTCCGTGCCGCGCACCGAGCGGGTGGGCGTCGGCGAGGGCGGCGCCGAGAGCAATGCCGCTTCCAGACCCGGTGGTCAGCGGTGACGGCCGCTACGTCGCGTACGCGTCGGGCGCCGAGGATCTCGTCGCGGGGGACGCCAACGAGCGGGACGACGTGTTCCTCTACGACCGCAAGACGAAGCGCATGCGGCTGGTCAGTGCGGCCGCGGACGGCACACCGGCCGACGGGGACAGCGGCAACGTCTCGCTGAGCCAGGACGGGCGCTACGCGGCGTTCACCTCCGCCGCCTCCAACCTCGCCCCTGACGACGACGGCGACAGCAGTACGGACGTCTTCCTGCGGGACATGGTCACCGGGGAGGTGCGTCTCATCAGCGACGAGAGCGAGCCGGTGTCCGAGGACACCGCACCGGGGCCGCGGACCGGAGTCGGCGACGAGGGCGGCGCGGTGGTGTTCGACTCCCCGGCCGGGAACCTCGTCCCTGACGACACCAACGCGGCGGCCGATGTGTTCCTGCGGCGGCTGCGCTGACGCGGAGACTCACGGCCCGGCGATGACTCCCTCGACGATTCTCATCAATCGGTCCCCCACCTGATCGATGCTCCCGTTCTGCGTGCTGACCTGTGCGCCTTCGAGTACGAAGGTGATCTCGGCCGCGGCCTGTTCGGGGTCCGGCAACCCTGCCTCGGCGCACATGCCGACCAACCGGCGGGTCTGGTGGGCCTTGTGCTGCTCGATGACCTGCCGTGCGGGATGGGAGCGGTCGGGCAGCTCGGCGAGGGAGTTGATGAACGGGCAGCCCCGGTGCGAGATGGCCGGCAATCCCTCGGCGATGAACCGGGCCAGGCCCAGGATCTGTTCCCTGGGCCTGCCGGGGTATTCGGCCTCGACCCGGTCGAAGGCGGCCTGGTAGTCGGCGGCGACGATCCGCAGCCACTCCGCGACCAGCGCGTCCTTGGTCTCGAAGTGCCGGTAGATCGCCATCTTGGTGGTCTCGGCCTTCTCGGCGATCGCCTGGACGCCCACCCGCCTGATCCCCTCGGCCTGGAAGAGCTCTTCCGCCGCGTCGAGGATGCGCTCACGAGGCGGCAGTTTGGCCACTCTGCTCGGCCTTCTGGCGGTCGATGTCATGACTGCTCCGTGACGTCCGGTGGGTGGGGGCCCTCTTGCCTGCCTGCTACGGTACCAGTCAGTCCCTGACGATACCCATCAGTATCGTAAGGGACTGGACGGTATTGTTCTTTCCCTGGGAGTGACAGTGAGAGTTGCCGAGTACGTGAACTTCGACGCGGTCGGGCTCGCCGAATTGGTGGCCAAGGGCGAGGTGACCCCCGCCGAACTGGAGGCAACGGCACGCGAGGCCGTGCGGGCGGTCGATCCGCAGATCAACGCCATCGTGGAGGCATGGCCGACCGACGACGAGCCCACCCCGGGCGGCGCACCGCTGGCCGGGGTCCCTTTCCTGATCAAGGACATCGGAGTCTCCATGGCGGGGCGTCGCATGGAGCTGGGCAGCCGCATCGCGGCCGGCAATGTCGCGGGCTCCGACTCCTCCCTGATGCTGCGCTTCCGTCGCGCAGGCCTCGTGACGTTCGGGCGCACCGCGACACCGGAGTTGGCCTACAGCATCACGACCGAACCAGTGATGTACGGCCCGACCCGCAACCCTTGGAACCCGGAGCGCAGCGCGGGCGGATCCAGCGGGGGAGCGGGTGCGGCTGTCGCCGCCGGGGTGGTCCCGATCGCGCACGCCACGGACGCGGCGGGCTCGCTCCGCATACCCGCGGCCTACAACGGTCTCTTCGGGTTGAAGCCCACCCGCGGCAGGGTCTCGATGGGGCCCGGCGCCGACGAGGTCTTCAACGGCCTTGCCGTGCAGGGCAGTGTCAGCCGGACCGTCCGCGACAGTGCGGCCCTGCTCGACCAGATGCGCGGCCCGGAACCGGGTGACCCCTACTTCGCCGAGCAGCCGCCCCGGCCCTACGCGGAGGAAGTCACCCGCCCCCCGGGCACGTTGCGGATCGGCGTCCTCACCCAGGCATGGGGCGGACGCCGCACCACGCCACCGGTGGCCGAGGCTCTCTCTCGTACGGTGCGTCTGCTCGAATCCCTCGGCCACCAGGTGGAGGAGGCCGAGGTCGGCATCGGGGTCGGCTGGGAGGAGTTCGTCCTGGCCAACGCCCGCCTGATGACGGCGAATCTGACGGCATCGCTCGACGAGCTGGCTGCGGCCTTCGACCGCCCCATCGACGCCTCGACTCTCGAGCCGGGCACCCTGGTCGGCTACCACTATGGGCAGCGGGTCAGTGCCGCCCAGTTCGTCACCGCGCTCGCGATCCGGAACCGGGTCGCCCGAAGCCTGGCACGGTACTTCGACGCCCACGACGTACTGCTCACCCCGACCGTGCCGGAGCTTCCCCTGCCCTTGGGTGCCTATGCCGAGGGTGCGGAGGGGCTGGACGGTCTCGGCTGGATCACCCGCCTCAACGACCGCTCGCCGTTCACCACGGCCTTCAACATGGCGGGCACACCCGCCATGTCCGTGCCCGTGACGTCCGACGCCGACACCGGCCTTCCGATAGGCATGCAATTCGCTGCCGCTTACGGGCGGGAAGGCCGCCTGTTCCGCCTGGCCGGCCAACTGGAACAGGCAAGCCCGTGGTCGGGCCGAACACCCGCGGTGTGGGCAGCGTCCCCGTCGCTCAGTCGATGATCCCGACGTCGTAGAAGAAGCGGTAGCGGTCCGGGTCGTCCGGCAGGAACCAATGGAAGCCCTCCAGGAGGAAGACCGCGACCAGGTTCACCGCGATCACCAGGGCGAGGAAGCCGAACACGACGCGGCCCGCCATCCTGTACGCGCCTGACGTGGGCACCGTGGTGTCCGCAGTGGCGTGGGCGAAGGCCATCACGATGCCGATCGCCACCACCGAGGCCATGAACAGGATCCAGGCCCACACGTACAGGTGCAGGCCGAGGACGGGCGCGCCGTAGCCCTTGTCGCCCGGCAGGATGTGCAGCATCGTCTGCCGCCAGGACGCGAAGGCACCGCCCATCACCGCGACCAGGGCCAGCCCCCAGCCCATCATGTAGTCGCGGCCGGTGACCGTGCCGGTCATGCCGCGGCGCACGATGTACGCCGCTCCCAGCGCGGCGAGCAGCATGAACATGCGCTGCACCATGCACAGCGGGCAGGGATAGTCCCAGTCGACGAACTGGACGCCGAGCCCGCCGCAGACCACGCCGGTCCAGCCGACGGCGAAGAAGCAGGCGAACCAGTACTGGACCTTGCCGAGCACGGAGGAGCGCTCGGTGCCCGGCAGCGGGGTCGTCAGAGTGCTCATCAGTAGTTCAGCCCCAGCTTGAGGCTGCTGGTGATGTGGTGGGCGAGCAGGAGGACCGTGAGGACGAACACGATCCACCAGCCGCCGAGCAGTACGGCCCGTGAACGCCGACGGTGGAGCGCGTACAGCGTGGCGAGGAGGCCGCCGAAGATGAGGGTGTCCATGGCCGCGGAAGGTATCCGGGGAGGCGGCCTCACCGTGGCAGGGCGCTCGGGACGCGCCACCGGTTCCACGGGAAGGGACCAACCCCCGCCCGGCCCACCTGCTGTGACGCTCAGTCAGGGTGTGCCTCGCGCCAGGCCGCCATCGACAGGTTCCAGTCGTCGCCGTCGAGCGCGGTGAGCGAGGCAGGGAACAGGCCGTCCTCCTCCTTGGCGATGTGGTGGTGCAGTTCGTCGACGGCTTCGACGAGGGTGCGTACGTCACCGGGGTCCGTCAGGTCGAGAGCGGGCAACAGGGCCGCGAGTCCGCGGTGTTCGCTCTCCAGGTCCGCGATGTAGTCCGCGTACTCGGGATCCTTTCGCATCACGGCGAAAAGGCCGTTCTCCTCGCCACGCCAGTGCGAGTCCAGCTCGCGGGACATGACGTCCACGAGGGCGCGTGCGCGGGCCGCGTCGCCCAGCTTCAGGGCTCGGACGGCATCGCCCGCGGCGTCGGTGACGCGCTCGTGCTCGACGATGAACTCCTTGATCAGCGGGATCTCTCGGCAACCGCAGTAGTGGCACATGGAGGTGTTTCTAGGCGAGAGGTCGCGCCCGCCAGGTACGCCACGCGCGCGTGGCCGTCGGTGTCACCCCGCGTCAGCGCTCTCTGAGCTCACCCTGGGCGCTCTCGTCGATGGCGGGCATGGACACCCCGCCTGGATGCCACTTGTCCAGGAAACTGCCCTGCCTGCTGAGGTCGACGAGTTCGATGCGTGCGCCGATGCTGTCCATATGGTGGTAGGTGAACGGCCGGCCATAGGGGCATCCGGAGAAGTCCGCGGGCATGCCCTCGTCCTCCAGGCGCCGCGAGCCCGCCTCGACATCGCTGCTCCAGAAGCCGATGTGATCGAACCTGGCGCCCGCCGACGCGTCCCAGGGGCTGCCGGCGGGGCCTTCGATGAGCTCGATGAACGGAGGCCCACCGGTGGTGAAGGCGATGCGGTAGTCCCACTCGCCGAGCCGGTCGGACAGTGGATCACTCCATTCGACCCCGGCCGAGCGCCGGAAGTCCCGCATCGCTTGCTCGATGTCCAAAACCGCGAAGCACACATGGTAAAAGGCAGTCATTCACCCATGATCGGACATCAAGTGCCGCCTTTCGCCAGGTCGGTGAGGAGACCGTCGAGGGCCTTGCCGAGGGCTTCGACGTTGGCTGCGTCGAACCACGTGGTGCGGATCCGTTCGTTGTTTCCGTTCGGGGTCTCGTGGTCGGCGGCGAGTTGGTGCAGGGATCGGGTCTCGTCGCTCAGGGCGCGGCCGACGCCCTGGAAGAGTCCGCGGACGTAGCGGTCGGCGACGTCGGAGGGGATGCCGTGGCCGGCCGCCCATGACGTGAGCGTGGCGAGATACGAGTAGTGGGTCGTCAGTGTCCCCGTCAGCGCGGAGAAGACGTCGAACGCCGCTTCGTCCGCGACCGGCTGTGCCCCGCCAAGCCGATCGAACAGCGCGTCCACCACCGGGTGGGAAGGAAACGTCACGGTGACGGAGCGGCGTTCACGGACGGAGGGCAGCGGGATGGCCCGCACGAACGCGGCGTCGGAGGCGAGCAGGTGGCGCAGGTCGTCGTTGGCGACGCCGGACATCACGTTGACCACCGTCTTGTCGGCGTCCACCCGCAGACCGGCCAGGGCTTCGTGCCGGTCCCGTGCGCGTACGGCGATGATCACCACCTCGGAGCGTTCCACCACCTCCTGGTTGTCGGCGCAGACCTGTACGCCCTCGTAACGCCCGGACAGTTCCGTGGCCGTGGCGGCACCGCGGGGTGAGAGGAACACCTGCGGTGGCTCGTCGACCCCGTCGCACAAGCCCGTCACGATGGCCCGGCCGATCTCGCCGACCCCGACGATGCCGATGCGCTTCACTGTGTCTCCTTCCATGAGGCCCGCAGGAAGTCGAGGATCTCCGCTCGCGCGGGCTCGGCCTGCGGTGCCATACCTGGCGTGCTGACGAACGCGTGACCCGCGCCGTGGTACTCGGACAGGCGCGCGGGCGTTCCGGCCGCCTGCAGTCGTTCGGCGTAGACGCGGCCGTGATCGGCCAGCGGGTCGTGGGTCGGCACCACCACGAGCGCCGGGGCAAGGCCGTCGAGGCTGTCGGCATGGAGCGGTGAGAGCGCACGAGGGTCGGCTCCCGGCGGAACGGCGAGCCGCTGGAACAGGCGCAGTTGCGGCACGGCGAGGGTCGGGGTGCGGGCGTGTTCGGCGACCGAGGCGTGGTCGAGCATCGCCTCGGTCACATCGACGGCGGGGTTGACCAGCACCTGCGCCTGGAGGGGCAGGCCGGCTGCCCTGGCCCGGATCGCCGCCAAGGCGCAGATGAACCCGCCGCAGCTCTCCCCGAAGACGGCGGTCCGTGCCGGGTCGATGCCCCACTGTGCGGCGTGCCGCAGCACGTGCTGGAGTACCTCCCAGCCGTCGTCGACAGCGGCCGCCAGTGGAGTGTCCGGGGCGATGAGCCGGTGCTCGACCGAGACGACCACCGCGGGGAGTCGGGCGGCCAGGTGGCTGTTGACCCAGTCGCTCTGCACCGCCGTGCCCACGAACCCGCCACCGTGTACGTGGAGTACGAGGGGCAGATCTGTCCGGCCGCCCCCGTCCCCGTCGGGCCCAGGTGACGGCCGGTACACCCGCACCGGGACTTCGCGGCCGGGCAGCGCGACCTCCTGCCAGTCGATGGCGGCGCCGGGGTCAGGCTCCCCGGTGATCGCCCGCGCCGCGTCGGACGCCCGGAAGCGGTTCTCCGCGTCGCGGTAGGCGACCAGCTCCTCGGCCGTGATCGCAGGCCAGTTCGGCTCCGGCGGCCGCTCGGCGGCGGCAGCGGCGGTGAGCTCACTCATGGTCCTTAATTCCTTCCCTCAGAGAGTTACGCGACCTCAGGTATCGAAACCTAAGGTAGCGAAAACCGGTATCGTGTGGCTATGGCATCGCCCAAATCCGCCAGACCGCCCGGCCGCCCGCGCACCGGCGTCAACGCCGAGGTCTTCGCCGCCACGCTGAGCACGGTCCAAGAGGTCGGCTATGCGCGCGCCACCGTTGAGCGCATCGCCGCCGCGGCCGGTGTCGCGAAGTCGACGGTCTACCGCCGCTGGCCGTCGAAGGGCGCACTGATCGTGGACTGTCTCCTGGACGCGTTGGGCCCAGCGCCGCTGGCGGGCGCGAGCCGGGCCGAGATCATGTCCTCGACCATCCGCTGGACCGCGGCGAAGATCAGTGAACCGGGAGTGGGCGACGCGTTCGCCGGCGTGTTCAGCGACGCCGTCAGCGATCCGGCCCTGCGCGAGATCCTGTCGACGCGGTTGCAGGATCCCTACCGGCTCGCGTTCCAGGACGCGCTCGGGGAGCCGGAACAGCGCGTCCTGTTCTTCATCGACGTCGTGGTCGGCGTCCTGCTCCACCGGATGGGCATGACCGGCGAACCGATGGTCGACGCCGACGTCGACGCCCTCGTCGAGATGGTGCTGCCGTACTTCGCCGACGGCCCCGGCCCGGCATAGCGTCCGCCCCAGCGAACTCGACCATCGACGCCGGGGCGCTCTGGGGGCCGCCTAGGATCTGCCCATGATCGCTGGCCTGCTCATGCCGATCCGGCAGGCATCCGTTCTGCCTGGTTCGACATGGAGCCATGGCGAGCGAGCGCGACAAGGCAGGGCGGCAAGGCAGAGCGACAAGGGGGAGCGATCATCAACGGAATTGCGGGGACCGGGCGCAGGGGCGTGGTGGCCGTTGCCGTGCTGGCGGCCGTGCTCATGGCTGCGGGGTGCGGTACGGGCTCCGAAGAGAGCGGCCCTCGGGCCGCCGGATCCGACGGCAAGGACGGGCGGGCCAAGGGCCCCGCGGGCTCCCTCACCTGGGAGTTCGAGCACATCGCGGACTTCAACGGAGAGCTCGTCGATGTCGCCGTCCTGGCCGAGGACGACATCTGGGCGGTCGGGAACGAGAACGACGGCACGGCCAACGCCCACCTCCTGCACTACGACGGCACGAAGTGGAAGCGTGAGCCCCTGCCCGAAGCTCTCGGCGCCGGCGTCCACCCGCCCCGCCTCGAAGAGATCGGTGAAGACGTCCTGTGGCTGCGGCCGCAGGCCGTCGAAGACGGCGCCGCCAACCGCTGGGCGCAGTGGGACGGCGCCCGCTGGTCCGCGGTGCCGAGCCCTCCGCCGGGCGAGACAGGGGATCTCGAGGCCGCGGGCCCGGACGACATCTGGGCCCTCGACAGCGAGCACACCGCCCAGCACTGGGACGGCACCGGCTGGACCACGACCCGGCTGCCGTACGAAGCCTCCGACCTCGCCGTGGTGGGGCAGGACGACGTCTGGGCGGTCGGCCGCCGCTCGACCGGGCCGGGCACCGAACTGGAGGGCGGCGGCGAGTCGTACAGCCAGCCCGCCTCGATGCACTGGGACGGCACGTCCTGGAAGGCGGTGGACACCCCGCAGGCCCGCTTCGATGAGCCGCTCCCGCCGGAGCCGGACGCCGGTCTCGCCCAGGTCCTCGCGCTCGACAGCGGGGAGGTGCGCGCGTACGGCATCCACTCCTTCAATCACGGCGAGGTCGAGAGCGAACCCCAGGACGAGTACATCCGGCTGCGCCGGGACGGCTCGAAGTGGGTCGAACAGGAGGCCGCGCCCGGCGGATGCGCCCTGCGGACCCCGGTGGGCCAGGACGACAAGGGCTTGTTCCTCGACGGGAACTGGTACGTGACCGACGACGGCCGGTGCGTGAAGATCAAGCGCCACCGCCTGCCCCTGTCTACCGGCGCCCGCAAGGGATCCAACCAGTCGCTGTGGCTGAAGGAGATCCACCGCGTGCCCGGCACCGACGAGTGGCTGGGCGCCGGACTCGTCCAGGTCAACCAGTCCGGCGATCCCTTCCGCGCCCCCGTCGTCGTACGCCTCAAGCGCGGCGGCTGATCACCGGGCCGCTCCAGCCCGCCGCGAGCGCCTACGCGTCGGCCCCGTACGTCCCGTACTCCGGAAGTCCCGTCGATTCGTAGACGTGGATCGCCAGTCCGCCCGGTGTCGTCTCGTTGCTCAGCAGCCGCAGTCCCGCGGGTGCGCCGCCGTCCGGGAGCAGGCGGCGGCCCGTGCCCACGACCACGGGGGCGATCGCGAGGCGCAGTTCGTCGACCAGACCCGCGGCAAGCAGGGACTGGCCGAGCCGTCCGCTGCCGTGGATCTGCAGCTCTCGGCCCGGCTGCCGCTTCAGCTCGGCGACCTGGGCGGGGATGTCGCCGGACAGGATCGTGGTCGGGTCCCAGTCCGCCGTGGTCAGGCTGTGGGACGCCACGTACTTCGGCAGGCCGTTCAAGATGCTCGCGGACGGGTGCTCGGTCATCTTGGGCCAGTCCCGCGCGAAGTTCAGGTACGTACGGCGGCCGAACAGGAAGGCGTCCGCCTGACCGAGCCAGGTGCCTGCCAGCCGTTCGAACTCCTCGTCCAGGTGCGGCACGAACCAGCCGCCCCGGGTGAAGCCATCACTTGTGTCCTCGTCCGGCGCCCCCGGGCCTTGGTAGACGCCGTCGAGCGACAGGAACTCCTGGAGTACCAACCTCATCGTGCACCACTCTCCTGACAGGGGGACGGGTCCGTCCCTCCCTCTTCAGACAGCGTGGCCCACGAAGACTCATCGGTCCCGGCACCGCCGATCCCGTGTTCCTCGCACCTGAGATCGACCGGCCCCACCGGCCAGAACCAGGCAGCGCTGAGGCCGCCCCTCTGGCCTGCGATGACGGTATAGGAATGGCTTGATATGTCTACGTACCGTCCGTCCGGCATGGCGAAGCCGTGGGCGGGGCAGCGCTCCCCTCGCCGGGTCCAGGAGCCATACTGGTCGGGCCCCCGCCCTCTCACAGAACGACTCCATGGCGAAGAAGAGCACCTCAACGACCACCGTCCCCGACACCGCGTGGCTGGGGCGCGGGCGCCACCTCGGGCCCGAGCCCGAGCAGGACGTCCGGCGCAACCTGATCGCCCTCAAGGCGGCCGGGGTGCTTGACGACTTCCTGGATCTCGACCCCGTCGAGGCGGCCCGCTCCACCGTCCTGCACCCGCGGGACGAGTCCGCCGACCCCGGCCCGTCGGCCCGCCGCCTCTTCGAGGCCCGCTGGCGCGTGGCCGACGACATCACGGTGCGTGCGCAGCTGACCCTGTACGACCCCGAGACCCGCCGCAAGGAAACCGAGGGCGTCACCTGGGTCCTCGCCGCGGAGGCGGAGCGGGCGTGGGACGTGCACTGGCCTTCGCCTGCCCTGATGTTCTGGCCGGACAGCGACCGGGTCGCCTGGGACCACGACACGGTGCCGGGCGTGCGCATGCGGACGACGAACCACCTGCCCAAGGACGACGACGAGCTGCGCCGCCGACTGCGGGACTGCACCCGGCAGAGCTGGTCCATCCACGTCGTGGTGCACGAGGCGATGACGCCGGACGCGGCTGGGCAGAAGCCGATCTCGGCGTTCCTGCCTCCCGGCCTGCGCCACCGCGTGGTCGAGCACCGCGGCACGCCGGAGCAGGCGCAGATCGCCGACTTCGCGATGAAGCGGGAGCTGAGCGTGCGGATGCCGCGCGGCGGCGGCGTCGTCCTGCCCACGACGCCGCAGACCCCGGGGTACGACGCGGAGCGTTACACGGTGCGCAGTGTCTTCCTCGACGGCTCGGAACCGACCGAACTCCTCGACAGGATCAAGGAGTTCGCGGTGCTGCCACGGCCGCTGCCGGCCGAGGCCGAGCGTGCCCTGACCCAGCTGCGCCAGGGATGGCACCTGCTCACCCAGGAGGAGGAGCTGGCCCACGCCCAGGGCATGGTCACCCGGTACGCCGAGGCGCTCGAGGCCATGACGAACTCCCGTGACCTGTACCAGCAGGCGGCCGATGCGGCGCAGGCCGCGCTGGCCGAGGTGACCGGCGGCGACGGCGTGCCCCGCCCGGCCGCGACGGGTCAGGCCAAGGCGGACGGCTCACCGCTGAGCGCCTTCACGAAGGCGTTCGGCCGCTTCCGGGACCCGAACAAGTAGGGCGTTGCCCGCGTGGGCAACGCCCTGATGGCGGCCTGGAGTTCTGTGCGTCACATGCTCTGGGTGCTCATCCATCTGATCGAGGAGACCGCACGGCACGCGGGTCACATGGACATCGTGTGCGAACTCATCGATGGTGCCATCGGCGACCACCCTCAGGGCTGACCCGGATCGGCCCTGGAAGTGGGTGAGTTGGTCGCGGCGCGGGCATAGCGGCGGGCCAAGTGCGTGAAGGCGTCCTTGAGTTCGGCCGGGCCGACGATCTCGATGTCGGCGTCGAACCGGCCGATGTCGGCGGCCAGAGCAGTCCATGACCAGGAGCCGATGACGAGTCGGCAGCGGTTCGGTCCGATCTTCTCGACGAGCCCGTCGCGCGAGTACTGGGACACCTGGGCCGCGGGCAGGTCGAGGATCACCTCACCGCGACAGGGCCAGTCGCCCGATCCGGCGGAGCCCTGGAACCTGCCGGCCACGAACGCGGCCACGTCGCCGCCGGGCACATCGCGCGGGGTGAAGCGGGGCCCGGCGGGCGTACGCGGAGTGATCCGGTCGGCGCGGAAGGTGCGCCAGTCCTCGCGGTCGAGGTCCCACGCGACGAGATACCAGCGTCCGCCCCAGGTGACGAGGTGGTGGGGCTGCACCCGGCGAGGAGGGGGCCCGGCGCAGTCGCCGTCGGCGGCCTCCGGCGGGGACACAGGGGCGTAGTCGAATCGCAGTACCTCGCGGGCGTGCACGGCCGCGCTGAGCGCCATGAGTACGTTGCTGTCGACCTGCGGGTTCGGCCGGGTCGATGGCCGCTCGACCGCGGTGACCTGGAGGGTGTCGACGCGGCGGCGCAGCCGGGCGGGCATGACCTGCCGGACGGTGGTCAGCGCACGCGCCGCGGCTTCCTCGATGCCGGCGCCGGTGGTGGTGGCGATCTGGAGGGCGACGGCGAGGGCGATGGCCTGCTCGTCGTCGAACAGCAACGGAGGCAGCTCCGAGCCCGCGTCCAGCCGGTAGCCCCCGTCGGGCCCCTTCAGGGCCACGACGGGATAGCCGAGCTCGCGCAGCCGATCGACGTCACGACGCACGGTGCGCGCGCTGATGTCCAGCCGCTCGGCCAGCAGCGCTCCCGGCCAGTCCCGGCGCGCCTGGAGCAGCGAGAGCAGCGAGAGCAGTCGGCCTGAGGTCTTCGGCATGACTCCATGTTGCCCCGAGAAGAGGTCACAACCTGACCGCTTCTCCTGCGAGGGTCGTCCGTGCCAGACCGAGACAACGACAACGGCAACGACTGGAAGGCCCGATCACGGTGACCACCACGACCACATCCCCCTCGACGCTCGACGCCGAGCGCGCCGACCTGCTCGCCCGGCTCGCGGCCGCCCGATCGGCCCTGACCTCCACGGTGCGTGGACTGAGCGACGAGCAGGCAGGACAACAGCCGACCATCAGCGCGCTGTGCCTGGGCGGACTGATCAAGCACGTCGCGTCCATCGAGGAAGGATGGCTGCGCTTCGCCGTCGACGGTCCCTCCGCGATGCGCTACGACCTGCCCGACGGTGTCACCTGGGACGACCTCGCGGCCGGTACCGCCCGTGAGTACCCGCAGTGGGCGATCGACCATCAGAACGACTTCCGGATGCTGCCCGGCGACGACCTGGCCGGGATCGTCGCGCGCTACGAGGAGGTGGCGGCCCGCAGCGAAGAGATCGTCGCCTCCGTCCCCGACCTCTCGGCGACACACCCGCTGCCCGAGGCGCCCTGGCACGAGCCGGGAGAAGTACGCAGCGTGCGCGGGGTGCTGATGCATGTGATCGCCGAGACCGCGCAGCACGCAGGCCACGCGGACATCCTGCGCGAGACGCTCGACGGCCAGAAGTAGATCCCCGGGGCCGGGCGGCGGCTGTGCGTCGTCGCCCGCCCCGTTCCACGACCTGGGATCGATGCTCGACGCGAGATCCAGGGGCCACACGGGTCTGTACGAGACCGAAGGGAACGGCGTCACCGTGAAGATGAACGAACTGAGGCGGAGGGACACCACCAACCGCGCGTCGCTGGGCGGACGTTCGACCGGCGGGCACACCGCGCGAGGGCCCCGATGACCGTTCTCGACACCCGGGCACTGAACCGCGCGACCCTCGCCCGGCAGCTCCTGCTCGATCGCGTCGACGTACCGGTCCTCGACGCCGTCGCCCATCTGGGTGGCATGCAGGCGCAGGAACCGCAGGAGCCGTTCGTCGGCCTCTGGTCGCGGCTGCGCGGCTTCGACCCGGCGGAGCTCTCGGAGCACCTCGTACGGCGGCGCGTGGTCCGCACCCACCTCATGCGCCGCACCGTTCACCTCGTCACCGCCGATGACGCTCTGGCCTGGCGCGCCCGCCACGACGCCATGCAGCGCCAACGGGTGCTCGGCGTCTACCGCAACGAGTTGGCGGGGACCGACCTCGACGAGCTCGCGGCGGCGGGCCGGGAGGTCATGGCCGACGGCGAGCCGCGCACGATGACCGGGCTCGCGCGGGAACTGGCCGACCGCTGGCCGGACCCGGGGCCGCGGGCTCTGGGAGAGATGCTGATGGCCCTGGTCCCGATGGTGCAGATGCCGCCGCGCGGGCTCTGGCGGACGAAGGCAGGCGTACGGCATGCTCCGCTGGCGTCCTGGCTGAAGCGCGGGGTCGCCCCTCTCTCCCCGGACGACACCGACCCCGTGGGGCAGGCGATGCTGCGCCGCTACCTGGCCGCGTTCGGTCCCGCTGCCTCGGCCGACCTGCGCGCCTGGTGCGGCCTGGCGGGACTGCCGGCAGCGGTCACCGCGCTGCGCGAGGAGCTGGTCTCCTTCCGGGACGAGCGGGGCCGGGAACTGCTCGACCTCCCCGACGCACCGCGCCCGGCCCCGGACACCCCAGCCCCGGTGCGGTTCCTGCCGGCGTTCGACAACGCGATCCTCGGCTTCCAGGACCGCACCCGGATCATCGACGACGCCCACCGGGGCCTGTCGGTCGCAGGGGCCCGGGTCGTGTTGGTCGACGGCCGGGTGGCCGCCACGTGGACGGAGGAAGAGGGCACCGTGACGGTCACCCCGCTGGGCCGATTCTCACGGGCGGACCGCGTCGCGGTCATGGAGGAGGGACAGGCGCTGGCGGCGTTCCTCACCGACACCGACACCGACACCGACACCGACTCCGACCCTGATTCCGACTCCGACTCCGACGCCGGTAACGGCTCAGGCAAGGCGGTCCAGCGCGTACGGATCTCCGGGTCTTCTCGCTGAGGTCGTCACATCCGAGGCGTCGCCGGATCAAGCAGCACGAGCCCGAACTCCTTGGTCACCAAACGGTTACCCAGTCACCGGAAAGTGCGTTCTTCCACGTCAGCGGCCACTCTTCTAGGGTTTCCCAGTATCCGCCGGAGACCACGAGTGGGTGGGTGAGGTGGAAACGAGCCCGCGGGCTCTCATGACAAGGAGACAGACAGCATGGCCATCACCCTGGTGAATCCCGACGGGTTGCCGAAGATCGATGCCTACCGGCAGGTGTCCGTCGCGACCGGGTCGAAGCTGGTGTTCATCGCCGGGCAGGTCGCCTGGGATGCCGATGGGGTCACGGTCGGAGAAGGTGACCTCGCCGCTCAGGTCGAGCAGTGCTACCTCAATGTCGCCACCGCCCTCGCGGGGGTCGGGGGATCCTTCGACGACGTGGCGAAGTTGACCGTGTATGTCGTCGACTGGACCCCGGACAAGATGCCGCTCTTCGGAGAGGGAGTGGCGCGGGCGGCCGCGAAGTTGGGGGTCACTCCCGTACCGCCGGGCACGCTGGTGGGCGTGGCGGCGTTGGACGTGTCCGAGCATCTGGTGGAGGTCGAGGCCACGGCGGTCATCGACTGAGCAGGTGGAGGGACGTGACATCCTTCGACGCTGCAGACTTGGCGTGCTGGCGTGCTGGCGCGTCGTAACGCGGCCGAAGGGAAGAGCTGTTGATGACATTCCGACTGCACCTGGAGCAGATGGCGCGGCGTACCGTGGCCGAGTTCCCCGCAGAGCCGGCCTCCGACATCTACGCGGTCACGTTCCGTGTCGACAGCGTCGACCAGGACCCGAGGTTCCCGTACGTGGCGATCGGCTACAACACCGAGACCGAGGTGGCGCGGCTGCTCGCGGAGGGGAACGCCCCAGAGCCGCGGGAGGCCCGCTGGAGCTACGCCTGCTTCCCGCCCTCCGGCCTTGAGGGCATCCGCACTGTCGGGCACGACCCCGAGCACGACCCGGTCGGAGCCGATCTGCACCGGCGAGAAGCGGTGGCCCAGGGCCTTTGGTACGAGGAGGGGGACGGCCTCTCCGAGGAGGAGCAGGACGAGCGTGACGAACGGCTCGCAGAACAGTTCGACGAGTTGTGTGTCGAGGTGGCACGCCACCTCCACGAGGACGGCCGGCTAGTGGCAACGCTTGGACGGCCTGTGCCGGTCATCCTCTACAACATGTTCGACCCCGACCAGATGTTCACGCTGACCCGAGCCGCCAACCCGGCCGACCTGGTTGCGGAGTTCCTGAGGGAGATCCCGGAGTGACCCCGATCGGCTTCAGCCAGAGGGCCGCCAGGGGCGGAAGCGTCAAGGAGACGGACGTGGCGAAGCCGTGGCTGGGGTGGGGTTCCTGGTGACGGGGGTCGTCGTTCCCGACGCCGCTGCCGCCATAGCGCGGCGCATCGGTGTTGAGGATCTCTTCCCAGGCTTCGCCCACCCCAGGAGGTACGCCGAGCCGGTAGTCGTGGCGGACCACGGGGGAGAAGTTGAAGACGGCCAGCAGGGGAGTGCCGTCGGAGGCGTGGCGGAGGAAGGCGAAGACATTGTCCTCGGCTGCGTCGGCGGCGATCCAGGTGAAGCCGGACGGTGATGTGTCCTGCTCCCACAGGGATGGCGTCGCCACGTAGTGGTGGTTCAGGTCCGCTACGAGGTGTTGGATCGCGCGGTGTTCCTGGTGCGCCGGGTGGTTCTCCTGGAGCACCCACCACTGGGGCCCGTCCAGCTCTGACCACTCGGCGCCCTGCGCGAACTCCTGTCCCATGAAGAGGAGTTGCTTGCCCGGGTGCGCCCACATATAGGCCAGGTACGCACGGTGGTCGGCGCGCTGTTGCCACCAGTCGCCCGGCATCTTCGACACCAGAGCCTGTTTTCCGTGCACGACTTCGTCGTGGGAGAGGGGCAGGACGTAGTTCTCGCTGTAGGCGTACACCATCGAGAACGTCATCTCGTCGTGGTGGAACTTGCGGTGCACGGGCTCGTGGGAGATGTAGGCCAGGGAGTCGTGCGACCAGCCCATGTTCCACTTGAACCCGAAGCCGAGACCGCCGAGCCCGGCCGCCCCGGGCTCGTCCGTGGGCCGGGTGACCCCGTCCCACGCGGTGGACTCCTCGGCGATGGTGACGACGCCCGGACAGCGGCGATAGACCGTCGCGTTCATCTCCTGCAGGAAGGCCACCGCGTCCAGGTTCTCCCGTCCGCCGTCGGCATTGGGCGACCAGCCTCCTTCCTCGCGGGAGTAGTCGAGGTACAGCATGGAGGCGACGGCGTCGACGCGCAGGCCGTCGATGTGGAACTCCTCGCACCAGTAAGTGGCGTTGGCGACAAGGAAGTTGCGGACCTCCTTGCGGCCGTAGTCGAA
>NZ_JBWLKL010000043.1:0-55978 GCF_059026065.1 Streptomyces sp. A18 | reverse complement strand
GACGCCAGCAAGGGTGTCGTGCGCGACGCGGCCACCGGCGATCTCAAAGTTGTCCCGGTCACACCTGAGACCGAGTCACAGATCCTCATCCACGACGCGCACTCGACCTCGCCCACCCAGGCCTTCGCCCTGTCCCGCCTGGCCGACCCCGACACCCTGCACCACACCCCCATCGGTGTCTTCCGCGACGTCGAACGCCCGGTCTACGACACGTTGATGTCCGACCAACTCGACACCGCCATCGAGCACAACGGCAAGGGCGACCTCGCCGCACTGCTCACCGGCAAAGACATCTGGACCGTTACCCGCTGATGCCCCCTGACCCGCCGCATCAGATAACGAGGAGTCTCCGTGACCTACGTGATCGCGCAGCCCTGTATAGACGTCAAGGACAAGGCCTGCATCGACGAGTGTCCCGTCGACTGCATCTACGAGGGCCCACGGATGCTCTACATCCATCCCGACGAATGCGTGGACTGCGGTGCCTGTGAGCCGGTCTGCCCAGTCGAGTCGATCTTCTACGAGGAGGATCTCCCCGCGCAGTGGAGACAGTTCGAGTCCGCGAACGCCGAGATCTTCAAGGAGCTCGGATCGCCGGGCGGCGCGGGCGCCGTGGGCCCCCTGGCCGCGGATCATCCACTGGTCGGCAGCGGGGCCGCCGCCGCGTGGCCCGCGCAAGGAGGGCACACCACCATCGGAGCATGAACGGGGGAACCGCTTCCCTGCCCGTCCGCGGGTGAGTGCCACCGATGCCGGCGGAGACGGGCCCACACCCGGCGCCGTCAGCGAGTCGTTCCGCTCGCCCAGGCCATCCGCGGAACGGTCACCGTATTCGGGAGGAGCGAGGAACAATCATGAAGTTTCGTGTGCTTGGACCCTTGGAAATGTGCGACAACGGGGAGAGCGTGCCAATCCAGGGCACCAAGCAGCGTGCCGTCCTGGGATTCCTCCTCCTCAACACCAACCGTGTGGTCTCCACCAGCGTCCTGATGGACGCGCTGTGGCCCATGGAGGAAGCGCCCAACACGGCGCGCAAGATCCTCCACAACGCCATCTGGGGGCTGCGCGTCCTGCTCAACGAACGCCAGGACGCCGAGGGCAGGCCTTCACTGAGTACCCGGCCGCCCGGTTACGTTCTGCAATTGGACCCAGAATCCGTCGACTTGTGCAAGTTCCAGCGGTTCGCCAAGGAAGGGCGGACCCGGCTGGCTGAGGGGTCCGCGGCGGGCACCGCGGCGCTGCTGCGGGAAGCTGTGGGCCTGTGGCGCGGCGCCGCGCTCGCCGACCTCGTGGAGGAAGGCTACGCCTGGCCCGAGCTGGCCGGCCTGGAGAACACCAGGGTGGACGTCCTCGAGGACTACTTCGACGCCGAACTCGCCCTCGGCCGACACCACTCCGTACTGCGTGAGATCGAGTCGGAGGTGGAGACGGGCACCCTGCGCGAGAGGCTGTGCGGGCAGCTCATGCTCGCCCTCTACCGCGGCGGGCGCCACACGGACGCGCTCGGCGTGTACAACCGGGTACGCTCCCGCCTCGTCGACCAGCTCGGCCTGGAGCCCGGGCGTGGGCTCCAGCAGCTGCAGCAGTCGATACTGCGCCACGACGACTCGCTGCTCGTGCCCCAAGCCCGCCGGGAAGCCGTCGAGTTGGTCACCGAGGCCCGCGCACCGGGCGCATCGCCGCTACCGACCGCCGCCCCGCCCGCCGTGCCGGCCGCCCCCGAGCCCCCCGAGCCCTCCGCGGCGTACGCCGAGCCGGTGCGCGCCGTCCCCGACGACGGCCTCACGCCCGCCCTGCCGCCGGACGGTCCACGACAACCCTGCAGCGTGGTGATGATGCAGGCCGCGGTCGACTTCGGCGCCGCCACGGACGCCGCGAGCGCGGATCGGGCCCTCGCCGCGCTCCCGGAGACCCTGCGGCACACGGCCGACTACTTCGGCGGAGTCATGGCGGCCCCGGCAGGCCCCGCGCTGCTCGCCCTGTTCGAAGGCGTCAACGCGGCCGAGCGAGCGGTGTCCACCGCCCTTGCGATGCTGGCGCCCGGCGGCCAGGAGGAGGCCCCGGAGCAGTCGGTCAGCATCCGCGCCACCGTGGTGACCGGAGAGGTCAGGACAGAGCAGCCGGACGGAGGGGCCACGGACGTACCCGTACTCGGCGGTCCGCTCCTCGACACCTCCCGGACCCTGATGGCACACACCGCGGCGGGCACCGTGCGCGCCTGCACCCACACGCGCGCCACCACCGGGGGAATCGTCCGCTACGCCGCGTCGGGCGGCGGGGCCGGGGGCTGGAAGGTGCGCCGTGTGCACTGGCGGTCCCTGACCCATCCCTCGATTCCGATCGTGGACCGGGACTACGAACTGGAGGTGCTGGCCGGGCTCCTCGGCCGGTCGCGGCACCGCTCCCTGCCCCAGACCGTCACCGTGCTGGGCAACGGCGGGGTCGGCAAAACCCGGGTGCTGCTCGAGTTCGAGCGGCGCGCCACGGCCTCCTGGGAGGACGTCGAGTTCGTCGTGTGCGGCCCCGAGGGTGCCGACCGGCCGCTCGGCCTGCTCAGGAACATCCTGACCGCGCTGTGCGGAGCCCCGGACGGCAGCGACGCGGAGACCCGCGCCGGGCTCCTCCAGCAGATCGTGTACGCGTGGATCGCGCACCCGGCCGAGGCCACCGAACTCAGCGCCAAACTCCCCGAGTTGATGCACGCGGGGGACGAGGGCCCGGCGCCCCACCGCGTGGATGTCCTGCGGGAGGCGGGGTGCCGCCTGCTGCGCGCGGTGGCATCCGACCACCCGCTGGTGATCTTCGTCGACGACGGACACGAACTGGACGACACGAGCCTGGACTTCCTCGAGCAGTTCATGGACTCCGCCGAACAGCTGTCCATCATGCTGGTCCTCGCGGCGCGGCCGAGCCTGCTGCGGCGCAGGCCGACGTGGGGCCGCGGCCAGTACCAGGGCGCGACGCTGACCCTGCCCGCCCTGGCCGACGCCACCATCGACCAGCTTTCCCACATCCTGCTCGCGAAGATCCGCCAGGGCCAGGTCACCCTGCCCACCCGCAGGATTGGACAGGTCATCGGTGACGACGGCCCCCGCCGCAGGCGCCGCCACGCCCTGCGCACGCTGATGCGCCTGGACACCTTGCTGCTGCCCAAGCTCACACTCCGCACGCTGAACGTGGACCAGGTGGCGGTGGGCCGCGGCGGCGGTTGACGCGGCCCGCGGTCGGGGCGCCGTGGCGGCGCCCGCCTCCTCAGGCGACCCGCTCCTTCTCCCTCGCTTCCTCGGGCGGCGACCCCGGCCGTACGTGCCGCAGGGTGACGGCCACGAGGAGCGCCGAGGCGGCGACGAGCAGGGCGCCGACCGTGGCCATGGCGGCCAGGCCGCTGGTGAAGGCCTCGCGGCCCAGGTCGAGGAGGCGTGCGGCCGTCGCGTCCGGCAGCCGATCGGCCACGGACAGGGCGCCCGCCAAGGTGTCCTCGGTGGCGCCCGCGGCCGTCGCGGGCACATCGGCGGGCAGGTCGTCGGTGACCTGACCCCGGTACACGGCGGTGCCGATGCTGCCGAGCACGGCAAGGCCGAGGGCGCCGCCGAACTCGTTGCTGGTCTCGGAGACCGCGGAAGCCGCGCCCGCGCGCTCCGGCGGCGCGGAGCTCACCACCATGTCCGTGCCGAGGTTGAGAGCCGGGGCTATCCCTGAGGCCATCACCGTCAGACCGGTCACGAGCAGCGCCGGATCGGACGGGCCCGCCAGGGCGACGAGCAGCAGCCCCACCGCGGCCGCGCCGAGCGAGGTGGCCATGACATACGCGGGGCGCACCCGGCGAAGCGCCGAAGTGGCCGCCACCGTCCCGACGATGCCGCCGACGCTGCCCGGCAGCATCCACAGGCCAGCGGCGAGCGGCGAGAGACCGTGCACCAGCTGCAACGACTGCACGATGAACAGGTTGATGCCGAACATCACGAACGTCAGGGTCGCCAAGGTGCCGAGGGACACCCGGAACCGGGGCTCCGCGAAGAGGCCGAGGTCGACGAAAGGGTCCGCGAGCCGGCGCTGGCGGCGAAGGAACACCATCGCCGCCGCGAGACCGAACACCACGGCCAGGACCGGCAGTACGCCGAGGCCGTGCCGAGTCATCTCCTTGAGCCCGTACACCGCGGGCAGCACGGCCGCGAGGGACAGCAGGGAGCTGGTGACGTCGAGTCGGCCGGCCGCGGGCGCCCGGTACTCGGGCAGAAGCACCGGACCGAGCACGAGGAGCAGCAGCATCACGGGCACGCCGATCAGGAACACCGCACCCCACCAGAAGTGCTGCAGCAGCACGCCGCCGACCAGCGGGCCGATCGAGGCGCCCGCCGTGAAGCACATCATCCACGCGGAGATGGCGATGGTGCGCTGCCGTTCGTCGACGAACATCGTGCGAAGCAGCGAAAGGGTGGACGGCATCAGGGTCGCCCCGGCCAGGCCGAGCAGCGCCCGTGCCGCGATCAGCGTGCCGGGACCGGTGGCGTACGCGGCCAGTACCGAGGCCACCGCGAACGCGACGGCCCCGGCGAGCAGCAGCCGGCGGCGGCCGATCCGGTCGCCGAGATGGCCCATGGTGATCAGGAAGCCGGCCACCATGAAGCCGTAGATGTCGGTGATCCACAGGAGTTGGGGCGCGCTGGGCGAGAGATCGGCGCTGAGTTGCGGCACGGCCAGGTGCAGCACCGTCATGTCCATCACGATCAGCATCGCGGGCAGCGAGAGGACGGCGAGGCCGAGCCACTCCTTCGCCCCGGCGCGCGGGGTGGGGCCGGTGGCGGGGCCGTCGGGGTCGGTGGTGGTCATCGGATTCCCTTTCCGGCCGTGGTCGGTCCAGCCGCGTGTACTGCCTGCGGGGGGTGTCCCGCACCGTGCGTCCGCGCCGCCCCGTCCGCCCACCAGCCGTCGTTCTTGCGGTACCAGTCGACGGTGTCGGCGAGGGCCGAGGCGAAGTCGTGGCGCGGTGCCCAGCCGAGCTCGGCGCGCAGCTTGGAGGTGTCGACGGCGTATCTGAGGTCGTGCCCGAGGCGGTCGGCGACCTGCTCGACGCTGTCCCAGCCGGCGCCGCAGTGCTCCAGGAGCAGTCCGGTGAGCTCGCGGTTGGTCAGCTCGACGCCGCTGCCGACGTTGTAGATCTCCCCGGCACGTCCCGCGGTGCGCACCGCCTCCAGGGCGGACACGTGGTCGTCGATGTGCAGCCACTCACGGGAGTTGGTGCCCGTGCCGTACAACGGCACGTGCAGGCCGCTCAGGAGCCGGGTGACGAACAGGGGGATCAGCTTCTCCGGGTACTGGTTGCGGCCGTAGTTGTTGCAGCAGCGTGTGATCCGTACATCGAGGCCGTACGTCGTGTGGAAGCTGAGAGCGAGCAGATCGGAGGAGGCCTTCGAGGCCGAGTACGGCGAACTCGGACGCAGCGGGTGGTCCTCCCGCCAGGAGCCCTGGGCGATGGAGCCGTACACCTCGTCCGTGGAGACATGCACGAACCGCCGCACGCCGTGCCGCAGGGCCGCGTCCAGGAGCGTCTGGGTGCCCAGGACATTGGTGCGCACGAACTCCTGGGAACCGCTGATGGAACGGTCCACATGGGTCTCGGCGGCAAAGTGCACGATGTCGTCCACGCCCGCCACGATCCGGTCGACGAGGTCCGGGTCGCAGATGTCCCCGGTGACGAAACGAAGCCCCGGGTGGGAGCGCACCTCGTCCAGGTTGGCGCGGTTGCCCGCGTAGGTGAGGCGGTCGAGGACGGTGACGTGCACGTCGTCGCGGTCCGGGTCGGCGAGCAGGGTTCTGACGTAGTGCGAACCGATGAAACCGGCGCCGCCGGTGACGAGGATGCGAAGGGTCACAGCAGGCTCCTTGGAGCTCGGGACGGTTACAGGGTGGCGGCCGGTGCGATGACGGCGCACCGGCGACTTGCGATAGTCGTGCCCGGGGTGCACGGGCGCGGACCGACCGGCGGCTCCTGGCGGTTGGGTGGGCCGTACGGAGCGCGTCCCCGCCGAGCCGAGGGAGCCGAGGGTGGCTGTCGAAGACGAACCGACCGGCTTCGACGCGTGCGTCCTGGTGGGGACCGCCTGCGACGCGGCGCACGCACTCCGCCGCGACCTGGGCCGGCACGGCTACGAGACCTCACTCGTCGGCACGGGCCGAGAGCTCCTCGACGTCTTCGACGCGTACGACCTGATCCTTCTGGACACCGATCTGCCCGACCTCGACGGGGTGTCGCTGTGCCGCGGCATCCGGCAGCGCAGCGAGGTGCCGATCATCGGCTTCGCCTCCGGGGCGGCCGAGGTGGACACGGTGCTGCTGCTCGAAGCCGGGTGCGACGACTGCATCGGATGGCCCTACCGGGAACGGGAGTTGGTGGCGCGCATCAACGCGGTGCTGCGCAGGGCCTTTTCGCCGCGGTCCCCCCAGGGGACACGCCAGGTGCCGGTGGACGGCGAAGAGCTCACCTTCGGACCGCTCGTCATCGACCTGTCGCGGCGAGAGGCCCGCTTCAACGGCTGGCGCCTCGCCCTGACCCGCAAGGAGTTCGACCTCCTGCACACCCTCGCGGCGGAACCCGACCGGATCTTCCGGCGGCACGAGCTGATGTCCGAGGTGTGGGACTACCCGCAGGACAACCGGATCAGCGTGCAGGCGAGCAGGACGATCGACACGCACGTCAGCAGCCTGCGCGGCAAGCTGGGCGGCAGTGACTGGATCACCACGATCCGGGGGATCGGTTTCCGTTTCGGCGGGGCCGCACAGGACATGCCGGGCGCGGCGCCCGGCCCGGAATCGGAGGCGGCTCAGGCGGCTGAGGCGGCTGAGGCGGCGCAGGACCTGCGGCCAGGACCGCGCGCCGTCGGGGCCTGACCCACGGCGCCCGAGCGGTCGGGCCACCCCGCCGCTCACACGGTGAAACGCCAGCGCGTCTGCGCCATCGGGTCCTTGGAGAAGGCGAACACCGTCTCCGGCGCCACCGCGAAGGCCCAGGCCCGGCCGATCGCACCCGACAGTTCACCGCCGTCGACGACGTAGTCCCAGGCCGCACCGTACTTGGCGCGGAACACCCGCGCCGCCGCCTCCAGGCGCCGGTCGTCGGTGACGTGTTCCGCCGTCCCCTCCAGAGTGATGTCCGTGCCGCTGGACAGCGCGTTGACGCCGGTGAGCAGGGTGCAGCGGGCATTGCGCAGCAGGTTGCGCACCTTGCGCTCCTGTGGAAGCGAGCAGAACCACAGCGCGCCGTCGTACCACGCGCCCGCCACCGGCGTCAGATGCGGCCGCGGCACGGGCCCCGGCCGCACCGTCGAGATCCAGTACAGCTCGGCGCCGGCGAGCGCGCCGCGCGTCCTCGACCAGGACGCCGCCCGCGCCCCCTTGGCGCTGTAGCGGGGGTCGAGCTCCAAGTCGTACGGGTTGCAAGGCATGTCAGTGCTCTCCCTGAGGTGACAGAGCCGCGGGGCGGCGGGCGAACTCCGGGTAGCGGGCGATGATCTCTCCCGCCTGGGTGCGTGGATCGAAGCGGGCACACAACTCGTCCAGGACCTCCTTGTCCCAGCGGGAGCGGCGCACGATCTCGTCGTACGGCACCCGCGTGAACGCCACGAGGTGATACAGCTGCGCGAACTCCTGCGGGTAGTGCCGGTGCAGGCGACGCTCCAGGGCCTTGCGCAGATGGAACGCCTCGTCGTCGACGTGCGCGCTCAGCTCCTGGAGGTTGGCCAGGGACAGATCCGCTATCGCCTGCCCCGGCGCGCCGCGCACCTCACTGAACTCCGCGACCGCGGCCCTGACCGCGGCGTGCCGGTCACCGCCGGGAGCCAGGTGCCGGTCGAACAGCTCGCACAGCACCTCGACGTCCTCGAAGCTGCAGTTGATGCCCTGGCCGTAGAACGGCACGATCGTGTGCGCGGCGTCACCGACGAGGACCGCGCGGCCGTAGTGGAACGGCGCGCAGCGCACCACCTTCAGAAGCGCCGGGCGGGTGTCCCAGATGTCCCCGGCGACCCGGGGCAACGCCGCCGCGATGTCCGGGTACTCGCGGTCGAAGTGGCCGCGCACCGCCTCCCGCCGGTCGAAGGCGGAGAGCCGCAGCTCGCCGCCGCGGTTCTCCACCGGCATGAACAACGTGGTGGTGGCGGTGCCGTCCCGGTTCGGCTGGGCCTGCAGGAAGTGGTCGCCGCGCGGCCACAGATGCATGCCGTCCTGCCGGAGGCGCCCCGTTCCGCCGCTGTCGAGGGTCAGCTCCACATGGCCGTGCGAGATGTACTCCTGGCTGATCCGCATCCGGGCGCCCGACTTCGACAACTCGTAGCGCAGCGCACTGTTCGCGCCGTCGCAACCGATCAGGACATCGCCGCTCGCCCGGCTCACACCGCCGTCGGCCGTGACGAACACGGCCTCGGCCCGGTGCGCGTCGGCGGCGATACAGGTGTGCCCGAAGTGCACGGTCGCACCCGCCTCCACCGCCTCCTTGAGGAGGAGGCGGTGCAGCGCCGCCCGCGGCACCGACAGCAGATGGTGGCTGGGATCGGTGCCGTACGGCTGGTGGGTGAGGGTGCCGTCCCTGTGGTGCACGATGCGCCGGGTGAGCACCGTGCCCTCCGCGTAGACGCGCTCGCGCAGTTCGGGGTGCAGGGTGCTGGTGCCGCGCACCGTGAGGGTGAGGTTGAACGAGCGGCCGGAGCCGGTGTCGGCCACGCCGTCCGCCTCCTGCTTCTCGTACAGCTCCACTTCGTAGTCCCGGCGGCGCAGTTCCACGGCGAGGAGGCAGCCCACCGGGCCCGCTCCCACGATCACGGCCCGCGGGCGGCGCCCGGGTGCCGGCACGATGCTGTGCTCAGACACGGTGGTGTCCCTTCGTCTGATTGGCCTGTCGTCCGGTTGGCCGCGACAACGGTGTTCACGGCACCCGGGCGCCTGTGATCTGCCCGGACTCGGTGAAGTAGCGGATCATCGCGGTGATCCAGGACGGGTCGGCGGCCGGCAGCTCCAGACCGAGGTCCTTCAGGAGCGCCACCGTTTCGTCGTTGCGGTAGCGGTGCTCGCCCAGCTCCATGACGCCCTCTTGGAACAGCGGCACGAGGCTCGCGAGCGAGGGTCCGGAGCTGTTGCCCGCGGAAGCATTGGCGGCCGTGGTGGCCGTCTCGTCCGGTGCGGACTCCAGGGCGGCCAGCCACGCGGCGGTGGACACCCGTCGGGGTGCCCCGGCGACTCGGGCCACCGCGCCGAGCACGGACTCCCAGTCCAGGCCCGCCGGGTGGAAGACATGCACGGCGCGGTTGTGTGCCTCGGGGGCGCGTGCGAGCCGCACCACCGCGTCGGCCACCACATCCACCGGAAGCAGATCCACCGGAGCCCCCAACTCCTTTGGCGCGACGCCCAGTTGGAGGAAGCTCTTGATCTGCAGCCAGAAGAAGTCGTCCGTGCGGCACGCCCCGCTGACCGTGTCGGGCCCGATCCGCCCGATCCGGTGCACGGTCACCGGCACACCTTTGTCGCGGGCCGCGAGCGCGAGACGCTCGGCGACCCACTTGCTCTGTGCGTAGCCGATGCCGAGCCCGTCGGCCGTGTCGGGCACGCTGTCCTCGGTGAACTCACGGGCGGGTCCGCCCGGGGCGAAGACCGCCAGGGTGGACATGTGGTGCAGCGGCTTGAGCACCGTCTGCGCGCAGAACTCGGCGATCCGCACGAAGCCGTCCACGTTCGTCGGCTTCACCGACACATACGGCGCGGCGAAGTTGATGTGCGCCGCCGCGTGGTACACGGCCTCGATCCGTCCTGCCAGGTCGCGGTAGTCCGCCGCGCCGAGACCGAACCGCTCCTGTGCCAGGTCCCCGGCGACGACCCGTACCCGGGACAGGTCGAGACCGTCGTCGGTCCGGTAGCGGCGGGCGGTCTCCAGGATCCGGGCCAGACCCGCCCGGGGCGAGTCCGCCCGCACCAGGCAGTGCACCTCCGAGCCGGCGGCGAGCAGCGAGCGCAGCAAATAGATGCCGAGGAAACCGGTGACCCCGGTGAGCAGCACCGTACGGGCCGCGTCCGCGGCGACCGCCGGCGCCGCGGACGCGGTCGAGAACCCGGCTGGCAGGCGGGTGTCCGCCCACAGGTCGGGCCCGTCATCGAAGGTGTCACGGCCCGTGAGGGCCCGTTCCACCCGGTCCGCCATGCCCGCCACCGTCGGCGCCGAAAGTAGCGCGCCGAGCGGGAGTTCCACCCCCCATGCGTCCTGCAGGGCCTGCCGCAGACGCACCGCGAGCAGCGAGTGCCCGCCCAGGGCGAAGAAGTCGTCGTCGGGACCCGCGTCGGCGCCGGAGAGCAGCTCGGCCCAGATCCCGGCGACGCGTCGCTCGGTGCCGGTGAGGACCCGCCCGGAGCGCCCGGAGGGGCGCGGGGCGGGCAGTCGCGCGGCCCGCTGTGCCAGGGCGGCCCGGTCGGTCTTGCCGCTCGGCCCGGTGGGCAGCCGTCCGACCCGCACGAACCGCGACGGGACCAGGTAGGAGGGCAGGCCCACCCCGAGTGCGGCCCGCAACTCGGATTCGTCGAGCGGCAGTTCACCGTCCTGGGCATCAGAGGTGGCGCCGTCGAGACGTACGAACGCCACCAGGCGCCGGTCACCGGGCCCGTACTCCGTGGCGACCACCGCCGAAGCGGTGACCGACGGCAGGTCGTTCAGGGCCGCCTCCACCTCCGCGGGCTCGATCCGGTAGCCGCGAATCTTGATCTGCTCGTCCACCCGGCCCAGATGGGTGAAGCCCTCGGCCGGCGTGCACAGGACGAGGTCGCCGGTGCGGTAGAGCCGGGCGCCCGGGTCCGCCACGAACGGGTCGGAGCGGTAGCGGTCCCGGGTCTGGCCCGGCAGGTTCAGATAGCCGGGCGACAGCACGTCTCCGCCCACGTACAGCTCGCCCGGCACCCCGAATGGCACCGGCCGCAGCCGCTCGTCCAGGACGTACATCCGGACGTTGCCGACGGTGTGCCCGATCGGTGGCCGCTCCGGCCAGAGCGCCGGGTCTCCGGTGAGCCGGTGCCCGGTGCACAGATGCGCCTCCGACGGGCCGTACACATTGACCAGGTCCGCGTCCGTGAAGTCGGCGAACATCCGCCGCAGTTGCGGGGTGACCACCAGCTGCTCGCCGGTCGTGTAGACCTCCGCCAGGTGCGGCAGCGCCCGTCCGCCGTGTACCACCACCGACGCCAGCTCCTGCAGCGCGACATACGGCAGGAAGACCCGCTCCACCCGCCGCTCCGCCAGGAGCGCGGCGAGCCGGTGCAGATCGGTGCGGGTGTCCTCGTCGGTGAGGACCAGGGTGCCGCCCGCGCCGAGCGTGCCGAAGATCTCCTCGAACGAGACGTCGAAGGACAGCGACATGTACTGCAGGGTGCGTGCGCCCGCGTGCGGCCCGGACAGATCCGCCTGCCGGTGCACCAGATTGGTGATCGTCAGGTCCTTGATGACCACGCCCTTGGGGCGGCCCGTCGTGCCCGAGGTGTAGACGACGTACAGCTCGTCGCCCGGCCTGCGGTACACCGACAGAGCCCGCTCCGCCTGCCCCGCCACGAACCGGTCCTCGGCGTCGAGGTCGAACACGGCGGTGCCGTCGGGCAGCTCCACCGGCGGGCGGCCCCGGGTGAGCAGGAGCCGAGGGCGGGCGTCGGCGAGCATCAGGGAGAGCCGCTCGCGCGGATACGCCGGGTCGAGCGGCACATACGAGGCGCCGGTCTTCACCACGGCGAGCAGCGCCACCACCGCGTCGACGCCGCGCTCGAGGGAGAGCGCCACCCGGTGCCCCGTGTCAGCGCCCCGCTCCCGCAGTGCCCGCGCCAACCGGTTGGCCGCGGCGTCCAGTTCGCGGTACGTCCATGCGGGCCCGGTGGCGGGTTCGACCGCCACCGCGTCCGGCGTGAGCCGCGCCCGCTCCTCGAAGAGCCGGTGCGGCGACTGCCGCGCGGGCCGCTCGTCGGTCGCCCCGTGCCACACGTCCGTCAGCTCGGCCAGCTCCGCGTCCGGCACCCAGTCCAGTTCACCGACCGGGGTGCCGGGCCGTTCGGTGAGCCCGGTGAGCAGGGTGCGGAACCGGCCGGGTATCCGCTCGGCGACCTCGGGGTCCAGGCGCCCCGGGTCGTACTCGAAGACCAGCGCCAGGTCGTCCGTGCCCTCCTCCACCACCAGGACCAGGTCGTACTTGGGGGCGGAACTCAGGTGCCGCCACCCGTCAGAGGCGCCGCCCAGGAGGTCACCGGCCGCCCCGCCCAGTGCGCGGCGGTCGGCGGGCATCAGCGTCACCATCGTCTGGAACAGCGGTGCGCCGCCGCCGTCACGGCCGGGATTGACGGCCTCGACGACCTGCTCGAACGCCACGTCCTTGTGGCGCATCGCACCGAGCACCTCGGCCCGGGTGCGGGCGAGCAGCTCGCGGCCGGTGTCCGCCGGGTCCATCCGGTGGCGCAGGACGACCGTGTTGACCAGGTGGCCGATGACGTCCTGGTCGTCGGCCCGCTCGCGCAGCGACACCGGCAGGCCGACGGTCAGGTCCGCGCGCCCGGTGTGCCGGTGCAGCAGCGCCGCGTAGGCGGTGAGCAGCACCATCAGCGGGGTCATGCCCTCGGCCGCGGCCCGCTCGCGAAGCCGCCCGGTCTCGGCGGCGGTCAAGACGGTGCGCACGCTCGCGGCGGTCGCCGCGGCCTGCCCGCGGGCACGGCCGGGGGCCAGGTCGAGGGGCGCCGGGGGGTCGGCGAGGTGCCTGGTCCAGTACGCGAGCGAGTCCACGGCGAACTGGGGATTGTGGAAGGCGACCGCCTGCCGCCGGGCGGTGATGACGTCACGGAACTGGGGCGGCGCGGGGGAGCGCGGCGGCTCCTCGCCCGCGGCCAGGGCACGGTAGACGGACAGCAACTCGGTCAGGAGCACCGACCACGAGAAGCCGTCGAACACGGCGTGGTGGGCGTTGACCAGCAGGGCGGTGCCGCCCGACGCCAGGTCGAGACAGGCCGCGTCGAGCAGCGGCCCCGCCGCCAGATCGAAGCGCTTCACGGCGAACTCGTCGGCCCACCGGCGCAGTTCGTCCTCCCCGGTGACGGCGCCCGCGGCGAAGCCGAACCGGGGTTCAGCGCCGACCCGCTGCAGCAGCCGTCCGTCGGGGGTGGACTCGAAGGTGGTGCGCAGGCTGTCGTGCCGGGCCACCACATGGCGCAGCGCACGCCGCAGCGGATGCGGGTCGAGGCGCTGCGCGGTGCGCAGCAGGATGGGCGAGTTGTACGCGGTCGGGGCGTCCCCGAACTCACTGAGGTACCAGATGCCGGACTGGCCGGGGGTGGCCTGCCAGGTGCCGCGCTTCTCCATCGCCCCGGCCGCTTCACCCGATTCGGTCGCTGCTGCCGTACGTGAACTCTCCGTGCCGGTAGTTGAGTCGGTGCCGCTCCGGCGCCGTTCGCGAAGGAGTCCGGCCAGGGCCCGCGGGGTGCCGCAGCGGGCGATGTCGTATGGGTCGACGCCCACCGCGAGCAGCGCGCCCAGGTCGGCGGCGTAGGCGCCGAGCACGGGCCCGTCCGCGGGCGCACCGAACGGGGTGTCCGCTGTGGCCCGCGGTGCACGGGCGACTTGGCGCCATCGGTCGAGGGCCACGGTGAGCAGCGGGTCCTGTGAACCGCTCACCGTGGCGGGGACATCGGTGTCAGTCATGTGCGGGCACCTCCGTGCGGCCCTCGCGTATCGCGCGGATGTGGTCGGCCAGGGCCGCCGCGCTGTCCAGGCGGAAGACGTCCTCCGCACCGACCTCGACGCCGAGCACCTCCTGGAGGCTCACGGCGAGCCGGATCAGCTGCAGAGAGTTGACGCCGGAAAGGAGGAAGGAGTCGCCGGTGCCGATCGGCTCCTGGCCGGTGACCGAGGCGAGCAGGCCGACGATCACGGAGGCCATGGGGTTCTCGGCCGTATCGCCCGCGCCGCCGCGGGCCGCGGTGGCCGGCGGGTCCACCAGGAGCGCGCGCGGCTCCTGCAGAGCCATGCGGTCCAGCTTTCCGTTGTGGTTCAGGGGCAGTTCGGGCAGGTGGTGGACGCGCGCGGGCAGCATGTAGTCGGGCAGCAGACCCCGCAGCTCGTCCAGGAGCGCCTCGGTTCCGGGCGGTTCACCGGCCGCGGTGGTGCAGAACAGCACGAGCTCCTTCAGGCCGTCCTGTGCCGCCACCGCACGGACCACCGCCCGCTCCACCAACCCGGTCCTCTCCGCGGCGAGTTCGACCTCGCGCAGCTCCACGCGGAACCCGCGGATCTTCACCATGTGGTCCGTCCTGCCCACCAGGACGATCTCGCCGTCCGGTGTGCGGCGCGCCCGGTCGCCGGTGCGAAGCAGCCGTATGCCCTCGTGCACGGGAAACTTCCCGGCGGTCAGTTCGGGCTGGTCCAGATAGCCCGCGGCGAGCCCGGCGCCGCTCAGGCACAGCTCGCCCACCTCGCCGGGCGGGCAGGGCGCCAGGTTCTCGTCCAGGACGTGCATGCCGACCCCGGGCAGCGGACGGCCCACCGGGACCGCGCCGCCGCGCACGGCGTCGCCGGTCAGGGCGTGCACCGCGGTCAGCGCCGAATTCTCGGTGCAGCCGTACGCGTTGTAGACGGTGCCGCCGACCGCGGCCAGCGCCTTGGCGAGGTGCGGCGGGGAGGGGAAGTCACCGCTGACGATGACGGTCCGTACTCCGGCGAGCGCCTCGGGGTGGGTGTCGACCAGGAGGTTGAACAGTCCGCTCGGCAGGTTCAGGAAGGTGACGCGGCGCTCGGTGAGGGTGCGGGCCAGATCGGGCAGGGACGGCAGCGCCTGCGGCGCGACCACCACCCGGGCCCCGTGCAGCAGGCTCAGCCAGATCTCGGTGGTGGAGGCGGCGAAGGAGTATGGGGCGAGCTGCAGGAACGCGTCGTCGGCCCTGACCTCGACCTCGCCGTTGTGGCGGGCCACCCGGGAGATGCCCCGGTGTGTGATCCGCACACCTTTGGGGCGGCCGGTGGAGCCGGAGGTGAACAGGATGAACGCGGTGCTCTCCGGGTCGGCGGACGCGCCGGACAGGCCCGGGTTCCCGGTGTCCAACTCCGCGCTGTCGGCGATGAGTTCAAAGGCGTCCCGCTCGACGGTCACCGATCCGAGCCCGGCCGGCACGTCCCGCAGGGTGAGGAGCAGCCCCGCCTCCTCGGCGATCGCGCGGCGCACGGCCACCGGGTGCGCGGGATTGAGCGGCACCACCACGGCCCCTGCCTTGAGGACGGCGAGGATCACCGTGTAGAGCTCCAGGCCACGGGCCATGTGGACGCCGACCCGGCGGCCCGGCCGCACGCCCTCGGCGCGCAGCCGGTGCGCGAGCCGGTTGGCCGCGGCGTTCAGCTCCCCGTAGGAGAGCGAGGCCGCGCCGAACTCCAGGGCGGTCCTCGAAGCGTCCCGGGCGGCGACGGCCTCGAAGGCCGCCGGCAGGACGGTTACGTCCGTCAACTCCTCGTCGGTGTGCACGGTTTCCTCCAGCGTCGGTGAACAAAGGGTGGGGGTGGCATGCGAACGGCCCGGCGCTGAACGGCAGTCGAGCCATTCAGCGCCGGGCCGTTAGGGATCCGGTGCGGTGCGGTGCGGGCCGCTAGTCGGCGCCACCCGGCAGTGAGGCCTGCAAATAGCGGGCCGTGGTGGTGTCGGCGTCGGAGACCATCGCGGCCGGAGTGCCGGTGAACACCACCTGACCGCCGTGCTCGCCCGCGCCCGGACCGATGTCGATCACCCAGTCGGCGTGCTTGACGACGTCCAGGTCGTGCTCGATCGCCACGACCGTATTGCCCGCCTCCACCAGGCGGTCGAAGAGGGCGAGCAGATTGCCGACGTCGGCCATGTGCAGGCCGGTGGTCGGCTCATCGAAGACATAGACGCTGCCGCTCTCGTGCAGCCGGTCGGCGAGCTTGACGCGCTGCCGCTCGCCGCCCGACAGCATGGAAAGCGGCCGCCCCAGGGTCAGATAGTCGAGCCCCACCTCGCGCAGTGGCGCGAGCCTGCGCACGATGCCCGGCTCGTCGAAGAAGTCCTGGGCCTCCTCCACCGTCAGATCGAGCACCTCGGCGATGTTGCGGCCGCCCAGGCGGTGCTCCAGGACATCCGCGCGGTACCGGGTGCCTCCGCACACCTCGCACACCGTGGTGACCGGGTCGAGGAACGCCAGGTCGGTGGTGATGGTGCCGCGGCCCTTGCACTCGGGGCAGGCGCCCTTGGCGTTGAAGCTGAACAGGCTGACGTCCAGGCCGTGTTCCCTGGCGAACATCTTGCGCACGATGTCCCAGATGCCGGTGTAAGTGGCGGGTGTCGAGCGGGGGTTGATGCCGACGGCCGACTGATCGAGCACGATGGCCTGGGGGTGCTCGGCGGTGAACACCCCCGACACGAGCGAGGACTTGCCGGACCCGGCGACGCCGGTGACCGCGGTGAGCACCCCGGTGGGGAAGTCCACATGGACGTCCCGCAGATTGTGCAGCGAGGCGCCGCGCACCGGCAGCTTCCCGGTGGCGGGGCGCGGCTCCGGCTTGAGGCCGGGCAGCGCCCGGAAGTGCCGGCCGGTGACGGTGTCGCTCGCGGCGAGCTCCGCGACGGTCCCGGTGAACACGATCTCGCCGCCGTGTACGCCCGAGCCCGGACCGACGTCGATGATGTGATCGGCGAGCGCGATGACATCACGGTCGTGCTCGACGATCAGCACCGTGTTGCCCTTGTCCCGGAGGTCGAGCAGGAGCCGCCCGAGCCGGTCCACGTCGTGCGCGTGCAGACCGACGCTCGGCTCGTCGAAGATGTACGTCATGCCGGTCAGGGCCGAGCCCAGGTGCCGCACCGTCTTCAAGCGCTGCCCCTCACCGCCCGACAGGGTCCGGGTCGGCCGGTCCAGGGTGAGATAGCCGAGGCCGACCCGCTCGATACGGCGGAGCGCGGCGAGCGCGGCCGGCACCACAGGGCCAGCCCACCGGCCGGCCACCCGCTCCAGTTCGGCGATCAGGTCGCCGATCTCCATGGCGGAGTAGTCGGCGATGTTGTGGCCCTCGATCCGCGAGGCGAGCGCCGCCTCGTTCAGCCGGGCGCCCGCGCAGGCCGGGCAGGTCCGCTCGGTGACGACCTGCTCGGTGGCGCGCCGCTCCTTGTCCTTGAGGGAGTCGAGGCCCGGCTTGATGAAGCGCCGGGTGAACCGCAGGACCAGGCCCTCGTAGTCGTTGATGGCCACGTTGTTGAAGTCGTCGGGCCGGGTGGTCTGGAAGCCCTCCCCGTACAGGAGCAGCTCCATCTCGGCGGGCGTGTACTTCGTGAGCGGCTTGTCCGGGTCGAGCACCGGCGCGAGCTCGGTGTCGCGGGCGCGGCCCTTCTCGTACCGCCGGATCTGCGCGTACCGCTTCCAGTAGTTGGTGCCCACGGCGAAGTTGCTGTGCCGGATGGCCCCCTCGTTGAGGGACTTGTCGTGATCGAGAAGCTTGTCGAGGTCCAGCTGAAGGGTGGTGCCCAGGCCCTGGCAGTCGGGGCACATGCCCTGCGGGTCGTTGAAGGAGTAGAGGTTGGACGGGCCCGCGCTGGGCTCCCCGTAGCGCGAGAACATCACCCGAAGGACGGGGCTGACCTCGGTCATGGTGCCCACCGTCGAGCGGTTGCCGCCGCCCACCGGCTTCTGGTCCACCACAATGGCCGGAGTGAGATGCTCGATCAGGTCGAACTCGGGGCGCTCGTAGCGCGGCAGCCGGTTGCGGATGAACGCCGGGAAGACCTCGTTGAGCTGGCGCTGCGACTCCACCGCGATGGTGTCGAACACGATGGACGACTTGCCGGAGCCGGAGACACCCGTGACCACGGTCAGGGCGTCCTGCGGAATCCGTAAGGTCAGCCCCTTGAGGTTGTTGGCGCGTGCACCGGTCACCACGATGTGCTTCCGGTCGTCCTGGTTCATCTGGGCATGCCTTCCGTTGCTTGGCCGGTCCCGTTGTTCCGGTACGTCTCTTTCGCCGGTCTTTCCCGACGTCACATACGGTGCCCCACTCTGCCCACGGGCCGCGGCATCTCGCCATCCGCCGCCAGGTCGGCCATCGAGATACGGCCGCCCCGGGTGACCAGGTCGACGAGCAGCCGATCCGGAGCGGCGCCGTCCGGCGGGCCGAGCCCGGCGAACCAGGCGGCGCTCGCCCGGCCGAGGCGCTGTGCGTGCTCCACGGCGGGACGGCGGCCCGCCTCGTACGCGGCGAGCGCCGCATCAAGGCCCGCCTCGGTGCGCACCGCCGTCACCAGGGCGAGCGCGTCGTCCAGGGCGAGACGGGTGCCCGAGCCGATGGAGTAGTGCGCTGTGTGTGCGGCATCCCCGACGAGCACCACGTTGCCGTCCGCCCAGCGGGCATTCGTGACCTGCGGGAACCGCTCCCAGCGTGATCCGTTGTGGAGCAGCCGGGCCCCGCCCAGGGGCTCGGAGAACAGCCGCGCAACCTCGGCGGTGTCCGGCGTGTGCGCGGCCTCCACCAGGAAGGTGCTGCGCCCTGGCCCGTACGGGTAGGTGTGCGCCGTCACCGGACCCCGGCCGGTGTCGGCGACCAGGAAGGTCAGCTCGTCGAAGGCACGGTCGGCGCCCAGCCACGTGTAGTGCGGGTCGAGCCGTTCCAGGGTGGTGCCGAACGCGTCGGAGCGGGCGCCGCGGACCGTCGAGCGGGCCCCGTCCGCGGCCACCACCAAGTCGTATTCGGCAGCGAGCCGGTGCATGTCGGGAGCCTCGCCGCCCTGGTGCAGACGCACCCCCAACTCGACGCAACGCAGGCGCAGTTCACGCAGCAGTACGCGACGGTCCACCGCTCCGAGGCGGGGCGCGGGGGCGGAGAGGGGCCGCTCCCCGCGCCGAACGGTGATCCGGTCCCAGGAGACGAGGTGCCCGGCGAGCACGTCCGCGAGCCGCGGGTCGGCGCCCCGCAGCGTGGCGAGCGCCGCCGACGGCAGGATCACCCCGAAGCCGTAGGTGTCGTCACCGCCGCGCCGCTCCCACACGGTGACGTCGTCCGGCTCCCCGAGCAGCCGCGCGAACACGGCGACGGCCAGCCCCGCTGGGCCGCCGCCGACGACGGCGATCCTCACCGCAACTCCCTGACGAACCCGTCGACGCGGGCGGCGACCACCGCCGCCGACGGCATCGCCGCCATCTCCGCCGACACCTCCTTGGCGGCCCGCCGATGCGCCGGATCGCCCAGGATCGCGGCGAGCGCCTCGGTCATCTCCTCGGGTCCGCTCGCGTCGATGTCGAGGGTGCGGCCCGCGCCCCGCGCCGCGACACTTCGCGCGTTGGAGACGTTGACGGTGCCAGGCATCGGCAGGGACACCTGCGGGACGCCCGCCGCGAACGAGCTGAGCACCGTGCCCGAGCCGCCGTGGTGCACGACCGCGTCGCTGCCCACGAGCAGCTCCCGCAGCGGCACCCACCGCTCGGGCCGCACATGGGCGGGCAGCCGCGAGGGCAGCTCGGGCAGTTCGGCGCCCGCGGTGAGCAGCACCAGTTCGGCGCCGAGCTCACCGGTGGCGTGCACGATGTCGCGGTACAGGGCGCCCTCGCGGGTCATCACCGCCGCGGAGCCGCAGGTGGCCACCACCCGCGGCCGGTCGGCGCGGCGCAGCGCCCAGTGCGGCAGCGTGCCGCCGTTGTTGTACGCGCCGTAGCGCATCTCCACCCGGTGCACGGGTTTGCCGATGTCGGTGGGCACATCGGTGAAGTTGGCGAGCGAGCCGGGCAGTACGTCGATCTCGATCTCCGCCTCGGTGACCTTGTCGACCCCGGCGCGCTCGGCGTGCGGCGCCAGATGGTCGAGGGCCGGGCCGAACGTCGGCAGCGGCGTGCCGTAGCCGTGCAGCACCCCCACGGCGCCCACGGCGCGGGCGGCGACGAGCGCGGCGGAGTGGATGCCCGGGTACACCACGGCGCCGGCGCCCCAGGCCCGTGCGATGTCGATCAGGTCGTCCAGCATGCGGGCGCCGACCTCGCCGAAGGCCCGGCCGTGCACGGCGAGCGAGGTCTCGTCGTCGGGGGCGCTGCCGGCGCCCGACTTCTCCAGGGTGCGAAGCAGCGCGTCGTACGGTTCGCGGGCCCGCCTGGCCCCGCCCGCATCGACGGTGACAAGGCCCGCGGCCTCCGCGGTGCGCTGTGCGGGTCCGCTCGTGGCGACGAGGACCTCGTGGCCCGCGGCCTGCAGCGCGTGCGCGAGCGGCACCATCGGCATCAGATGAGAGGTGACGGGCATGGACGTGAACAGATAACGCACGGTCGGTCAGCTCCTTAGGGGCGGGGCACGGGGACGGTGAGGGACGGCAGTCCGCTGGGGTCGAGCAGATCGGGCGGCGGGGCGTCCGGCACCCGGCGCTCCGCCGCGGTCCGATCGGCGAGGTCCAGGAGGTAGGCGCCGTAGTCGGTGTCCGCGTGCTCCTCGCCGAGGCGAAGCAGCTGCCCGGCGCCGATGAACCCCATCCGGTAGGCGATCTCCTCCAGGCAGGCGATCCGCACGCTCTGGCGCTGTTCCAGGATCTGCACGTACTGCCCCGCCTCCAGGAGCGCGTCGTGCGTGCCGGTGTCCAGCCATACGAAGCCGCGCCCCAGCCGCACCAGTTCGGCGCGGCCCCGCTCCAGGTACACACGGTTGATGTCGGTGATCTCCAGCTCGCCGCGCCCGGACGGCGTCAGCTTCCCGGCGATGTCCACGACGTCGTTGTCGTACATGTACAGGCCGGTGACGGCGAGGTCGGAGCGTGGCCGCAGCGGCTTCTCCTCGACGCTCAGCAGGCGTCCCACCGCGTCGACCTCGGCTACGCCGTAGCGCTGCGGGTCCCGCACCGGATGCCCGAACAGGGTGCAGCCGTCCAGGCTCCGCACCCGCTCCCGCAGCAGCGCCGAGAAGCCCGGGCCGTGGAACAGGTTGTCGCCAAGGACCAGCGTCACCGCGTCGTCGCCGATGTGGTCCGCGCCGATCCTGAAGGCCTCGGCGATGCCGCCCGGCCGCTGCTGCCGGGCGTAGGTGAGCCGCAGACCGAGCTTGCTCCCGTCGCCCAACAGGGCGCGGAACAGCGGCAGATGGGACGGTGAGGAAATGATCAGGATGTCCCGGATCCCGGCCAGCATGAGCACCGAGAGCGGGTAGTAGATCATGGGCTTGTTGTAGACCGGCAGCAGCTGTTTGGAGAGCACGCCGGTCAGCGGCCGCAGCCGGCTGCCGGAACCGCCGGCCATGATGATGCCCTTCATGCGTCAGGCCTCCTCGGGTCCATACGGCGGAAGGAGACCGCCGCTCAGCGCCTCGGCGAGCGTCGGCGCCGCCAGATCACGCGCGGAGAGCACCCGCTTCGCGGCGCTCCCGGGCAGCGGGAGCGCGAGTTCCGGGTCGAGCACCGACACGGCCCGCTCGTCCTCGGGCCGGTACGGCGTCGAAAGCAGGTACACCAGGGCGGTGTCCTCGGTGAGGGCGGCGAAGGCGTGTCCGACGCCCGGCGGGCAGTACACGGCGCTCGGCCGCCCGGCGCCGAGCCGGATCGCGTCCCAGCGGCCGAAGGTCGGGGACCCGGCGCGCACATCCACCACGAAGTCCAGGGCCTCGCCCGCCGCGCACAGCACCACCTTCGCCGTGCAGGGGTGCCCGTGCGTGTAGTGCACCCCGCGCACCACGCCCGCACGGTTCACGCTCAGCGCACCGCGGGCGACCCGGAACGTCCCCGCGCCCAGGACGGCTTCGTACTCCGACTCCTGGAACACCGGGCTGAAAAGGCCCCGTTCGTCGGGGAAGACCGGGGGGACGATCTCCAGGGCGCCCGCGACGGCGAGCTCCCGCACGGTCGTGCGTGCCGTGTCCGCTGTCATACGCCGATCACCTCCGTCGTGCGTGTCGTCGGCATCAACCCGGTCCCCTCTCACGGAACTTCAGGGGCCGTGCCGAGGAGTCCCGCCACCGCGCGGCCGAGCGCGGTACTCGGGTCGCCCAGATCGATCGGCAGGTCGAAGTGGTCGCGGCCCGCGGCCACCAGGGAGGTGACCGACGTGCCGTGGGCCCGCAGCACGTCGGCGTACCGCTCGTGCTGGCGCGCGTACTCCTCGGTCTCCTCCCGGCCGCGGGCCATGAGCACCCGGGCCGTGCGCGGCGGCGGCCGGAGCAGCGGGCTCTGCCGCCCGGCCGTCGCCGCGTCCAGACCGAGGGCGTCGTTGACGTAGCTGTCCACCACAGGGCGCAGGTCGTACAGGCCGCTCAGCAGGACCAGGCCCGCCAGCGGCACGTCCGCGGCCATCGCCACCAGATGCGCACCCGCCGAACTGCCCGCCGCGTACACGGCGTCGGGCCGCCCGCCGAGCCCGACGGCATGCTCCCGCACCCAGGCCAGGCCTCGGCGCACCGAGCCGCTCATCTCGGGCAGGGTGCGCGCCGGGGCCAGGCCGTAGCCGAGGGCGACATACCCGGCGCCGGCCGCGAGGAGGCCGGGCGCAGGGAAGCACGAGTCGTCCTTGCCCGACTCCTGCCAGTGGCCGCCGTGCACGAACACGAGGAGCGGCGCGTCCGGCCGGCGCGGCGGGAAATGATGCAGCCGCTCGGCCGGATGGGGCCCGTACGCCACCTGTGCCCTGTGCTCGAAGGCGCGCAGCGCCGCCTGGCTGCGGGACCGGTAGCGGGCGAGCGTCGCGCCCGCGTCCCGGGCCCGCGTACTGGGCGACAACTGCGCGTCGACGACGGCCCTGGCCCGCGTGCCGGTGCCGCTCACGGCGCCGGGCGGCGGGCGCTGAGCACGCCGTGCGGGGTCCAGCCGCGGCTCGTGGTGCGGTGGACGTCGGTGAAGCCCGCCGCGCGCAGCCAGGCCTCGTGGTCCGCCCAGCGGTAGATCGTCGAGTGCTTGAACGGCAGCGTCGTGAAGTACACGTTGTCCAGGGCCGCGTACAGCGGGCCCGCGCCGTCGTCGTCGCTGAACGCGTTGAACACGAGCACCCGGCCGCCCGGCTCCACCGCCTCGTACGCCTTGCGCAGCAGCGCGAGGTTCTGCTCCGGCGACCAGATCACCAACTGGTGCGCGAACAGCACCGCGTCGTGTCCGTCCGGGTAGGGGTCGGTGAAGATGTCCGCGGCTCTGGTGCCGATCCGCTCCTGGAGGCCTGCCTCGCGGATGTTGCGCTCGGCGACCTCCAGGGCGCCAGGCCGGTCGAGGACCGTGATGCGCAGCTCCGGGTGGGCGCGGGCCAGGGCGATGGCGTTGACCGCGTCACCGCCGCCCACGTCCAGGAGTCGCGACACCCCGGAGAAGTCGGTCTCCTCGATCAGTACCGGATTGGAGAGCCGCGACCAGGAATGCATGCACCGGTAGAACAGGTCTTCCAGACCCGGCACACCGGACAGGCGGGTGTACAGGTCGCGGGTGGTGCCGGGGAAGTGCCGGATGCCTGCGTTCTCGCCGGTGCGCAGCGACTCGGCGTAGTCCGCGGCCGGCAGATACGACACCCGGTCCTGGAACTCGACGATGTCCTTGAGCACCGACCACAGTCCGTCGCGGAACGCGGCCGCGATGGGGGGCCCGTTGCGGTAGGCGCCGTCTTCTGTCTCGGTGAGGCCGAGCGCCGTGGTGCCCAGGAGCAGCACATCGGCGCCGCGCCGCGGGATGCCAAGCCCCTCGGCCACCTTCTCCGCCGACAACGGCCCTGCGGAGTCGAGGAGTTCGAAGAGCCCGAGCCGGCAGCCCGCGTTGAGCTGCTGGAAGGCGGCGTACCCGAAGAGCACCGGGACGAGCGCGCCCATCGGGTCGCCGTCGGCGTCCTTGCCGCTCATCGGGCCGTCACCGCCCGCAGGTGCACCCGTGGTTCGGGCACCGGAATGACGAAGCCGCCCCCGGCGTCCAGGAAGTCCGACTCCTTGCGGAGGATCTCCTCGGCGTAGTTCCAGGCGAGCAGCAGATAGTAGTCCGGTGGCCGCACCACGTCCTCGGGGGCGAGCACGGGGATGTGGGTGCCGGGCGTGACCCGGCCCTGCTTCTGCGGCGTGGTGTCCGTGCAGAACTCGATCTCGCCCCGGCCGAGGCCCAGGACGGAGAGCAGCGTGGTGCCCTTCGCCGACGCCCCGTATCCGGCGATCCGATGCCTGTCGGCGACCAGGGAGCGCACCAGGTCCGTCAGCTCGGCGCAGATCTTCTCGACCCCGGCCGCGAACTCCTCGTACACGCCGTCGGAGAGATAGCCGCCGTCCCGCTCCAGGTCGATCAGCTCCCGCACCCGCTCGTGGGTCCGCCATGGACCCTCCGCGAACCCCGCGGAGACCAGGACCGAGCCGCCGTGCACCGCCATCCGCCGCACGTCCACGGTGCGCAGGCCGTGCCGGGCGAACAGCCGGTCCAGGGTGGAGATCAGGAAGTACGAGAGGTGCTCGTGGTAGATCGTGTCGAAGGCCCGGCGCTCCACCAGGTCCACCGCGTAGGGCACTTCCACGGTGAACAGGCCGTCCTCGGCGAGGAGTTCCCGCGCCCCGGCGAGCACATCCGCCACGTTGTCGATATGCGCGAACACATGGCGGCCCAGGATCAGCGACGCCTTGCCGTGCTCGGCGGCCACCGCCTTCGCGGTCGCCGAGTCGAAGTACTCGGCCACCGTGGGCACGCCCCGCTCCCCGGCGATCGCGGCCAGATTGCGGGCCGGGTCCACACCGAGCACCCGAAGACCCGCCTCCTTGAAGGCGAGCAGCTGGTCCCCGGTGTTGCTGCCGAGCTCGACCACGAGCCCGTCGCCCGCCGGGAGACGCTCACGGGACAGCTCGACCACCGTGCGCATGTGCCGGGCCATCGTCTCCGAGTCGGAGGTGACGTAGGAGTACGTGCGGTAGAGGACCTGCGGGTCGACGACCGCGGTCAGGCTGAGCAGCCGGCACTCCCGGCAGGAGACGACCTCCAGGGGGTACGCCCCCTCGTCGGGGTAGGAGTCGGCGGGCTCCAGGAAGCCGTTGGCGAGTGGCACCCGGCCGAAGGAGATCACGTCCTGCCAGCGTTCACTGCCGCAGACCCGGCACGTGGTGACCGTCCGGTAGACGCCCTGCGCCGGCTCGGCGCCTTCCTGCGTGCTCGCGCCGGTGCTGGTGCCGGTGCTGGTGAAAGTCCCTGTACTCATGAAAGTCCCTCGTGGTCGGTGGCTCGGGGAGCGCCGGAGCGGAACGAAAGGAGGGCCTCGACCACCCGCTCCGTCTGCGCGTCGCTGAGGTGCGTGTGCAGCGGCAGCCGCACCAGACGGTCGGCGACCCGCTCGCTGACGGGGCAGCCCCCCGGCGCACTGCGGCCGTGCTTGACCCCTGCCGGTGAGGAGTGCAGCGGCAGGAAGTGGAAGGTGGCCTGCACCCCGCGTTCGGCGAGATGGGCGAGCAGCGCCGCCCGGTCCGCCTCGGACGGGGCGAGGAGGTGGTACAGATGCGCCGAGTGCGTACGGTCCGCGGGCACCGTGGGCTGCGCGAAGCCCTCCCGCTCCGCCCAGCCGGCCAGGGACTCCTGGTAGCGGCTCCATACGGCGTGGCGGCGCCCCTGGATGGTGTCGAACTCCTCCAGCTGCGCCGCGAGCAGCGCCGCGAGCAGTTCCGGCAGGATGTAACTGGAACCCAGGTCCACCCAGCGGTACTTGTCGACCTGCCCGCGGAAGAACTGCTGCCGGTTGGTGCCCCGGTCCCGGATGACGGTGGCCCGGTCGGTCAGGCGCTCGTCGTTGACGAGCAGCGCGCCGCCCTTGCCGCTGTGCGCGTTCTTCGTGGCGTGGAAGCTCTGCGCCGCGAGCGCCCCGAAGCCGCCGAGCGGGCGGCCGCGGTAACTGGCGCCCAGACCATGGGCGTTGTCCTCGATCACCGGGATGCCGTGCGCGTCCGCGATCCGCTGGATCTCGTCCATCTCGCAGGCCACGCCCGCGTAGTGCACCGCGACGATCGCACGGGTCCGTGGAGTGATCGCGGCCTCCAGAAGCGACTCGTCCAGGTTGAGCGTGTCGGGTCTGCAGTCCACGAACACCGGCACGGCGCCGCGCAGCGCGAACGCGCTGGCCGTCGGCGCGAACGTGAACGACGGCATCACCACCTCGTCCCCCGGCCCCAGATCGAGCAGCAGCGCGGCGATCTCCAGGGCGGAGGTGCACGACGGGGTGAGAAGGACCTGCCCGGCGCCCGTGATCTCGCCGATCAGCTCGGCGGCCCTGGCGCTGAACGGCCCGTCGCCGTCCATGTCACCGGAGTCCAGGACCCGGCGCATATAGCCGTCCTGGGCGGCGGCGACATGCGGCACATGGAACGGCACGGTGTCCGGCCCGCCGCGCGGGGCACGGCGCGGCTCACTGGGGGCGAGCGTCATCGGGTCAGCTCCAGGAGGGTGAAGTCGATACGGACCTGGGAGGCGCCGTCGGCGTGCTCCGCGTACACCGGATCGCTGCCGAGGTCGGCGGCCGGCACGTCGAACGCCTCCTGCCGGGAGATCCGCACCGTGAACCCGGCGGCCCCCGCGGCCTCTTCGAGCCGCCGCGGACTGCCCATCGCGAAGGAGAAGCCGAGGAAGAGCCGACCGCCGGGGGCGAGCCGCTCGGCGGCCCCGGCGAAGAACCGCCGGTGCATCGCGTAGTCCGGGTCGAAGAAGTGGTAGGCGAGGTCGGAGTCGTGCCCCTGCTCCGGTGGGGCCTCGATGAACGGCGAGTTCCAGAAGATCAGGTCGAAGGTCTCCTCGGGCTTCAGGGCCGCGAAGAGATCGCTGGAGCGGGCGTCGACCCGGTCCGCGACACCGTGCCTGCGGGCGTTCAGACCGGTGGTGCGCACCGCCGCCGGGTTGATGTCGAGGGCGGTCACCCGCTCCACACCGCCGAGCGCGGCCATCACAGAGGCGACGCCGCAGCCGCAGCCCATCTCCAGCATGGTGCGCACGCCCGCGTGCGGCAGCCAGGACGCGAACAGGCCCGTGGCGTGGTTGTACTCCGCGCCGAGCACGCCGCCGAGCTGGTGCCACTTCCGGTCCAGCAGGGTGAACTCCTGCTCGCGGTCCTGATGTTCGGCCACGGCGCTCGCGTACGCCTCCTGGCCCATGGCGAGACCGAGTTGATTCATGGGGACTCCTTGGTCGAGAACTGATGCCTCACAGCAGCGAGCGCATGGTCCACAGCTCGGGAAAGAAGCGGTGTTCGTTGATGGCGCGCAGCCAGGAGGCGCCGTCGCTGCCCCCGCTGCCCCGCTTGCCGCCGAGCATCCGCTCCACCACGAGCAGGTGCGAGGCCCGCCAGCGCGAGAACTGATAGGCCACTTCGAGGAGCTGCTCGGCCAGATCGTGGGCGACGCGCTGCCCCCGCGGGTCCTGGTAGATCCGCAGCCAGACCTGCTCCACCGCCTCGTCGGGTTCGTACGGCGCGGCCGGGTCGCGGCCGGTGACCCGCTCGGGCACGTGGTGCCCGTGGCGGGCGAGGAACCGCAGCGCCTCGTCGTACAGGCTGGGTCGCGCGAGCTCCGCGCGCAGCTCGGGAAAGGACTCCAGGTCGGCGGGGCGCACGACGGCCCGGTCGCGGTTGCCGAGTGTGAACTCGAGCAGCCGGTACATGAAGGACTGAGTGCCGGAGGCGCTGCCGAGCGTGTCCCTGAAGGCCAGGAACTCGTCCGCCGGCATCGCGTTCATGGACTCCCAGCAGCCGGAAAGGACCCGCTGGCTGCGCACCGCACGCGCGAGCGCCCGGCAGGCGTCATCGGGCCGGTCCGCGCACAGCAGGTCCCGGGCCTGGTCGACTTCCAAGTGGACCATGCGGAAAAGGAGTTCCTTGACGTGGCTGATGAGCAGGAAGGACATCTCGTACGGCGATGAGGTCCTGGGCACTTGCAGCCGGTGCAGCTCGTCCATGCGGGCATAACTGACGTAGGCGTTGGGCTCGTCCACTTCGGTGGTGGTCAAGAGGTCACCTCCCGCAGCGCGGTCACTGCGTCGAAGACATCGGTCCGGGACAGGTACAGGCCGTTGAGGCACAGCCGCAGCAGATCCGGCGGGCGGGCGTCGGTGATCACGCCGCGTGCCGTCAGGGCCGCCGCGATCTTCGGTGCCTCGGGGTGGCGCAGCGTGATCTGCCCGCCGCGTCGATGCGCCGCCCGTGGCGTCACCACCTCGAACTCGCCGTCTGAGTCGAGGAGCTGGAGCAGATGGTCACCGAGCTCCAGGCTGCGGCGGCGCACCGCCTCGATGCCCGCGGCCTCCAGGGGTTCGAGGGCCGCCTCCAGCGCGAGCAGCGACAGGATGTGCGGGGTGCCGGTCCTGGCCCGCGTGATCCCGGTCGCGGGCACATATCCCCCGGCCATGTCGAACGGCCGCTCGTGCCCGTGCCAGCCGGTCAGCGGCAGATCGAGTACGTCGTGGTGGCGGGCGGCGGCGTACAGATAGGCGGGCGCTCCCGGGCCGCCGTTGAGGTACTTGTAGCCGCACCCCACCGCCAGGTCGACGCCCGCGCCGTCCGCGCCGTCGACATCCAGCACCACCGCGCCCGCCGCGTGGCTGAGGTCCCACACGGCGACGGCGCCCGCCGCGTGGATACTCCTGGTGAGCCCGGCGACGTCGAACAGTTCACCGGTGCGGAAGTCGACGGCGCCGCACAGCACCGCGGCGATCTCGCCATGGTGGCGTCGCAGCACCTCACCGAGGTCGGCGGGCACCGCCTCGACCAGATCGAGGCCAAGGAGGCGGGCCACCGAGGCGGCCAGATAGCGGTCGGTGGGGAAGTTCGCGGCGTCCGACACCAGGACGCGGCGGCCGGGCGAGAGCCGGGCGGCGGCGGTCACCGCGTTGAACAACTGCACCGAGGTCGACTCGCCCACCACGATCTGACCGGGCGCGGCCCCGATGAGCCGCCCGATCCGGTCGCCGACCCGCTCAGGTGCGTCCCACCAGCCGTCCTCGCTCCAGGCGCGGATCAGATGCTCGCCCCACTGCCGGCGCACCGCGTGCTCCAGGGCACCCGGCACGGCGCGGGGCAACGGGCCGAGCGAATTCCCGTTCAGCTGGATCACGCCGTCCGGCAGCGCGAATTTCTCACGGAAAGCGGAGAGCGGGTCGTCGAGATCCATCTTCTCCGCCCACTCGCGGGTGAATTCCACTTGATGTGCTCCAGATCTCGCGTGGACACAGTCGACGCGCACTGTAGGAATTGTTGTCTTCGGCCCTGTACAGGGGTCAAGTACGTTCGTTTCAAAGGAACTTCAGGGCTCATTGAGCGCTCTTTGAAGGCGTCTTCAGGGAAGGTTCAGAACCGGACTTTGAGGAATGCCCCGCGGGCGGCCGTGGGCTGAGACATGTCGACGGGACACCGACAACGGGAAGGGACGGCCGCCGATGAGCGACCACGACCACGTCCAGGACACCGCACACCGCCGCACCCGGCTCGCCCACGAACTCCTTCGACTCCCCGCCCTCTACCGGGAGTTGGGCGAGCGTCACGACCGCGCCCGCCCGCCCGCCTGGGAACGCTCACCCGCACCCCGGCAGGGTCGGGGCGGAATCCTGCACGCTCCGGCGGCGGATCTACGGGCAGCGATGCTCTCCACGCTCGCCTCCTGGGCGGGGCTCACGGTGCAGGAGCGCGGCCTTCGCGCGCCACGGCGTGACGTCGACGCGCTCAGCGCCTTCCTCGCCCGCCATCTCGACTTCCTCGTCCGGCACCCGGCGGCCGAGGCGTTCACGTCGGAGATCGCCGCCCTGACCGCTCGGGCCCAACGCGTCGCACGGCCCGGGGAGTCGGTGACGGCCGTGCGCGCGAGGGCCGGGGCCTGCCCGGCCCCCGGCTGCGAGGGCACCCTCGTCGCCCACGCGGCGCGCGGCCGCGGCGCCCCGGCCCATGTCCGCTGCGACAGCGACCCGCTGCACAGCTGGAGCGGACCGCAGCGCACCGCATCGCGGGGCCAGTGGCTCAGCCCCGCCGACATCAGCACCCTGTGGGGCATCGCCCGCGGCAGCGTCTACCGCCTGGCCAGCGAGAACGACTGGGACCGCCGCACCAGCGGCCGCCGCACCCACTACGCGGCGGGAGACGTCCGCCGGACCCTGGGCGAAGCCGGCCACGCGGGCGTGTGAAACGGCAGCGCCCGCCGCGCCCTCAGCGCACACCGTGCCCTCAGCGCACCACCGCGTAGGCCTGCTGCCCACGGGGGCTGGCCGCGCCGAGCACCCCGCCGTCCGCGCCTGCACCCACCATGCACACCTTGCCGAGGGAGTACGCGTCCACCTCCCGCACGTCGTGCCCGCGCTCCCGGAGGCGTGCGACGACCTCGGGGCCGAAGGAGCGCTCCACGGTCATAGTGCCGGGCCGGGCCACGCGCGGCGTGAACGACGACGGCACGTGGTCGGTGTGGAAGGCCGGGGCCTCCACCGCCGCCTGCGGGCCGAGCCCGAACTCCACATGCGCGACGAAGGCGTTGAGGGTCCACTGGTCCTGCTGGTCGCCGCCCGGCGTACCGAACGCCAGATACGGCCGACCGTCCTTGAGGACCAGGGACGGGCTGAGCGTGGTCCGAGGCCGCTTGCCCGGCGCGAGTGCGTTGGGATGGCCCGGGTCGAGAAAGGCCATCTGGCCACGGGTGCCGAGCGGGAAGCCGAGACCGGGCACCACGGGCGAGCTCTTCAGCCAGCCGCCGCTGGGCGTCGCGGCGACCACGTTGCCCTCGTGGTCGGCGGCCGTCACCGTGCACGTGTCGCCCTTGGCCTGGCTGAGCAGCACCACGGCCGGTATGCCGTCCGCGAGTTGCTCCATCCAGCCGAGGCCCCCGCGCACCTCCGCGGCCGTGGGCAGCTCCGGCAGGCGCGGCGGCCTTCCGCCCGGCGAGCCGGGCCGCAGCTCCAGGGAGGCCGTGGGCCCGATCAGGGCGCGTCGCTTGGCCGCGTACTCCGGGTCGAGCAGCGCTTCGAGGGGTACGTCGGTGAACCGCGGATCGCCGTACCAGGCCTCCCGGTCGGCGAAGGCCAGCTTCGCGGACTCCACCACCGTGTGCAGGTGGTCCGCCCCGCCGAACTCCATCTCGGCGAGCCCGGCGTCCCGTAGCAGCCCCAACTGCTGGAGAAACACCGGCCCTTGGGACCAGGGCCCCGGCTTGTGCACCAGATGGCCCCGGTAGTCGAGGGACACGGGACGCTCCACGTCCGGCCGCCAGCCCGCCAGGTCGGAACCCCGCAGGAGCCCCTTGTTGCGGTGGCCCGTGGCATCGATCAGCTCGGCACCACCGCCGAGCCAGGAGTCGAGCGTCTCGGCCACGAAACCCTCGTAGAACGCCCGCAGCGCCGCCTCGATGCCCGCCTCGCGGCCGCCGCGCGCCGCCTTCGCCTCGGCCAGGACGCGCCTGTACGTGCGGGCGAGCGCCGGGTTGGCCAGGCGCTCGCCCGCCTTCGGGGCGCTGCCGTCCGGACGCAGGAAGGTGCGCCCCGACTCGGCCCACTCGGTGCGGAACAGCGGCGCCATCACCTCGATCATCGCGGCGGCCTTGGGCAGCAGCGGATAGCCGTGCCCGGCATAGTGCACGGCCGGCGCGAGCACTGTCGCGAGCGGCAGCCTGCCGTGGTCGCGCAGCAGCGTCAGCCAGGCACCGAAGGCGCCGGGCACCACGGCGCAGAGCAGTCCGGAGCCGGGCACGGCGCCGAGGCCGAGACCGCGGAAGTGCTCGATGGTCGCGGCCCGTGGCATCGGGCCCTGCCCGGCGATCACCTTCACGGTGCCTGCGCGCCGGGCGTCGTGCAGCAGGATCGGCACGTCGCCGCCGGGACCGTTGAGGTGCGGTTCGACGACCTGGATGACGAAAGCGGCGGCGACCGCGGCGTCGAAGGCGTTGCCGCCCTCGTCGAACATGGCGGCTCCCGCCGCCGAAGCGAGCCAGTGCGTGCTGGACACGGCACCACGCGTGCCGTGCAGTTCGGGCCTGAGCAGCATCAGGAACCTTCCGTGACGGGCCGGGTGACGAGGGGGATGCGGCCGGACCGCTCGCCGGGCGCGCCGCCCGTGACGGTGGCCGTGAGCGCCCCGGTGGCGCCCCCGCGGACGGTGCACTCCAGGACGCCGCGGCGGCCGGCGACCCCGCCCTGCTCGACCCGGTAGGCGTAACTGCGCCGCGTGTGCAGCAGCCCCTGAGTCTGCAGCCACACACCGATAGCGAGTCCGGCGGAGGCGCACGCCGGGTCCTCGTCAAGCGCGTAGCCGGGGGCGAACATGCGGGCCGTGGCGGTGTGCGCGGCCGTGTCCCAGTGGAAGACGAACACATCGGCCAGGGCGCCGCGCGCCATGGCCGCGAAGTCCGGCCGCGCCGCCCGCACCCGTTCCGGATCGCGTACCGGCAGCAGCTGGAACAGCGGCCCGAACCCCGCGCCGAGCACCGGCCCCGCGCCCAGATCGGTGGCGTCGAGGCCGACCGCAGCCAGCAGCGGAGCCGGGTCGGGGCGGGCGGATTCGAGCGGTCCCGTGGCGCTGACGGTGGCGCGTCTCGCGTCGGCGAACAGCTCCAGGAGCCGGTCGCCGCACTGCTGCGCGACCCGCCCCGGCGCGAGGCGCCCCGACCGCACCAGGGCTACCGCGGTGCCCACCGCCGAGTGTCCGCCGAACGGCGACTCGCCGCGCCGGTTGAACACCCGCACCCGGTGCGTGGCGCCCGGCAGCGTGGGCGGCAGCACGAACACCGTCTCGTCGGCGTCACAGCGGTCGGCGATCCGCCGCATCTCCGCTCCGGCGAGCCCCTCAGCGCCGTACACCACCCCGAGGGGGCTGCCCCCGCCGGTCTCGGCGCCGAACATGCCCACCACTTCGAACTCCACCTGTTCCATGCGTGTCACCTCCTCGGCCCTCGTCATCGCCACCCCTCCTCTGCTCTTGTCGTCGCCGTACCTTCACCGCTGCTCATCGCCCTTCCCTCAGCTCGGCTTCCGCGAAGGCGAACAGGACCTCTTCGCGGCCCTGGAACGGGGCCTCGGACCGTGGCCAGTGCACGACCAGGTCGGTGAAACCGGCGTCCTCGAAGGCCCCGGCCGCGTCCTGGTAGCTGCCCACCGTCTCGAGGACGCCCCCGACCTGCGCGTCGGTGAGCAGCAGGCGCCGCAGCGTCGCCGGGTCGCGGCCCACGGCGAGACACGCCTGGTCGACCGCGGCCAACTGCTCCTTCAGCAAAGGCAGTACGCGGTCGAAGCGTTCGGCTTCGAAGACGTTCGGCGCGCCGCTGGTCACCCAGATGTCGGCGTGCCGTGCCGCCAGGGCCATGCCCCGGGGCCCGGCGGCCGCCACGGCGAGGGGCAGCCGGGGCGCGGCCAGCGGGCGCGGCTCCACGACGGCGTCCGCGACGGTGTACCAGTCGCCCTCAAAGCTGGTCCTGTGCTGCCCGAGGAGCCGTTCCAACACGGCCACGAACTCCTCGAAGCGGGCGCCGCGTTCGGCCCGTGACAGCGGCCGGTCACCGCGGATCCGGGAGTCGAAGCCCTCGGCCCCGGCCCCCACCCCGCACACCGTCCGGCCCCCCGAGAGGTCGTCCAGGGTCACCAACTCCTTGGCGAAGTCGACCGGGTGGCGGAAATTGGGCCCCGCCACCAGCGTGCCGAGACCGATCCGCGAGGTTGTCACGGCCGCCGCGGCGAGCGTCGGCACGGCCGAGAACCAGGGCCGTTCGCTCAGCCAGCGCCACATCAAGTGGTCGTACGTCCAGGCGTGGTCGTATCCGAGCTCTTCGGCGAGCCGCCAGCGCTCCCGCGCCCGGGGCCAGCGGTGTTCGGGCAGGAGCAGCACTCCATGGCGCATCGCTGCGCCCTCCTCTCGCACAGGGGCCGACCGCCCACGAGGGGCGTTCGGCATCGGACGTCACGCGGCGGGCCGCTCCTGCCGGAGCAGCCCGGTGGCGTGCTCCGCGGCGGCGGAGAGGGAAATCCCCACGCGCCGCTCGGCGGCGGCCACCACCGTTCCCTCGCCGTCGTCGGCGTCCCGCCCCAGCGGATACAGGCCGTTGACGGACAGGTCGAGCGCCACGGCCCGCAGCCGGCGCAGCAGCTGGACGACGACGTCCCGGTCCTCGACCTGGCCGCGCAGGGTGAGGAAGAAGTTGTCGTAGAGCACCGTCGTGCGCTCCGACGGCCGGACCGGCGTCTCGGCGATGGACTGCTGAAGCAGGGAACGCCCGCTGGGTACGAGCCGGGCCGCCACGCTGTCGTGCACCTCCCGGTGGGCGTCCACCGCCGCCCGCAGGCCCGCGGCGCGCTCGCCGTGGGTCCACGGCAGCGGTCGTCCCCGAAGGAGCCGCCGCACCTGGGCGAAGTCCGGGGCCCAGGTGCCGCTGAACCCGCGGTGCTGGAGGAACATCACCGGCCGGATCAGGCTCTGGTAGACCCGCCGCGGACTTGACCCGCTGTACAGGAGCAGCGCGCAGTACGCGTGCACATACGCCTCGAGGGCGTTGACCGCCGCCGCGTCCGGGCCATCCTCCGCCCGCCCGGCGGCGCCCGCCGTGCTTTCGAGCAGTCCGCCCATCAGCCGCCACAGGGCGAAGGTCGCCTGGTGCCCGGTGATCCAGCGGAACCAGAACAGCTGGTCGTACGCGGGGGCGGGGGCGAGGCCGTGCACGGGCGCGGCGTCGGTGACGAGTGTGGGGACGGCGCCGGTGAGCAGCCGCACCTCGCGGGAGATCAGCTCCGGATCGCCGTCGGGTACGGTCACGAGCGGCTGCGGTCGCTGTGGCTGTAGCTGTGGCTGTGGCTGCGAGGGTGCCCCCCGGGTGCCGGGCACCGGCGGCATGACCAGCGCTTCGAGGCCGTAGGGAAAGTCCCCGAAATCCCATGCGCCGCTGCTCATCGGGGGCCGTCCGGCACATGAGTGAACTCGAACTCCAGGCCGTTCACGTCGAGCAGATACAGGCTGTGTACACCGTCGTCGTCGACGACGACCGGGGTCGGCGGCTCGTCCCGTACGAACGAGAAGCGCCCCGAGTCGTGCAGCCGCCACCACCGGCGCCGCACGGCGTCGAGCTGCGCGGGGCCATCCACCTGCAGGCACACGTGCTGGAACTGGAACCCCTCGCTGTCCGGCACCCGGCCGCTGTGCGCGGACCGGTCGAAGAGGTGGAACCGAAGGCCGGTGCCGACGGCGACCTCCACGAGCTTTCCGATACCGGGCAGCCGGCTGCGCGTCAGCTCGGAGAACCGGTCGAGGTCCCACTTCACCTCCGCGCCGAAGAACTCCACATACCAGTCGAGGCAGTTGCGCAGATCGTCCGTCTGCACACCCAGGTGATGAATCCTGGGCGCGAATTCGACGCCGGTACTCTCTTCGCTGATCTCTTCGCTGATTTCTTCACTCAGAGGCATATCCGCTCCGCGGGACACAGGGACGGCGAGATTACGAGAAGCTATCTTCGGCTCCCGTAAAGCCTCAATGCAGAAGAGTCAGAACTCTTTCAGGGCTGTGTCAGACGCTCCACAGGAGCGCTCCCGGAACGCATAAGGCCACAGCTCAGGCGCCGTCGAAGATGCCGGGCCCCGGGGTGAGCACATGACCGGGGTCGTAGCGCCGCTTTGCCGCACGGAAGGCCGGCCACGCCGCCCCGAAGTGGGTGCGCCAGCCGTCCGCCGCGAACGGCACCGAGCCGATCGGGTAGAGCACCCCTCCGTGCGCCCGGGTGCGGGCGAAGAGCCGCCGGTTGCGCTCCATCATCTCCGTCACGAACGCCTCGTCGGGAGCCGTGGATTCGGACACGGTGTTGAGGTCGACGACATACGCCCAGGGTGACCCGTCCGGTTCGGGGAGCCGTGGGAACGGCCTGGTCGTGTGGGCCCGCCGCTGCGGATAGATCAGACCGGCGCCGAAGGGCCCGATGTCGCGCGGGGTGAGCGTCGGCATGATCTCGGCGAAGTAGTCCTCGATGGTGGAGCCCGGAAGCCAGACATCCAGCCAGGGCTTGACCAGGCGGTCCCAGTTCGCGGACTCCCGCACCGCGTCGATGGCCTCGTCGATCGCGAACAGATACGTCAGATAGTCCGCGTCCGCGATCTCCGCCGTGGCGGAAAGACCGCGGGTGACCGCCGCGTCGTCGGGCGGCGCGGACCGGTCGTGGAGGACCGCCGCATAGAGCTTGTACGTGGGGGACGTGCCCGGGGCGACGAATTCGCCGTAGACGTGGTCGACGCCCGGCCGTTCGACAAGCGTCCGCAGGTCGTGGAAGAAGGCCGCGTTGTCGTCGTACCGCAGCGTGTAGGTGCGGGCGCGCTCCCTGGCGGGAACCAGCTCGATCACGGCCTTGGTGATGACACCGCACTGGCCGAGCCCGCCGAGCACCGCGTGGAAGAGTTCCGCCTTGCGCTCGCGGGAGCAGCGCACGATCTCCCCGGTCCCGGTGACCACTTCGAGCTCCCGCACATGATCGACCTGAAGGCCGGTGTGCAGACCTCCGACCATGCCGCCGATGCCGCCGACGGACAGCGTGCCGCCCACGGACAGGGCGGTGTAGCCGGTCAGGACCGGCGGCGTGCGCCGCGGCGACTGCGCGTAGGCGGCCTCGGCCAGCTCCCGCCACCTGGCCCCGGCGTCCACCTCGACGGCATCGGGGCCCAGCGGGCGGATCCGGTCGAGATGCCGGTTCTCGATGACGAGCCCGTCGGACAGGCCCTGCCCGTACGTGGTGTGCGCCTGCCCGCGGGGCGAGACGGTCAAGCCGTGCACCCGGCAGAACCGCACCATCACGGAGATGTCGCGCACCGAACCCGGACGGAGCACCGCACGGGGCCGGTGGAAGACGATGTTGCCGAGGTCGGTGGCGGCCCCGTCCCGTGCCGCGTCGTCGAGCGCGAGCTCACCGTCGAGGGCCGGGACGCCGGCGAACGGCACGGTCGCCGCCTCGGCCTCGGTGACCCACACACGGCCCAGCGGATCAAAACCCACCACGACGGCGGCGCCGGCCGCACCGGCCGCCCCGAGGAACCCACGACGGCCGATCATGCTGTCCCCCGGCGTACTTCTTCACCCGGGTGCGCTCGCCCACCCGTGCGGTGACGTGATCCAGCGGCACGTGTCCCGTGCATCGTGAACTCCTCTCGGCCAGGCTCGCTACCGTTGTAGACCAGCGGCACCGGGAGCGGCCCCAACCTTCCTGCGCCCCAGGAGACTTCGGGAAGTGTGCCCTCCGCACCGGCGCATGCCCGGACCTGCGCGTACGGCGCTCACGGGCCGGTAATCCGCCTCTCCCCGCGCTCGGGCCCCGGGGATTTCCGGGCGATGACCGCCTGCTGGGCGGGGCTGGCTAGCGTGAAGTCGAGTACCGCCTGATCGCGGTTACCGGTCCGGCGGCGTACATGCGGGGGATCTGTCGGCACGCCACCACTTCGCGCGCCCGACGGCGTCGGCGGCCCCTCGCCCTTGCTGTATCGCTGAAACCGCCTGAAAGCGAGTCATAGTGCGCAAGGTGCTGATAGCCAATCGAGGCGAGATCGCTGTCCGTGTGGCCCGGGCGTGCCGGGACGCGGGAATCGCGAGTGTGGCCGTCTACGCCGACCCGGACCGCGACGCACTCCATGTGCGCGCGGCGGACGAGGCGTTCGCCCTGGGCGGTGACACTCCGGCCGCCAGCTATCTGGACATGGCCAAGGTGCTCGCCGCCGCCAAGGATTCGGGTGCCGACGCCGTCCATCCCGGCTATGGCTTCCTGTCGGAGAACGCCGAGTTCGCGCAGGCGGTCCTGGACGCGGGCCTGGTCTGGATCGGACCGCCTCCGCAAGCGATCCGGGACCTGGGGGACAAGGTCGCCGCCCGGCACATCGCCCAGCGGGCCGGGGCACCCCTGGTCGCGGGCACGCCGGATCCGGTCAGCGGCGCGGACGAGGTGGTGGCCTTCGCCCATGAGCACGGCCTGCCCATCGCGATCAAGGCTGCCTTCGGAGGGGGCGGACGCGGCCTGAAGGTCGCCCGCACCCTGGAGGAAGTGCCGGAACTGTACGACTCGGCGGTGCGTGAGGCGGTCGCCGCGTTCGGCCGCGGGGAGTGCTTCGTGGAGCGCTACCTCGACAAGCCACGCCACGTCGAGACGCAGTGCCTGGCCGATACCCACGGCAACGTGGTCGTCGTCTCCACCCGCGACTGCTCCCTTCAGCGCCGTCACCAGAAGCTGGTCGAGGAGGCCCCGGCGCCGTTCCTGAGCCCGGAGCAGAACGCGGAGCTGTACCGCGCGTCCAAGGCCATCCTGCGCGAGGCGGGATACGTGGGCGCGGGCACGGTCGAGTTCCTCGTCGGCCTGTGCGGCACCATCTCCTTCCTGGAGGTCAACACCCGTCTGCAGGTGGAGCATCCGGTCACCGAGGAGGTCACCGGCCTGGACCTGGTCCGGGAGATGTTCCGGATCGCCGACGGTCAGGCCCTGGGCTACGGCGACCCCGAAGCCCGCGGCCACAGCTTCGAGTTCCGTATCAACGGCGAGGACCCCGGGCGAGGCTTCCTGCCCGCCCCCGGCACCGTCACCCTCTTCGACCCGCCGTCGGGCCCCGGCGTCCGCCTGGACGCGGGCGTGGAATCCGGCAGCGTCATCGGCCCCGCCTGGGATTCACTCCTGGCCAAGCTGATCGTCACCGGCGCCACCCGTGAGCAGGCCCTGCGGCGCGCCGCCCGCGCGCTCGCGGAGTTCAAGGTCGAGGGCATGGCCACCGCCATCCCCTTCCACCGGGCCGTCGTCGCCGACCCGGCCTTCGGACCCGAACTGACCGGCTCCGCCGACCCGTTCACGGTCCACACCCGCTGGATCGAGACCGAGTTCGGCAACGACATCAAGCCCTTCGCGGCCACCCCCGCCGAGGTGGACGAGGACGAGGCCGGCCGCGAGTCCGTCGTCGTCGAGGTCGGCGGCAAGCGCCTCGAAGTGTCTCTGCCCGCAGCGCTCGGCATGCAGCTGGCCCGTACCGGGCTGGCCGCCGGGGCGCGGCCGCTGCGCCGCGCCGCCAGGAGGGCGGGCCCGGTCGTCTCGGGCGACACCCTCACCTCGCCGATGCAGGGCACCATCGTGAAGATCGCCGTCGAAGAGGGCCAGGAAGTCGCCGAAGGCGATCTGATCGTCGTCCTCGAAGCGATGAAGATGGAACAGCCCCTGAACGCCCACAAGTCGGGAACCGTCAAGGACCTGGCCGCCGAGATCGGCGCCGCCGTCAGCTCGGGCGCCGCGATCTGCGAGATCAAGGAGTAGGCATGAGCCGGTCCCGGAGCAGCCTCCTCGCCATCAGCGATCTGCACGTCGTGTACGAGGACAACCGGAAGTTCGCCGAAGGGCTGCGCCCCACGAGCGACGACGACTGGCTGATCGTCGCGGGCGACGTGGGCGAGATGTACGACGACATCGCCTCCGTACTCGAAATGCTCAGCAACCGCTTCGCCAAGGTCATCTGGGCCCCGGGCAACCACGAGCTGTGGACGCCCCGCGACGACCCGATCCAGCTGCGCGGCCAGGCCCGCTACGACCTCCTCGTCGAACTGTGCCGCGGCCTCGGCGTGCACACGCCCGAGTGCGACTACCCGGTGTGGGAAGGGCCCGGCGGCCCCGTGGCCGTGGCGCCCCTGTTCGTCCTGTACGACTACACGTTCCGCGCCCCCGGCACCACGACCAAGGAGGAGTCCCTGGCCGTCGCGTACGACAAGGGCGTGGTGTGCACCGACGAGTTCTTCCTCGACCCGGCCCCCTACCCGAGCCGCGAAGCATGGTGCGAGGCACGGACCGAGGAGACCGAGCGGCGCCTTTCCGCCCTCGACCCGGAGCTGCCCACGGTGCTCGTCAACCACTTCCCCCTGGTCCGGGAGGTCACCGACATCCTTCACCACCCCGAGTTCGCGCAGTGGTGCGGCACCGTACGCACCGCGGACTGGCACCGGCGCTTCCGCGCCCGCGCCGTGGTCTACGGGCACCTCCACATACCCAGGGTCACCTGGCACGACGGAGTGCGCTTCGAGGAGGTGTCCGTGGGCTATCCGCGCGAATGGCGCCGCCCCGGCCACCCCAGTCCCGGACTGCGCCACATCCTCCCCGACCACCGCACCGAAGGCTGACCAGTCATGATCCAGGACATACTCCCGCCCGGCGTCGTCGCGGAGGAGGCCACCCGCGACCTGCCCGACGCGCCGCTGTACCCGGCAGAAGCCGAACTCGTGAAGAACGCCGTCGACAAGCGGCGCGACGAGTTCACCACCGTGCGGACCTGCGCGCGCCGTGCGCTCGCCCGCCTCGGCCTCCCGCCGGGGCCCGTCCTGCCCGACCAGCACGGCGCGCCCCGCTGGCCCGACGGCGTCATCGGCAGCATGACCCACTGCAACGGCTACCGCGCCGTGGCCCTCGCCCGCACCTCCGTCGTGAACACGCTCGGCATCGACGCCGAGACCAACGGCCCGCTGCCCGAAGGCGTCTTGGAGTCCATCGCCATCCGCGAGGAGCTCGACCTCATCAAGCGCTGCTCGCGGACCGAGCCCGAAATCCACTGGGACCGGCTGCTGTTCTCGATGAAGGAAGCCATCTACAAGAGCTGGTACCCGCTCACCGGGCAGCGCCCCGACTTCGGCGACGCGGTCATCTCCTTCAGCGCCGACAGCCCCGTCTTCACCGCCGCCCTGCACTGTCCGCACGCCCCCCAGATCACCCGGGCGGAAGGCCGCTGGGCACACCACGACGGTCTCCTCCTCACCGTCGTCGCCCGGCGTCTGCCAGTGGCCGCGCAGACGGCGCTCACCGACTGGCGGGCGGCCGCGCTGCGCTGACCCGCGCCCACGCTCACGCCGTGCCGACCCGCACCCGCGCCCGCCCGCGAGGCGAGGCCACCGCTCGATGACCCCCGCATTGCCGTGCAATGGGCGGGCGATGGAACAGCCGCCCTTAACGTCGATACGGGCGCACGCGGTGGTGACAGTGCCCTCCCGCTGCCCCTTGCACCTTCCTATTTCACCTTCCCGTTCACCGCGCCGGTGCCGTCGCGGCGCGCAGTGCGAAACCGAGGAGAGATGACCACTATGACCAGGCAACGCGAAGGGCGCGTGATCATACTCGGCGGCAGTCTGGCGGGGCTCTTCTGCGCCCGTGCCCTCTCCGAGACCTTCGCGGAAGTGGTCGTCGTCGACCGTGACGAACTGACCGGCCCGGACGACCTGCGTCGCGGCCTGCCCCAGGGGGGCCATCTGCACGGGCTGCTCGCCCGCGGCCAGCAGATCGCCGAGGAGTACTTCCCCGGCATCACCGAGGAGCTCAAGCGCGCCGGCGCACAGAGCGGTGACGTCGCCGACGACGTCCGCTGGATCATGAACGGCAAGCGGCTGCACAAGACCGCCTCCGACCTGATGGTGCTCACCCTCAGCCGCCCCCTCCTGGAGCGGCATGTGCGCGAGCGCGTCCTCGCGCTGCCCGAGATCAGCCTCCTTCAGCAGACCGACATCCTGCGCCTGGAGACCTGCGAGGACCGCCGCACCGTCACCGGTGTCGTCGTCCGCCGCGACGGCACCGAGGAGACCGTCCACGCCGACCTGGTCGTGGACGCCACCGGGCGCGGCTCGCGCACCCCCGTATGGCTGCAGGAGTTCGGCTACGAGGCGGTCCCCGAGGAGAAGCACAAGATCGGCCTCGGCTACACCACCCGCTTCTACCGGATTCCGGACGAGGCGTTCGAGGGCAATATCTCCATCAACACCGTCGCCTCCGCCGTAGTTCCGCGCGGCGCGATCTGCCAGAAGATCGAGGGCGGCCGCGCCATCGTCACGGCCTACGGCATCCTCGGCGACCACCCGCCCACCGACCCCGAGGGCTTCCACGACTTCATCAAGTCCCTGGCCGCCCCCGACATCCACGAAGTGCTCCAGGTCGCAGAGCCGATCGACGACCCGGTCGCCTACAAGTTCCCGGCCAACCAGCGCCGCCACTACCAGCGCATGACCGACTTCCCGGCCGGGCTGCTCGTCATCGGCGACGCCGTCTGCAGCTTCAACCCGAGCTACGCCCAGGGCATGACCGTCGCCGCGCTCGGCTCCCTGGTGCTGCGCCGCCACCTCGCCGACACTCACAGGCCCGACCCCATCCCGTACTTCAAGGACCTCGCCCAGGACGCCATCGACGGCTGCTGGGAGATGGCGGTCGGAGCCGACCTCAGCTTCCCCGAGGTCGAGGGTGAGCGCACCGAAGAGGTGCTGCAGGCGCACGCCTTCATCGCACAGGTGCAGGAGGCCGCTTCCCGCGACGCCGCCGTTGCCCGCGCCTACTGTCGCGTGATCGGCCTCGTCGATCCGCCCTCCGTCCTGCACACCCCCGAGATCGAGGCCGTCCTGGCCGGGACGGTCCAGAAATGACGACCCATCAGATCAAGCTGGACGTCCTGGAGTTCGACGTCGAGGTGGACGGGCCGGGCGACGGTGAACCGGTGCTGCTCCTGCACGGCTTCCCGCACAACAAGGAGTCCTGGACCGAGACCGCGCCGCTCCTGCACCAGGCCGGCCTGCGCACCGTCGCACCCGACCAGCGCGGCTACTCGCCGGGCGCCCGTCCCACCGACGTGCCCGCCTACGGCCTTCAGCACCTGGCCGCCGACGCGCTCGGCATCCTCGACGCCCTCGGCATCGAGACCGCCCACGTCGTCGGCCACGACTGGGGCGCCATCGTGGCCTGGTGGCTCGCCGCCAAACACCCCGATCGGGTACGCACGCTCACCGCTCTCGCCATCCCGCACATGGACGCCTACCAGGTCGCCTACCGCGTCGACGAGGAGCAGCAACGCAGCTCCACCTACGTGAAGTTCCTGATGTCACCCGGAGCGGCCGACCACTTCCTGGCCGACGGCGCCACCGAACTGCACAACTGGTTCACGCAACTCGGTGACGGCATCCTCACCGACGCCCAGATCGAGCGCTACGTCACCACCCACACCCGTCCGGGCACGCTCGACGCGGCCCTGAACTGGTACCGGGCCAACGACCTGGTCGCCGACTTCTTCGGCTTCGGCCCGGTCGCTGTGCCCACCACCTTCGTCTACAGCCGCACCGACCCGGCCGTCAGCGAACTGGCCGCCGAGCGGACCGCGCAGTACGTCACCGGGCCCTACCGGTTCGTGACGCTCGAGGAGACCTCGCACTGGCAGCCACAACAGGACCCGCGGACGGTGGCCGCCGAGATCCTCGACCGCATCCGCACCCATTCCGGCTGAGCCGTCACCTCGAGAACCGGCTGTGCGGCCACATCAAGAAAGGGAAACCCCCATGTCCTCCAACACCTCCTCCGCGGTGGGGTTGCGCGCCGGCCCTCGGCAGTGGTTCGGCCTGATCGTGCTCCTGCTCCCGGTCACCCTGATGACCGCCGACCTCGGTGTGCTCTGGCTGGCGACGCCGTATCTCTCCGCCGACCTGCAGCCCACCAGCTCCGAGGTGCTGTGGACCACCGACATGTACGGCTTCATGACCGCCGGCTTCCTGGTGGTCATGGGCACACTCGGTGACCGGATCGGCCGCCGCCGGATGCTGATCTTCGGCGCCCTCGGTGTCATCGCCTCCTCGCTGCTCGCCGCCTATGCGGTCAGCCCCGGGATGCTCATCGCGGCCCGCGCGCTGCTCGGCATCGCGGGCGCGGCCGTACTGCCCTCGACGCTCTCCCTCATCAGCCACATGTTCGAGGACGCCAAGCAGCGGGCCACGGCCATCGCCATGTGGGTCACCTCGCTCTCCCTCGGCGTCGCCATCGGCCCCGTCGTCGGCGGTGTGCTGCTCGAATTCTGGTGGTGGGGCTCGGTGTTCCTGATGGGCGTGCCGGTGATGCTGGTGCCGCTGCTCCTCGCGCCCGTGCTGCTGCCCGAGTACCGCGACCCGAACCCGGGGCGCCTCGACCTCGCCAGCGTCGTCCTCTTCCTCGCCGCGATCCTGCCGATCGTGTACGGCATCAAGAAGACCGCGGAGCACGGCGCGTCCCTCGCGAACATTGCCGCGATGGTGATCGGTGTCGTGATCGCGTTGGTGTTCGTACGCCGGCAGAACCACCTGGAGTCGCCGTTCCTCGACATGCGCTTCTTCCGCAACCGGGCCTTCACGGGCGCGCTGCTCACGCTCCTGTTCGGCATGATGGCGCTCAACGGCGTCGAGTACCTGGTGCCGCAGTACCTCCTGGTCGCCGGTGAACTCAGCCCGCTGATGGCCGGTGTATGGCTCCTCCCGGGCGCGGCCGGGCTCATCGTGGGCTCGCAGCTGACGCCGGTCCTGGCCAGGCGGACGCGGCCCGCCCTCGTCATCGCGGGCGGCCTGGTGATCACCCTGGTCGGCTTCTGGCTGAGTGCGCAAGCAGGCCCCGACAAGGACGGCATCGTCCCGGCCGCCATGGGCCTCACCGTCATCATGTTCGGGGTGGCCCCGATCAGCGTGCTCGGCACCGCCCTCGCGGTCGGCGCGGCCCCGCCGGAGAAGGCCGGTTCGGCCGCCGCCACCGGTCAGACCGCGTACGACCTCGGCCTGGCCCTCGGTATCGCAGGCACCGGCAGCGTCGCCGTAGCCGTCTACCGCGGCGAGGTCGCCGACACCGCGCCCGCGGGCATCACGGCCGAGGCCGCGGAGGCCACGCGGGACAGCGTCGGAGGCGCGACCGCCGCCGCGGAGAAGCTGAGTTCGGGCCCCGGTGACGAACTGCTCGCCGCGGCCCGCGACGCCTTCACGGCCGGCTTCCACGCGACGGCCTGGGTCAGCGCCGGCATCGCGGTGCTCACGGCCGTGGTGGTGCTCACGCTGCTGCGGGGCATCCCCGCCATCGGCACGGCCGCCCCCGCCGAGCCCGACGACACCGTCGGGCCGCCGCCCGCCGACACCGTCGAAGCGGCCCGGGCAGCCGCGGTCGCGGAGGCCGCCGAGCCGGCCGGCCGACAGGCCTGAGAGGGCCGCATGGGCGCCGAACAGACGATCGCCGCAGTGAAGTTGTCCGAGCCGTTCATCCTCGCCGAGCTGGCCGCCTGCGGCCTGGACGTCGAGTACGTACGCGGCGTGGGCAACACCCTCTACCGACGTGGCGAGAACGGCGAAGAGGTCGCCGTTCTCGACTACGTCGGCGGCTACGGCTCACTGATGCTCGGGCACAACAACCCCGAGATCACCGCGTACGCCAAGCGACTCCTCGACGAACAGACCCCCGCACACGCCCAGTTCTCCCGGCATCCCTACGCAGGCGACCTGGCGGCCGCGCTCAACCGCGTCCTGCGGCGCGAGCGATGCGACGACGAAGAGTTCTACGCGATCTTCGCCAACAGCGGGGCGGAGGCCGTCGAGGCGGCCATGAAACACGCTGAACTCGACCGCGGACTGCGCCTTGCGGAGCTGACCGATGAGATCGACGGACAGCTGACGGAGGTGGTGGCCCGGGTCGCTGCGGGCACCGCCACGGTGCCCGCGGCCCTCGCGGCTTCGATCGACGCGCTCGTCACCGAGGTACGCGGGCACAACGCGGCGCAACTGGCCCGCCCGCCGCTGTACCTCGCCCCCGAGGGCGCCTACCACGGCAAGCTCGCCGGCAGCGTGCAGCTGACCGACGACCCGCACTACCGCCTGCCGTATCGGGCCCTCGCCGCCCAGGCCCGGTTCGTGGCGCGCGACCGGCCCGGCACCCTGCGCAAAGTCATCGACGAGGAGCGCGCCCAGCTGCTCGTACCGACCGTGGAAGACGGTCAAGTACGCCTCGCGGAGCGTGACTTCCCGCTGCTCGTGGCCTTCGTCCTGGAGCCGGTCCTGGGCGAGGGCGGCATCCACGAGCTGAGCCGGGAGTTTGCGCGTGAGGTGCAGGAGGTCTGCGCGGAGCGCTCCATCCCGGTGGTGGTCGACGAGATCCAGAGCGGCATGGGCCGCACCGGATCCTTCCTCGCGGCCACCCGCATCGGCCTGCGCGGCGACTACTACACGCTGGCCAAGAGCCTGGGCGGCGGCATCGCCAAGGCCGGGGTCATGCTGGTGCGCAAACCGCTGTACCGGGGCCCCGAGTTCGAACTGTCGCACAGCTCGACCTTCGCCAAGGACAGCTTCTCCTGCCTCATCGCGCACAAGGTTCTGGACATCCTGGAGGCGGACGACGGCGCGGTCTACCGGCGGGCGGCCGAGCGCGGCGAGCGGCTGCTCGCCATGCTGCACTCGGTCCGGGCCGACTTCCCCGGCGTGGTCAAGGACGTGCGGGGCCGGGGTCTGATGCTCGGCCTGGAGTTCCACGACCAGGCCCGCGCGCCGGGGGAGGCGCTGCGTCAGGCCGTCGCGACCGGGTACTTCGGCTACTACGTCGCCGGACACATCCTGCGGGCGCACAGCATCCGCGTCTTCCCGACGTCGAGCGCGGTCAACACCCTGCGCTTCGAGCCGTCCGTATACGTGACGGACGAGGAGATCGACCGGCTTGAGGCGGCGCTGCGCGATGTCTGCGCCGTCATCCGGGACACGGACGGCGAGGCGTTCGCCCCCCTCACCTGAGGCCTGGCCCCACTACCACGAAGCTCCGTTGCGGTAAGGCGACTGTCCCGAGTCGCCTTACCGCAACGGAGCTTCGTGGTGCTCCCGGCGGTCCTCCACAAACGGAATTAGCGCGTGATGAGCCCGCTGTGAATTCTGGCCGGTACGGTCCGGTGTCGTTGCGAGCCACGGGGGTAAGAACGCGCCAATGCCCGGCGCGACGGGGGCAATTCCTCTCTTTGTCTACCCGCTCGGTCCGCATTCCATCCCCCATGCGTAAACGTTTCTGGAATCCGAGCCTCATGGAGGTAATGGTAATGAGCCATCATTCTCGCCGGGTATTCATGAAGAAGAGCAGCATCGCGGTCGGCGGTACGGCGCTCGCGCTCGGCGGCTGGGCGGGCGCGCCGTTCCTCGCCGAGCGCAGCGCGGCCGAGACGATCGCCGGGCCGGAACTGATCACCGTGACGCCGACCGACCCGCGATACGACGAGCTGGTCACCGGGGCCAATGCCCGCTGGGTCGGCACCCCCGACTACATCCTCGTCGCCTCCAGCACCGCCCAGGTCGCCCAGGCCGTCCGCGAGACCCTCGCCAAGGGCCTGCGCTTCGCGGTCCGCAGCGGCGGCCACTGCTACGAGGACTTCACGAGCCACCGCGGCGTCCGTGTCCTCATCGACATCTCGGCCATGAAGGACATCGGCTACGACAGCACCCACCGCGCCATCGCCGCGCAGCCAGGAGCCCAACTGGGCGGCGTCTACAAGCACCTGTACGACAACTGGGGCGTCACGCTGCCCGGCGGCACCTGCCCGACGGTGGCGCTCGGCGGCCACATAGCAGGAGCCGGATACGGCCCCCTGGTCCGCTCGCACGGCGTGAGCGTGGACCATCTGTACGCCATCGAGATCGTGACCGTGGACCGCGCCGGGACGGTGCGCACGACCGTCGCCACCCGCGAGACGAATGACCCCAACCGCGAGCTGTGGTGGGCCCACACCGGCGCCGGCGGCGGCAACTACGGAATCGTCACCCGCTACTGGTTCCGCGCCCTCGGTGCCACCGGCACCGACCCCGCCGGGCTCCTGCCCAAGGCTCCGAAAAAGCTGATCGTCTCGGAGATCGCCTTCTCCTGGAACGGCATGACCGAGGCCGCCTTCACCGGCCTCCTCCGCAACTTCACGCGCTGGCACGCGGCCAACTGCGCCGCCGATTCGCCGTACGCGAAGCTGTGGAGCGCTTTCAAGCCGCGGCACCGCTCCTACGGCGAGTTCGCGATGAGCACGCAGATCGACGCGAGCGCCCCCGACGCCGACAAGCTGCTCGACGCCTACCTGGCCGCGATGGTGGCCGGTACCGGCCTGACGTACCGCGTCGACGACCGCAAGCGGGTGGACTGGCTGGACAACGTCCTCAACTGGCCGGGCATCGGCGCAGGCCTCGAGGGCAAGGGCCGCTTCAAGGCCAAGTCGGCCTATCTGCGCAAGACCATGCCCGACGCCCAGATCAAGGCCTTCTGGCGCCACTTGACCCGCAGTGACTTCAACAATCCGGCCGCCATGGTCGAGATGGTCGGCTACGGCGGTGCCGCCAACAAGCTCGCGCCCGCGGACACCGCGTCCCCGCAGCGCGACTCGATCATCAAGATGCTCTTCGTCAACCTGTGGGCCACCGCTGCCGAGGACGCGGAGAACCTCAAGTGGAGCCGTGAGTTCTACCGCGATGTGTTCGCGGCCACCGGCGGGGTGCCGCGTCCGGGCGGTGTCAACGACGGCGCGTTCATCAACTACGCCGACGCGGACCTCGCCGACCCGGCCCTGAACACCTCGGGGATCGCCTGGAGCACCCTGTACTTCAAGGACGGTTACCCCCGGCTGCAGGCGGCCAAGGCCAAGTGGGACCCGAAGAACCTGTTCACCCACGGCCTCGGCATCAAGTCGTCCTGACCGGCCACGAGCCGCAGGGTACGCCGTCGCACGGCATGACGAACGTCGCTTCCCCCACCGCGACCGTGGTGGAGGAAGCGACGTTCGTTCATGCCCGGTTGGGGCAGCGTCCTGGCCGTTCCCGCTGTGCGCGCGGTCAGATGCCGAGACCGGAACCGCCGCTCGCGTCGAGGTTCTGGCCGGTCACCCAGCGCGCGTCGTCCGAGGCGAGGAACGCGACGACGTCCGCGACGTCGGTGGGCTGGCCGACCCGGTTGAACACGGAGAACTTGGCCGCCCCCGCTTTGGCGTCCGGGTCCGCCATCCACGGGTGGAGGTCGGTCTCGATGGTGCCGGGGGAGACCGCGTTCACGGTGATCCCGCGCTCACCGAGGGTCTGCGCGAGCGTCAGCGTCAGCACCTCGACCGCGCCCTTGGACGCGGCGTACGACGTCATGCCGGGGAAGGCGACCTTGGTGACACCGGATGAGATGTTGATGATCCGGCCGCCGTCGCGCAGCCGTTCCAGGCCCTTCTGGATGATGAAGAACGGGGCCTTGGCATTGATGGCGAAGACCTTGTCGTAGTCGCCCTCGGAGACGTCGCTGATCGTGCCGTGGGCCAGGTGGCCGGCGTTGTTGACGAGGATGTCGAGGCCGTCCGCGCGCTCGTCGAACGCCTTCCACAGCGCGTCGGCGTCACCGGGCACACCCAGCTCGGCGGCGAAGGAGAAGGCGCTGCCACCGGCGGCCTCGATCGCGGCGACGGTCTCTGAGGCAGCCGTCTCGTTGGAGGCGTAGTGCACGCCGACGCGGGCGCCTTCCTTGGCCAGCCGCAGCGCGATGGCACGCCCGATGCCCCGGCTGCCACCGGTCACCAGTGCTGTCTTGTTCGTGAGGGCAGTCATGCGGGAACTCCCAATTCGTCATGTCGAGCAGGGCGACCGCGGACAACGAGGTCGCGCATCCGATGGTGCCCGGGCGCCCTCACGACGCACCCACTGGCCGTTAACCGGCCCTCTGAGCACGGCAGTTGGGCACCTATGCTCCCCACCATGACGACACCAACCGTTCTTGTAATCGGCGCCACGGGAAAGACCGGCAGCCGCGTCGTGCGCCGGCTCACCGAGCGAGGAGTTCCCGCCCGTGCGGCCTCCCGCTCCGGCACGGGCGCCGAGCGCTTCGACTGGCTCGACGACAGCACCTGGGGACCGGCCCTCGACGGTGTGTCAGGGGTGTACGTCGTCCAGCTCGACGGCGGCCCCGCGGGACTCCTGCCCGCCTTCGTGGAGCGGGCCGTGGCCGCCGGCGTCCGGCGCCTGGTGCTGCTGTCCGCGCGCGGTGTCGACATCCCCGGCTACTACGGCGAGTCCAATGCCACCAGCGAGGGCTTCCTCGCGGCCGAGAGGGCCGTACGCGCATCCGGACTTGCCTGGACCGTGCTGCGCCCGGGCTGGTTCGCGCAGAACTTCGACGAGGGCCTCTTCAACGACTACGTCCTCGCCGGCGAGGTGCGCCTGCCGGCCGGTGACGGCGCGGCCAGCTGGATCGACGTGGAGGACATCGCCGAGGTCGCGGCCGCCGCGCTCACCGATGACGGCCACGCGGAGCGCATCTACGAACTGTCCGGGCCCGCCCCCGTGACCATCTCCGAAGCGCTCGCTCTGATCGAGGGCGCCACCGGCAGGAGCGCCCGCTACACGGCCCTGACCGTGGCGGAATTCGTCGCGGAGCTCACCGCGGGCGGCGTCGAGGCAGTGGACGCCGAGCTGTGGGCCGCGGCCCTGCGACCGGTCGAGTCGGGCCAGGAGCGCAAGGTCTCCGACGGCGTGCGGCAGGCACTGGGCCGCGCACCGCGCGCCTTCGCCGACTTCGTGGACTCCGCCGCCGCCAAGGGCGCCTGGAAGGTCTGACACCCCACCGGGGACCGTGGGCGGCGGAATCCCTTCCGCCGCCCATCCCACGGTCTTGACCGGCCGGAGCCCGTGTTGACGGCGGGTTACCGGCCGAAGGGACCTGGCTGGAATCGTCCGCGTACGGAGCGACAGGGCGGCCCGCGCCGCCGTCGCCCCTCCCACTCCTCATGTCTCATGGAGGTACGCGGTCATGACCGAATTCTCCCGCCGGGGCCTGCTCAAACGCGCCGCGGTGACCGGTGGCGCCGTGGCGGCACCCGCGACCCTTGGCACGGCCGCGACGGCAGCGGCCACACCCACCGCGCCCGGAGCCGGGAGTGCCGCCGCGGCCCCCGCCCCGGTCCACGTCACACCGGATGATCCGCGGTACCTGGGCCTGATATCGGGCTCCAACCAGCGCTGGGTCGGCAAGCCCGACTACATACGCGTCGTCAGCTCCGCGGAACAGGTCGTGGCCGCCGTGCAGGAAGCTGTCGACAAGGGCCTGAAGGTCGCCGTCCGCAGCGGCGGCCACTGCGACGAGGACTTCGTCGCCAACTCCGGTGTCCGCGTGGTCATCGACATGGCGGGACTCGACCAGATCGACTACGACCCGCAGATGCGCGCCATATCCGTCGGGCCCGGCGCGCTGCTCGGCACCGTGTACCGCACCCTCTACAAACGCTGGGGCGTATCGCTGCCCGGCGGGACCTGCCCGACCGTCGGCGCCGGCGGCCACATCGTCGGCGGCGGCTACGGCGCGCTGTCCCGCTCGCGGGGCCTCACCGTCGACCACCTGTACGCCGTCGAGGTCGTCCATGTCGACGAGCGGGGGCGCGCCCGCAAAGTGGTGGCCACCCGCGACGTCGACGACCCCCACCGTGAGCTGTGGTGGGCCCACACCGGCGCGGGCGGCGGCAACTTCGGTGTCATCACCCGCTACTGGCTGCGCTCGCCCGGCGCCGAGGGCGACGACCCGGCGCGGCTGCTGCCCAAGCCGCCCGCCGAGGTGCTGCTCTCCGACGTCAGCTGGTCCTGGAGCGACCTCGACGAGCGGAGCTTCACGCGCCTCCTGCGCAACTTCAACGAGTGGCACGCGCAGAACTCGGCGCCCGACTCACCGGGCCGGTTCCTCTACACCCAGCTCAAAACCACGCACAAGGCGGCCGGTTCGTTCCGCATGAGCACCACCGTCGACGCCACCTCGGTGCCGGACGCGGAGCGGCTGCTCGACGACTACCTCGCCGCCATCAGCAAGGGCACCGGCGTGAAGTACCACGTCGGGGACCGCTACCGGGCACCGTGGCTGTACGCCGTCACCGAATGGTCCGGCATGGTCGAGGCGTCCGTGCCCCGCTGGAAGGCCAAGTCGGCGTACGTACGAAAGGTGATGCCCAACGCCCAGCTGAAGGCCGTGTACCGGGCGCTGACTCGCGCCGACTACCCCGGCCCGTACGGCATGATCTTCTTCGTCAGCTACGGCGGAAAGATCAGCGAGGCGGCGCCCGGCGACACCGTCGTCGCCCAGCGGGACTCCTTCGCGAAGCTGCTGTTCTGCCCCCTGTGGACCGACCCGGCCGACGACGCGCTCCACGACGCATGGGTCCGCACCACTTATCAGGACGTCTACGCCGCGACCGGCGGCGTGCCGCGGCCCGGCGGCGTCAACGACGGCTGCTACATCAACTACGCCGACGCGGACATGGCCGACCCGGCCCTCAACACCTCCGGCATCCCCTGGACCGAGCTGTACTTCAAGGACAACTACCCGCGCCTGCAGCGGGTGAAGGCGGCATGGGACCCGCGCGACGTCTTCAGCCACCGCCTCGGAATTCGGCTGCCGTAATTCCGCTTCTCCCGGTGCCCGCCCGATTACCGCTCTGTGATCGGGCATTGGGAGGTGGGAAATCAGCGGTCGGTACGGTCGAAAACGGAACAGATAAGTCTCGAACCATTGAAGAAACGCAGTAGGGGAGAGGGCACACGACGTGGCGAGGAACGCGCACGACACCATGACTGCCGACGCCGACACGCTCGGTGGACCGCATGAGCCGATCGCCGTCATCGGGATGGCGTGCCGTTTTCCCAAAGCGCCCGACCCGGTCGCCTACTGGCAGTTGCTCGCCGAGGGCCGCAGCGCCATCACCCCCGCGCCGGACGGGCGCCCGTCCGGCGCGGACGCGGGCGCGGGGCGTGGCGGATTCCTCGACGCGGTTGCCGACTTCGACGCGCCCTTCTTCCACGTCTCGCCCCGCGAGGCCGCCGCGATGGACCCGCAACAGCGCCTCGCCCTCGAACTCGCCTGGGAGGCACTGGAGGACGCGGCGCTGCCGCCCGCCGCACTGCGCGGCAGCCGTACCGCCGTGTTCGTCGGCACCCTGCGCGACGACTACACGAGCCTGCTCTACCTGCACGGCACCGACGCCGTCACCCAGCACACCATGACGGGCGTGAACCGCGGCGTCATCGCGAACCGCGTCTCCTACCACCTCGGGCTGCAGGGCCCCAGCCTCACCGTCGACGCCGCCCAGTCGTCCTCGCTCGTCGCCGTCCACCTGGCCTGCGAGAGCGTGCGCTCCGGCGAGTCCGACGCCGCGCTCGCCATCGGCGTGAACCTCAACCTGCTCGCCGAGAACCTCGTGACCGAGTCCCGCTTCGGCGCCCTCTCGCCCGACGGCACCACCTACACCTTCGACGCCCGCGCCAACGGGTTCGTGCCCGGGGAGGGCGGCGGGGTCCTCGTCCTCAAGCCGCTGCACCGGGCGCTCGCCGACGGCGACCGTGTCCACGGTGTGATCCGCGGCAGCGCCGTCAACAACGACGGCACCACCGACGGGCTCACCGTGCCCAGCGCCGCCGCCCAAGAGGCCGTCATCCGCGAGGCCCACGCGCACGCGGGCACCACGCCCGACGAAGTGCAGTACGTCGAACTGCACGGCACCGGCACCCCGCTCGGCGACCCGGTCGAGGCCCGCGCCCTCGGCGCTGCCCTGGGCGCCGGCCGCAGCGAAGGCAGTGAACTGCGGGTCGGCTCGGTCAAGACCAACATCGGTCACCTGGAGGGCGCCGCCGGCATCGCCGGACTGATCAAGGCGCTGCTCGGCCTGCGCCACCGCGCCCTGCCCGCGAGCCTCAACTTCGCGACCCCCAACCCCCGTATCCCCCTCGACGAACTCGGGCTCGCCGTACAACGGGAGCTCACCGACTGGCCGCGCCCCGACGACCAACTGGTCGCCGGGGTCAGCTCCTTCGGTATGGGCGGCACCAACTGCCACGTCGTCGTCGCCGAGGCCCCCGAGCGCCACGAGCCCCCGCAGGCCGCCGCGCCCCCCGTGCTGCCCTGGGTGGTCTCGGGCCACACCGACAGCGCCCTGCGTGAACAGGCCGATCGGCTGCGGGAGTTCACCGCCGCACGGCCCGCACAGCAGCCTGCGGCCGTCGGCCTCGCCCTGGCCACCCGCCGCACGGCCTTCGACCACCGCGCCGTCGCCCTCGCCGCCGACCAGGACGGACTGCACTCCGCGCTGCATTCCCTCGCCGACGGCAGCACAGGACCGTCCGTGGTGCGCGGCACCGTACAACCCGGCACACTGGCCTTTCTGTTCACCGGGCAGGGCGCCCAACGCATAGGCATGGGACGCGAGTTGTACGAGGCGTTTCCCGCGTACGCGGCCGCCTTCGACGCCGTCGCCGCCGAACTCGACCCGCTCCTGGAACGGCCGCTCGCCGAGGTGATCGCCGACGGCGACGGCCTGGACCGCACCGGCTTCACCCAGCCCGCCCTGTTCGCCGTGGAGGTCGCCCTCTTCCGCCTCATGACGTCCTGGGGACTGCGACCCGACGCGCTCGCCGGACACTCCATCGGCGAACTCGCCGCGGCCCACGTGGCCGGGGTGTTCGAACTCCCCGACGCCGCCCGGCTGGTCGCCGCGCGGGCCCGCCTGATGGCGGCCCTGCCCGAGGGCGGCGCCATGATCGCCGTCCAGGCCACCGAGGACGAGGTCACCGCACACCTCACCGACGGGCTCGCCCTCGCCGCGATCAACGGCCCCGACGCGCTGGTGATCTCCGGCGACGAGACGGCCGCCGAAGGGGTCGCCGCCCACTTCGCCGGGCTCGGCCGCCGCACCAAGCGGCTCACCGTCAGCCACGCCTTCCACTCCCCGCACATGGACGCCATGCTGGACGCCTTCCGGGCGACCGCGAATGAACTGAGCTACGCGTCGGCCCGTATCCCCGTCGTCTCCGCCGTCACCGGCGCGATCGCCACCGACGCCCAGTTGACCTCGCCCGGCTACTGGGTCGAGCAGGTCCGCCGCCCCGTCCGGTTCCTCGACGCCGTGCGCACCCTGGAGGCATCCGGCGCCGGCACCCTCGTGGAACTCGGCCCCGACGGCGTCCTGACGACACTCGCCGAGGCCTGCCTGCGCGCACCGGACGGCGAGCGGGCCGTCGTCGCCGTGCCCGCACTGCGCGCGGGCCGCGCCGAGCCCCGCTCCGCGCTGCGCGCCCTGGCTACCGCATATGTGCGCGGCGCGGCCACCGACTGGGCCGCGGTGTACGGCGACCCGGGCACCGGCGCCGGCGCCGTCGAGCTGCCCACATACGCCTTCCAGCGTCAGCGGTACTGGTTCGACGGCACCCGCCGCGCACCACTCGCCCCGGCAGCCGCGCCCGACCCGGTCGCGACCGACGGAACGCTTTCCCCGCAGGGCGAGTTCGGCCGCCGTATCGCCGCGCTGGATGGGCTCGCCCGCACCCGTGCGGTCGCCGAGGCGGTCAACACCCTGATCGCGGAGGTGCTCGAGTACGGGCCCGACGACCGGGTTCCCGCGCACTCCGCGTTCAAGGACCTGGGCTTCAGCTCGCTGATGTCCACCGAACTGCGCGACTCCCTCGCGCGGGCGACCGGTCTCAAACTGCCCGGCGGACTCCTCTTCGACCACCCCACCCCGCAGGCCCTGACCTCCTTCATCGAGGCCGAACTCCTCGGCTCCAGCGCCGCTTTTGCCGACAGGGGGGCGGCCGCCCCGGTCGACGCGCAGGAGCCGATCGCGATCGTCGGCATGGCCTGCCGCTACCCCGGCGGCATCGCCTCGCCCGACGACCTGTGGCGCCTGGTAGCCGAAGGCACCGACGCGATCAGCGAGTTCCCCGTGAACCGCGGTTGGCCCGAAGACCTCTACGACCCTGACCCGGACCGGCCCGGCCGCAGCTCCGTACGCCACGGCGGATTCCTGCACGACGCGGGCGAGTTCGACGCCGCGTTCTTCGGTATCTCGCCGCGCGAGGCCAGTGCCATGGACCCGCAGCAGCGGCTCCTCCTGGAGACCGCGTGGGAAGCCGTCGAGCGTGCCGGCGTCGCCCCGCACACCCTGCGCGGCAGCCGCACCGGCGTCTTCGTCGGCGCCACCGCTCTGGAGTACGGGCCGCGCATGGACGACGCCCCCGAGTCCGTCCAGGGCAACGTCCTCACCGGCTCCACGCCCAGCGTGATGTCCGGGCGCATCGCCTACCAACTCGGCCTCGTGGGACCCGCGGTGACGGTCGACACGGCCTGCTCGTCGTCGCTCGTCGCGCTGCACATGGCGGTGCAGTCGCTGCGCTCCGGCGAGACGAATCTGGCCCTCGCGGGCGGCGCGACCGTGATGGCGTCGCCCGGCATGTTCGTGGAGTTCTCGCGGCAGCGGGGTCTTTCGGTGGATGGGCGGTGCAGGTCGTTCTCGGCGGATGCGAGTGGTAC
>NZ_JBWLKL010000042.1:0-57123 GCF_059026065.1 Streptomyces sp. A18 | reverse complement strand
GCGGGGCCACCGTCATCCGGGAGTTCCTGGACGCCGATCTCGTCGACACCCTGCATGTGGCGGTCTCGCCGGTGAAGCTGGGGTCAGGCGTACGACTCTGGGAGTCGCCCGACGAGCTGCTCGACCGATTCCACCTCGACGTCGTCCCCAGCCCGAGCGGCGTGACCCACCACCTGTTCTGGCGCAAGTGACCGGACCTCAGGGAAGCCCCGGTCACTCGCAGTAGCTGTCACGTATTGGACGTGGGGTTGTGGGGGCGCATCTACCGATCCTGGCCACTACTGCCCGACGGCAGTCCCAACTTCACCGCCCGCGTCGACTTGGGGCTGCGCCCACCGACACCGTCACGGACCTCGACGTCCACTGGCGGATCACCGACAGCACCGTCGACTCCGCTGACTTCATCGCAAGCATCGAGATCGGCTTCGGCCAGAGCCTCGACAAGCTCGCGGCGACCTTCGCCGCGGACCGGCACGACACCGACACCACCGATATGAGGAGCACGAAATGACTGACTCGCCCGGCCGCAGGGTGACCGCGAATTTGTCCCTCTCCCTCGACGGGCGTTACCACGGTCCTGGCGGGCCCAGCGATTTCAGCATGTTCGCGCCGTACGTGACGTCCGAGGTCGCGCGGAGCCAGCTCACCCGCATCTGGGAGGGCGCGACGACGGCGCTGCTCGGTCGGATCAACGCCGAGGGATTTCTGGCGTACTGGCCCTCTGTCGCCGAGGACGAGAACGCCGATCCGCGTGATCGCGGATACGCGAAATGGCTGGTGGACACGGAAAAGGTGGTCCTCTCGACCACCCTGACCGAAGCGCCGTGGGAACACACCCGCATGGTGAACGCCTCGGCCGCCGACGTCGTTGCCGAACTCAAGGCCACCGGCGAGGGCGACATCCTCGTCAACAGCTGCCCCAGTGTCATCAAGCCGCTCCTTGCGGCAGATCTGATCGACCGGCTCTACCTCATGATCTTCCCCGAGATCGCGGGAGACGGGCAGCGGCTGTTCGACGACGGCCTGCCGGCTTCCAAGTGGAAGCTCACCCATCAGGAGACCGGTGAGCTGGGCGAACTCGCCATGGTCTACGACCGGGTCCGCTGAACCGGCCGGTCAGTGCACTCGGCTACCTCGTTCATCCGTTCCGGACCAGACGATGTCCAGGACGTAGAGGTGCGGATCGTCGGTGGCGGATCAACAGCGAGACCGGGATCCGACTTCACCGAGACGAATGAAGATCACCAACAGCATCCGAAAATCTTGCCAGAGCCACGTCCGTGTGTACGCCGACAGGTGTAGCCCAGCTCGCAATTCTCCGCAGCAGGTGGGTCACGTGGACCGCGGGATCGGCCTGGCGTCGTTCGTGGAGGTGGTCGCGAGCTGGCTTGCGCACCTGTCCGAGACTTCAGTGTCTGCGGCGTAGCAGCAGGATGTACGGCGGAATTGCGGCGGCCGCTGCCGCGACCATCGACAGTGCCGACAGTGCACCGTCGTGCGAGGGCATAGGCGCCGATCGCAGGCGTCTGCCGTCCTCGGAGCGGACGATGAGTTGGCAGCCGTCCTCCGTTATCTCCACCGCGTCGGCGATGCCGAAGCCAGTCTCGCGACATTCGTTGGTGGCCCGATACCCGGCGGCGAGCCACAACCCTGCGGCGACGAGCAGGGCCGCGGCCGAACCGGCCGGGGCTGCGGCGAGCCGCCGCCCCTTGCGGGAGGCGGCGGCTGGCGTAGTGCTGTCGTGATGTGTCATACGTCGCTGGCGGGGCAGTCGCCCTCTCCGTTCTCGTTCCTGACCGGTGGACCCCCGTCGTACCATTCGATGCAGCCGGGCACCCGCCAGTCCCGTTCCCGGTTGACGAACAGGTCTGTGGCGCGTTCGCCGGTACTGGGGTGAGGGCGCTCTGTACCGGCACCAGCCATTGAGCGCGCTCAGGATGAGTGCAGGTACCGGTATCGGGGTGAGCGCCCGTGCCACGCCAGCACCACCAGGCGAGCCGCTGCCGTAGCCCAGGGCGCCCACATGGTCGACACCGGTGTCGATCGTGCGCTGGAACGCACTCCCCGCACCCATCGGAGCCGCACCGGCGCCGCGGCCGCCGATGTGACCAGCCTGACCGCACTCGGCCTCACCGACGAACAACCCCGGCCATCCACCGAACCTGGGTACACGGGTTCGAGGAACGGGTCTGCCCGACGGGTACGCCACCGACGAACCCGCCTGAACAACCACCGCCCCCGCTTCTCTGCCAACCGGCAGGGGAGCGGGGGCGGTTCGCTGCGGGTGAAGGTCGACGCAATCAGCGCGGCGACCTCCAACAGGCCGGACGGCGAACGAACTCCGCTCAGGTAATGCCGCCATAGCACTTGCTCGTACCCCGGCCGCCATGCACCGTCACGAAGAGGTTGACCTTCTTGCCCTCCTTGAAGGAATCGTTGTCCCTCGCTTTGGCGCCCTTCTCCTTGAGGACCGCCTTGAACTTGAGCTCTCCGCTGACGTATCCGCGGACGGTCACCTTGGCGTTGGTCTGGTTCTCCGCCTCCCACACCTCGCCGTAGGACTGGAAGTGGGCATATCCGTTGTACTTGCTGTTGCCGCTCCAGTACCTCGACGCGAACAGGTCCAATCCATCCTTGTCCTTGGGGTGTTCGACCCTCGCGCAGGAGCGCTTCCATGAACCCATGGCTTCCACCGGCTCCGCGCCGGCGGTCGCGGTCGCAGTGCTGACGGCCGTACCTCCGGTCGCAAGCAGTGCCATCGCGGTGGCGCGCGCCACCGTCTTCTTGATCTTCACGCTCGTTCCCCCTTCGATCGCGGTCATCCCACACTGTCAACCGCACGAGCCACCGAACTCCAGGTGTTTCGGCGAGCCCCGAAACAACCGGGCGTGAGCGCAAAGACGTTGGACGTGGCGGTGGGTGATGAGGCAGGGTGGCGAGTCCGAGGAATGCTTCGTGGATGTCGTCGCGTCGTTCCCAGCGCATCCGCAGGCGGCGGAAGCCGTGTAGCCAGGCGATGGTGCGCTCGACCCCGTAGCGGAAGACGCCCAGGCCCGAGCCGTGACACCGTGAGCGGGATGCCCTGGCCGTCGGTGAGGACGTGGTGCTCGCTGCCCGGTCGCGCGCGGTCGACAGGGCTGGTTCGCTCTTGGGCCGGGCCGAGCGGCCCGGACGTGGGAGGAGTCGATCACCGCCCGCTACCAGTCCAGCGTCTTCGCCGCCCGCAGCTTTTGCAGCAGGACCAGGTGCAACTCGTCCCACACACCGGCTTCGTTCCAGGCGGCCGGGCGCCGCCAGCACGTCATCCCCGAGCCGAAGCCCAGCTCCTGGGGCAGGTACTCTCACTGGATGCCGGTGTGCAGCACGAACAGGATCCCGCACAGTGCCTGCCGTCCGGGGCCTGCGGCCGGCCCTCCACCAGCTTCGGACCTGGATCGGGCAGCAACGGCTCGATAAGCAACCGCAGTTCATCCGACACGATCCATGGCCGCGACTGTCGTTTCCCCACGAACAGACCAACAACCATCGAAGCCGACGTCACGTGATCAACAACTTCTGTTAGGACCTCTTAGCCTTCGACGGGTGAGCCGAGCACCACCGGCAGGCGGCGCAGGCCGTTGAGGGTGACCACGGTCCGTCGTCGCAGCGTTTCGTCGGCGGCATTGCGCAGCCGGGGGTGACGCCGGACGAGGGTGCCCACCGCCACCTCTGTCTCCAGCCGGGCCAGGGCGGCTCCGGTGCAGCGGTGGCGGCCGCGCCCGAAGGCCACATGTCCGCCGATGTCGTCGCGCTCCAGATCGAGCCGGTCGGCGTCCGCGAACCTGGCCGGGTCCCTGTTGGCTGCAGCGAGCGAGACCATCACCAGGCTCCCGGCTGGGATGAGCTGCCCGCCCACCTCCACGTCCTGCGCGGCGAAGCGCCACACTCCCATCCGCGCCGAACCGTCGTAGCGAAGGAACTCCTCGACGGCCGACGCCAGTCGGGCCGGGTCCTTGCGCACTGACGCCAGCAGCTGGGGGTGGTTGAGCAGGCCCTGCACCATGTTGCCGATGAACGCCCCTGTGGTGTCGAAGCCGGCCACCAGTAGGTGGTAGAGCACGGTCACCACGTCCTCGTCGGAGCCGCCGTCCTGCCGCACCTGGGTGGTGACCTCCCCTAACAGGTCCTTGTGCGGCTGGCTCGCGCGTTGCGCCACGTAACCCGTCAACAGCTCGAATGTACGCATGGCCGATGCCCGGATCCCGGCGACGTCCAGGGTGTCGTCGATCGACACGGTGCGGCGTACGAAGTCCAGGAAGTCCGGGCGGTCGTTCTCGGGCACGCCGACGAGTTCGCCCATCACACCCACGGACAGTGGTACGGCGAACTGCCCCAGCAGGTCGACCGGTTGGTTCGTGGGCAGCCCGTCCAGGAGCGTGTCCACGATCTCCTGGACGCGAGGGCGCAGCTCTCCCGTGCGCCGTGCCGTGAACGTTCCCGCGACGGCCGAGTTGTAGCGGTCGTGCTCCGGTGTATCGGCGCTCGACAGGTTCCGCCCGTACGCGGAGATCATGTCTCCTGCCGGTGAGTTCCAGTCGAGACCCTGCCACGTCTCGGGGAAGCGCCGCGTGTCGTGGATCATCCGCGGGTCGCCGAGCGCGGCCCGCACGTCTTCGTCACGGGTGAGCATCCAGGCTCGCAGCCCGTTGGGCAGTGCCACCTCGGCCACCGGCCGGTGCTCGCGGAACCAGGCGAGGACCGTCTGCGGAGCTTCGTGGAAGGCATCGCCGAACGGCGCGCCGGGGTCCACGGGGCACCGCGACTCGGCGGCACGGGTTTCGGTGCTGTCGCTTGTGGGGTTCATGACGGGCTGCCTTTCGTTGCGCGGCGGTCGGGGTGCCCTGGGGTGGCACGGGCTTCAGAACAGGGTGATCTCGTGGTGCAGTCCCGGCGGGCGGGGCCGCCCGATCAGAACCTGGATCATCGGATCCAGGTGTTGGTCGTCAAGACCCAGCACGGCGAGCAGCCGGTCCGGGTCGTAGCCGCAGTGCGCCTGGCACGCCAACGAATCGGCCGCCGCTGACAGATGGCACCGCTGCACCGCCACGCCCGCCTCCATGCCCTGAACCCGCAGCCACCGGTCGCCGTATTGCGGCAGCGCGGCCTCGTAGTCGGTGAGCAGGGTCAGCACCAGCGGGGTGTTCCGGAGGTCGAACACCCCGTTGTTCAGGGTGTATTGGAGAGCGTGACGGACATCACCCGCCCGCAGCAGCCCGATCCGCCTCCCCGCGTCGGAGACGAGGTACACGCCGGGGGCGACTCCCTCGACCTCGCCGATCGCGGCCACGAACGCCGTCTGGGAGAACGGCACGCCGCCGGGCAGGTCCGATGCGTACGGTGCGCAGGCGCGCTGCAACAGGCGCCCGAACTCGGCGGTGTCGAGAGTCCCGGGAGCGGTGAAGCCCATCGACGTGTGCCGGGCCGTCCACGCGTCGGGGCGTCGCGGCTGAGCGGGTACGTCGGTCCAGGACCGTACGCCGGCTGCCAGGCGGGGCAGGAGCGGCGGGATGACGGTCGTGGGCGGGGAGTGGTGCGAGCGTGCGGCGTCCTCGACGGGATCGCCAGTGGGCCGGTTCCCGCCCCGGGACTCAACGTGCGGGAGTCCGTTCGTGACGGGCATGACGGGCATGACGGGCATGGCGGAAGCGCAGGGAGTCAGCGTTGCGTAGCTGCGCGTCTGGGTGCCGTCCACCCGGATCCGATCGTCGAGTGCGGCGTCGGAGAACCAGTAGCGGACCCGCAGCGGACTCCCGTCGGCCTCCGCTACTGCGAGTGCCTGGCCGACCAGGACCCCGGCGTCCATGGACTGGAGACGGTAGGCGAACTCCCCGTACTTGAAACGGGTCCGCCAGGGAGTCACCGCGACGACGAGCTGGTCCTGCGGGGTGCTCACGGGCGGGTGCTCAGTGGCGGGCGGCACCGCCAGGGCGTGGTGAGCGGGCTCGTATCGGCCGGTAGGCACCTCCGGCAGCAACTGCCCTGGCAGCACGTGCAGTTCCGCAGGGTAGCGCTGTCCCGCAGATGCGATCACCCGGTGTACGGGGCCGAGGAAGCGCCCGCTGCCGGAGCGCGCTCCTGCCTCGCACCGTAGCCGCGACACCCCTGCGACGCGGCGTAGCACCGACCCCAGCGGGGCGGCCCGTGGCGTGAGGGGGACCAGATCGCGCCCGTCCCGGTCGGGGCCTTCGGCGGGTAGGTGCGACCAGTCGACGTCCTGTGGGATGTGGACGCCGGTGCGGTGCTTTCGTATGTAGCGCAACCCGAGCGTTCCTGGGACGCCGGCGGCCAAGTCCCGTGCCGCCGAAGAGAGATACGGCCGCTCCTGTGTGTACTGTTCGGCCAGTTCCGCGACGAGGTGGCAGAGCGCGAGGCGCTGAGCGGGCAGGACGCCGAGCCGGGTCATGTGCAGGTAGCCCCAGTTGATCAGGACCCGGTGCAGTCGCAGGACCGGGTCCTGGGCCGCGGCCGTGAGCCAGCGGGGGTCACGCTGGAGAGAGTGGTGGAACGTGCTGCGGCGTAGCAGCGCCTCGTCCCAGGTCGTTTCGCCGTTGCGTCCGGCCAGGGGCAGGTGCAGCTTGTCGGCGGCAAGCAGCACACGGACGTGCGGTATGAGTCGCTCCACGCCGTCGAGGAAGGTTCGTACTCCCGGCAGGTCGTCCTCCGTAGGCGCATTCCGGGAATTGAGCAGCTGCTCGGCGAGCGGGTGCAGGGCCGGGGCCCAGCGTTCGGCGAACTGGGCCAGTTCGCGGCGGAGTTGATCGGGGCGAGGGGACTCCATGACGGCGCCCTCGACATGCGAGCGGTACGACATCGCGCCGAGGCTCAGCGCCCCGGGAAAGCGCATCGCGCTGTGGAGCATGAGCATCACGGCGGCTCGGGCACGGTCACTGCCGTGCCCGGCGGCCGTCCGTGCCCGCCAGTGGCCGAGCGTACGCAGGGCGGTGTCGGTCGACAGGTCGTGGAAACGGTCGAACAGGTCGACGGCGGCCGGGCCGCCGAGCTGCTCGGAGCGGTCCCGATGCTCCACGGCCAGCAGTGAGTTGTCGGGCTGCGGCGGCAGATCGTCCACGACGCCTTCGCGCGAGCCCAGATCGCCGGGCGCGGCATGGTGGGGCGTGGAGTCCTGTCCCGACTGTGGCGAGCGTGCGAGATGGTCGAGGCAGTGGGCCCGCAGGTGCTCGGCGACGCGGTCCGTGTGTTCCTTGTCGACCAGGAGGGCGACGCGGATGTTGGGGCCGCCCTGCCACTCCCGGAAGAAGTGCCGCGCACGGCAGTACGGTGCGGCGTCCCGCAGCAGGGGGGCGACGAGATGGGTGAGCAGCCCGTCCGGGTCGGTCCGGTGGTAGAGCCGGTGGTCCTGCCACACGACGGGATCGATCGGCCGGGTCATCCGTTCTCCTTGTCCGTCAGGGACAGCGCCGTGAGGGCCGCGGCTGCCTCCTCGAGCAGGTTGAGTCCCAGGCGGTTGCAGTGGGTGTGCCAGGCGTGCAGCAGCGCTTGCGCGGAGCCGTCGGTGCGCGGAACGGCCAGGCAGTACCGAGCCATTGTGGTGGCGGCACGATCCGGTTCCGGCCACGCGGAGTTGCGCGCGAGGCGGGCGCGGTGCCGTACGTCCGGAGCCTCGTGGCCCGCCAGGAGGTCAGCCCACTCCGCGAAGGCGCCAGGGAGCGGCGGGCAGCCGGTGGGGGGCGGTGCGGCCAGCAGGGAGCGCAGCGTGTCGACGGCGTGCCGGGTGCGCGTCTGCCAGCCGTGGCGCAGATGCAGCTGGAGCGTGACCTTGCTGGAGGCCGTGAGGAAGGACAGTGTCCGCGGCTGGCCGGTGCACGTGGGCGCCCGTGGCATCCAGCCGCCGGTGAACTCCTCGACCCGCACCGTACGGGAGGGCAGCAGCGGTGCCACGGGGCGGCCGGTCTCCTCGCGGCTACGGATCCAGGCCGACGACGCGGTGTACTCGGCCTCGCCGAGCGGACGCTGCTCCGGATTGCCCTCGGCCCACTGTCGCGCGGCCGTACAGAGCAGCTTCCCCGCCCGGTCGCGCTGGCCGGGCGTACCGCACAGCGCCCGCAGTCGCAGGTGGGGCCCGCCTTCCCAGTAGCGCAGGAAGAACCAGGCCGAGGCGTCGACTTCGACGGCGGTGTCCCGGAGGAGTCCCGCCAACTGCCCGATGTGCCGGTCGAGGTCACTGTGCGCGTAGACGTGCACGGACAGCCAACTCGGCGCCGCACGCGCCGTAGCGCCGTCGGTCGCGGGAGCGAAGTCAGCCACATCAGCTACGTCAGTCACGTGAGCCATGTCCGCCACGTCAGCCATGTCCGTCATTTCTGGGGGTTACCTCCCACACCACCTCGGCGAGCCATCGTCTGCCGTCGTCCGCCACGGGCGCGTGCGCCGCGTCCGGCAGCGCTTCCTGGAAGAGGAGGCGCCGCGCTTCGCGGCGCGTCATGCGGTCGATCTGGACCATGCCGAGCGGCGAGTTCAGATCGATGGGCATGGGCTTGCGGTGCTTGTCGTCGCCGGATCCGCTGACGGCGCGCAGATATGACCAGGCGGGAATGGAACAGTCGCGTCGCCAGGCGTCGATGCGCTCGGCGTAGCCGAACAGGCTCTCTCCCGTGGCGCGTCGGGGCACCTGGTCCGACTCGACGATGACGGTGCGCCGCAGCAGCACGACACCGCCCAGCTCCACCCTCGGCACCAGCCTGCACCCCGCATCGGTGAGCTGGCCCTCGGGAGCGATGACGGGCTGCACGCGGTGTTCGGGTGGCGGGCCGAACAGGCGCAGGAGCAGGCGCAGTACGGGTGGATAGTGGAAGTCGGCCATACGTCCGCGCGGTACGACGCGCAGCCGCCTGCCCCGGTAGGCGAGGGCCATCCGCCCCTCGCCCAGGACGACGCGGCACTCCCGTGCGTCGATCCGCTCCCCGCCGGTGGAGGGGGCTCGTGCGGACGTCCCTTGAGCGACCGCCAGTTCCGGCAGCGCGCCGAGCACTCTCAGGTTGACGTTGCTGTCCGCGACCGCGCCGATTTCCACGTCCACGGTGTCGCGCAGGGGCATGGGCAGGCTGTCCGGCCAGGCGTGGCGCTGCTCGGTGTTCAGGCCGATGCGGTCCAGGATCCTCTGGATGTGCGCGTCGGCCCGGCCGCAGCCGTCCTCCACGGAGTTCACGACGAACCGGGGCCGTCCCTCCTGTCGTACGGGGTGTCCGTAGAAGGCGAGTCGGGTGGTGAGGCTGTCGGGGCGGGCGGGCGCCCGGGGGAGGGTGTCGATCCGCAGCACCCCGTCGGTCACCGGCGAGGAGGTCAGCAGCCGGCGCAGGCCCACCAGCCCCGGATCGTTGGCGGGAGGCAGCCGGAACTCGTCGCTCCACAGTTCTTCCATGCCGGGTACGCCGCTGCCCGCGGCGCGGGCCAGCTCATGGAGTGCGACGGCCAGCGGAACCGGGCGGTGAGGGCCGAACACCTCGGCCAGATGGGCCTCGGCGCGCCTGCGCGGCGCCGACCAGGGGTCCGCGTGGCCTATCCAGCCAGCGACGGTGCGCAGCGAGTCGCGCAGGGGCGCCCACGTCGCCGCGTCGAGGGTGAGCCGTCCGGCCGTCAGGACGGTGTCGGCGTAGGCGGGGGCGCCGTAGCGCAGGGCGTGGGAGGGCCAGGACAGGCGGTGGCTGAGGGAGTTGAGGGTACGGGCCAGAGCCGGGGCGGCTGTGTCGGCTTCCGGGCCGGTCAGAGCGTCGGCGGCGTCCGCTACCTCGGTGAGGATGGCGGCGGCGTCCTTGCGGACGCCTGCGTGCCGTGCCGCCGCGCGGAGCGGGGCCGGGTGGTGGAGCGGCGTCGCGTCGGCGTTGACGAGCAGGGCCGCGTCGACGAGACGGGTGAGGGTCCGCTCTGCGTGGGCCGGGCCGGATCCCGTCACCTCGAAGAGAGCTCGGGCAGCGTCGGCGGCGCGTCGCCCCTCGGGCGGCCAGGCGTCGATCAGCTTGCGCAGCACGGGGGCGGTGCGGATACGTCGTACGGCATCGCAGTTCGGGGTGATCGCGTAGAAGGCGCCTTCGGACTCGACCACGCTCGGATTGATCACCAGGCGGGTGTCCGGGGAGAGCTGGCGCAGAAGAGTCAGGGTGATGAAGGCGTTGAGTTCGGAGTGGTGCACGCGCGGGCGGAGTTCGCCCTCCCAGCGATCGGTGGAGTGCACCGGGCCGGGCATGCCCGAGGCGGGATCGTCCAGGAGCACTCCGTGCGCCCAGGCGCTGAGGCTTCCCCGGGGTGTGCTCTTGAGACACGCGCGCATCACGAAGGTGTACGCGCTCAGAGCCGTGTCCATGTCCGGTGCCTCTCCCCGCCGAAGGTCGGCCTCCGCCCGCTCCAGCGCCGCGATCAACGGTGAGTCGGAGCGGCGCAGTTCGAGGCTGATCGCGGGCAGCAGCGCGGTGCGCACAGCGGCGGCCCCGCTGCGGTCCATCTCGCTGTTCCACGTCTCCTCGGTCGACCGGCGTATGAGCTCGGCCTCCACCAGGAGCCGGTCCCATTCCCGCACGGCCTGCTGCGCCGCAGGCGGCAGCAGGGGGACGAGCTTCTCCGCGAGGCGCCGGGCACGCGCGGCGCGTCCGTTGTGCAGGGAGCGGCGCAGATCGAGGAGAGCGCTGCGATCGCGGCCCGGAGGGAGGGCGGCGACCGCGTCGTACAGGATGTCCGAGCAGCGCGCGGCCTGGAGCCGTACCGCGTTGTCCGAGTCCCGGCACCGCCGTAGTCCGGTGGCGGCGCAGGGGGAGCGCAGCGCGTCCACCGTCCCGGCAGGGAACGCGGGGACGCGCACGACGTAGGCCGTGCACCTGGGTGTGTCCGACGGGGACGTGCCCAAAGCGTTCACGAGTCCTTTCACGGTGCTCGTCACACTCCTCCTTCCAGGGCGAAGCGGTACCGCGCCGAGGGGCGCCGGTGGCTCAGGAGTACGGCGAACGGGGCGACCCAGCGGCCAGGCCCGCACACGTCGCGTACGGGCCCGGTGAGGAACCCGTTGTGCACGCGCGCCACCAGGCCCGCCGCGCTCGCGGCCATCAGCAGGCGCAGTGCGGCCTCCCCGGTGCGCAGGTGCAGTTCGGTGTAGGCACGCGCCGCGTCGTGCCGGAGCCAGTCGTCGAGGTCGGCCACGATGAACAGGGTCGCCGGGGCTTGGTGCGCGTTGGTCGACGCCACCATCTGGCAGCGCCGGAGAAAGGAGTCGAGGGACCTGCTCGGGAGGAGCTGGTGGGTAGCTGGCGGCGGTAGGGGTGGTCGCGCCACGTGGTGGGCGGGCTGGTCATGGCGGAACAGACCGGGCTCAGCGCCGGTTACCGCGCGCCGTGCGACGAGCAGCGTGGGTTGTGGCAGTCCATGCCACAGGCCGGGAAAGGCGGTGGTGAGGGCGGCGGTGCACAGACGACGCAGGGTCCCGGCGTCGATGGGGTGGGGGGCGGGGACGAACCCCGGGTCGCCGGAGTCCCGGGAGGTGCGCAAGCGTTGCCAGGGGGGCCGCGAGGGGGAGGGGGAGTCGGGCTCCGAGGGGTCGGTGTCACCCGCCGGGCTCCGGCGGGGCGGCGCACCGGCGAACGCGCGGTGCGCCGCCGAGGAGAGGACACCCAGCTCAGTGAGGGCCGCGCAGGGGCGCCGTACGGCAGGTGCCGGAAGGTCCGGTGCCGGGAAGATTGCCTCGGTCACCGTTCCGGTCAGCTCGATCAGCGTGAACGCGCACTCATGCTGCCCGTCGAGCGACAGCAACCGCTCGATCGCGTACGGGCGATGAGCTAGGTCCGGCGCCGCCCGCAGCCCCAAGGATCGGGCGGCCAGGAGCAGTGCGCCGGTCAGTAGCCCGGCCTCTTGGCAGACCAGCCGATAGGCGTAGTCGCCGTAGTGCGCACCGGTCGTACCGGGCGCCGCGGTCACTGCGCACCGGATCCTGGTCCAGCGGCTGTGCCTGAACGGGGTCTGGCTGCGCAGGTGCTGGTGCTCGGGGTGGTAGCGGGCGATGTCCGGATCGTTGTCATCGTCTCCCTGCCCGATGACCCAGACCGAACAGGGGAAGACGCAGCGCGCCGACGGGGCGACACGGTGGTGGCGCCACGAGGACTGGGGCCCGAACTCCACGCAGGAGACGCCGGCGCCCAGCGACAGCAGCGCGGCGAGCGCCGGGAGGTCAAGCGCCGCACCTGCCCCCGGACCACGTGCCTGGGCGGGTGACGGCGTCCAGTCGACCAACGGGGTGCGCACCACCGGCGGCAGCCGCCGCACCCACTCGATGGCGTGGGGCACCCTGACCCACGGCGGCGGTTCGGCGGGCAACCCGCGGGGCACTGCCGACGGCATGCGGTCGAAGGTCAGCTCCGCATACCGCTCGGCGGCGCCTGTGATCGGCTCGGTGCTCACGGGAACGGATGCGGATGCGGATTGAGGTCGTCCCGGCTCAGCGGTGCCGCGCATCGGCCCAGGGCCACCGGGGCGTGCAGCAGCCGGTCGAGCCCGTTCAGCCGCCGTGCCCAGTGGCCGAAGGTCATCGGGATGGCCCCCGGGACGAGCACCTTGGCGCAGCGGAACCCGCCGAGTCGCTGGTCGGCATTGGTCTGGTCGACCACCAGCACGTCGAGTCCGGCGTCGGTGACGCGCCGTGTGACATCGGCGAGGTCCTCGCGCAGATCGGTGTGCCGGTCGGGCGGGAGGTGCATGGCCTGAGCCTGGGCCAGGGAGACCCGCGCCCGGGGGCTGAGCAGGAACTCAAGACGGTCGAAGGCTTCCGGCGCGCAGTACAGCATGCGGTGGTCCTCCATGTGCCGCACCTTGCCCGGGTCTTGCAGCATCCCGGCGATGAGGTGCCGGTGGGAGCGGTACGCGGGCGGGAACTCTGCGGTGAAGGGCGCCAGTTCGAGCAGTGCGGAACGGAACGCCTTGTGCAGGTCCAGATGTGCGCCGCCCGCACACAGGGCCCGTGGCTGGCCCGCTCGCTCCCGCTCGTCCACCGCGAGGACCCACACGGCCGGAACACCTAGGTCGGTGGTGATGTCATAGAGCCGGATGCGGTAGCCGCTCAGCCACTCGATGCGCTCCACCATCAGCGCCAGCTCGGAGTCCCGGCGCGGGTCGAGGACGACCTCGACGGGGGCGATCCGGCTGTACCACGTCAGCAGGAAGGCGTCGCGCTCGGCGATCTCGAAGAGCCCGTACAGCGCGGCCTCCGGCAGGTTCGCGCCCAGCGCACAGCCATTGGAGATCTCGTACGCGAGAGCGGGCCGCGGTGTCGGCCGGTAGAGCGGCTCGTAGTAGGCGAGACACTCCGGTACGAGTACGGCGCGGTCCTCGCCGAGGGACCGGGCCCAGACCCACGACAGTTCGAGGTCTTCGCCGAACTCCTGGAAGGGGAAGCCCTCGATCAGGTACTGCTCGGGATCGTGCAGCCCGAAGCGCCGGGGATCGACGGCGTCCGCGCGCAACTGCGCCCAGCTGCCGTGCACCACGGTGCGGCGGCCGCTCGGCTGCACGCCCGCCGACCGTTCGAGCCCCTCGGTCAGCGCGGTCATCTCGGCAGCCAGGTAGGTGGTCTGCCGGCCGAAGCCGATCTCCTGGGAGGTGGTCACCCGCAGCCCGGTCGGCGCGGTGGCGGAGGGGAACAGCCCGTGGGCGCTGCGCCGCAGCCTGCGTACGAGACCGGCGTTCTCGTCCACGTACAGGGTGCGCAGCCGGTCCGAGGACGCCAGCAGGTCGCTGCCGCGGTAGTTCGCGGGAGCCTTCTTGGGCAGCGGCATGTCGTATTCGTCTGCCGGGGGCGGCGCGTCGTCGGGCAGGTCCGAGCAGACCGGGCACAGCGGGTCCGGCAGGAAGCGCCCGGGTGTCACGGTGAGATCGCTCAGACCGAGCGTGAGGAACGCCCGGTGTGGAGGGAGTTCGCGGGAGTCGAGGGACAGGCACTGCTCGGCGAGGGCGTGGCTCAGGGCGGGCAGGAGGGCGTGGCGGTCCGCGAAGCACACGGAGCCGTCACGCACACGGTCCGCGATCCGGGGGTACGCCTCGGGGCGGCAGCCCGTGCGCCGGGTGACGAAGCAGCGCAGACAGCCCGTCCGGCCCGGTGCCAGGACGGGGCCCACCACGATGTGGCCCGGCTCCCACCACAGCGGGATGACGGTGGTGCCCGCCGCCGTCCGCGCCTCGATGCGCCGGACCTCCTGATCACTGGGCGGACCGGCCAGCTCATGGATCATCGGGCTCGTCCGCTGCCGGGTCGCCGTCACCGCGTCTCCTCGCCCGGAGCGGGTGACAGGACGACCGCGGCGCAGTGTGTGCGCCCGACGGCACGCAGGGCCGGGTGCGGCGTCGGAGCCAGGGCGAGCAGCCGTGTCGTGGGCGGCAGCCAGTCCCGCAGCCACTGCGCGGCGCGGGACGCGGCGGCCGCCGCCGGCCCTGTGGGGGCTGCGGATGCGGTGGGCGCCGTGAAGTGCGGGTCATCAAGCGTGAGGTCGATGGGCGCGGGCCGTAACGGCTCCCGGAAAATGTCCTCCTGGAGCGCCCGTACCGCGTCGTACAGCGCGTCCGTACCGGCGGCAGCCGCGTCGGATGCGCTGCCGACACCCACCGTGCCATCGCCGCAGTCGGCCCGCACTACCGCCCATCCTCCGAGGTCGCACACGGTGCTCAGCGCGGGACGGTGTCCGGCCGCCTCCAGGATGCTGTGCAGGCGCGGCACTTCGGGGCCGTCCGCGGCACACGGCGCGCCCGGGGCGGGTGCTGCTGCGCGGAGCAGCCGTACGGCGAGGCGGCCGAGCGCGCACGCCATGGCCTCGTCGCGGGCCGTCGCCGAAGCCAGGGCGATCGGCGTGGAGTTGTCCTGCCAGGAGGCGAGGCGACCGGCCGGAAGGGCCACCGCCTCGCCGGTGACGAGGTCGACGGCTTGCACCGATTCCTGCGCTGCCAGGGCCGCCCACCCCGCTGCCTCCGCTGCCGCGAGGACCGCAGCGACCCGTGCGGACAGCAGATCGGGCCCGTCCCCCTCCACCGCGACGAGGCGTTCGGCGTCCGATGTGCCGCCTGGCTCCTCGTCCGGCAGCGCGACCGTGGCACGGCAGCGGTGCAGCGGGATCTGAGTGAGCATTCCCTCGTCCACGTCCCTGATCATCCCGTCCCGCGCATCCACCAAGCGGCTCAACTCCCGGGAGGCCAGGGCACTCTCGGCAGCCGGAGGCGGCAGCGCGGCGGCCCAGCCGGCGGCCGCCGTGGGTGCCTCGGCCGCGGGATCCGTCGGGAGCAGGGCCAGCGCGCGCAGGTTCACCTCGTCGCTGACGAGGGTCGCCAGATCGACGCGTACCGCGTGCTCCCTGAAGTCGTCGGCCGGTACCCCGGTGATCTCCTTGAACGCGGCGAAGGCCAGTTGCGCCGCGACGATCCGGGCAGTGGGTTCCGCGAGGAACACGCTGCGACGCCCGGCCCCGGTCACGCCCGCCCTGGCCCACAGGTCGGAAGCGCGCACAACCGCGTCCGGCTCGCACAGCGGCCCGAGCCATACGTGGTCCTCGTGAACGGCCCCGTACAGGACCCTCTTCCCGGCCCGGCGGCTCGTGGCGTCGATCCGGTGCGCGAGATGCGGGTCGAAGTCGTCGCCGAAGTGCAGCACGATCTCGTTCGCACCCAGCAGGCTCGCCAACTCGGCGTCCGCGCCCCCGCCTTCCGTGGCCACGCCGCCGACGGCCGGGAGCCGTGCCGTGCGGACGGTGATCCCCGGATCCCGCTCTCGTGCTGTCGCCAGGGCGGGTTTGAGGGCAGCCTCGAGTTCGACCGTCGACGTCGAAGGGCCCGAAAGGAGCGTCGTCACACGACGGTTGCCGAGCTGGAGCAAGGCGCACACCAAGCCCTCCAGGACCAGCCCCGATCCCACGCACAGCACAGGGGTCTCTCGAAACACCTCGTAGCGCGCCGCAGGGGAGTCGCGGAAGTACTCGATGAACGCCAACTCGCCCGAATAGTCGCGCAGTTCACCATCCGTGAGCCCGTGCGGACGGTCGTGGCCCGCATCGCGTACGAATCTGGCTTCGGCCAGGCGCTGCAGCAGCCCCCGGACCTGCTCGGCGACAGAGGGCGCCAGCCCTGAGACGAGTCGGCCCACCTCCACGGTCCCATCGAGATGTGGAGCGATCCTGTCCACCAGCTCGTACGACGACTTGCCCCGGATGGTCAGGGACGAGGCGTTGCACAGCAGGAACGCGCCGTCTTCGTGCGGGACCCACAAGGCGTCGGTGCGCAGCCGGGGCCGTGAGCTGTCTCCCCACACCGAGGAAGGCGGGGTTCGCGGGGCCGTAGGACTCTGCATGCTTCCCTTTCAGCCGCTGCCGGGCGAACGCCGGCCGGATCGTGTCGGAAACGGCCGACCCACACAGTGGCGGGTCGGCCGCGTCGTTCCGTCAGGTCGAGCAGCTGCACGATGACGTGGAGCAGCAACACGATGCGCCGACTTCGGTCAGGCCGTGGCCCATACGCAGCGACTCAAGACCGCCCTCGGAGTCCGCAGAGAATTCGAAGCTCTCCACGTCGAGGTCACTCAGGTCCAGAGACGAATGCTCCGGCGTACCCGGGATACTCTTCTCCATTTTTGCGCCTCCCTTCCGCATATTCAGGGTTGGAACATCCCGACTCTGTCGCACGTTCGGGGACGATGACATCACGCGTCAAGGGTCAACCACCCGCCTACCGGACTAGTCCGAAGTAGTTCTCGATGGACTAGGCGGAAGGGTGACCAGAGATCGGAAAGCGCCCATGGCGAGTGCCGGAAATTGGCAAGAAGGGCTGTCGAATCCGCCCCGCTGTGTGGGTAGGGTGGTGTAGTGGGGTTGTACCTTCACGGAGGTTGTTCCGTGGCCGTTGCGAGCAGTAGCCGTTCCGCTGCCGACGACACGGATGCCGTGGCCGCAGGAAGAGTTGGAACCGGTGCGCCGTCGAACGTGTCGCCGACCGACCGCGGCGATGAGGCAGAGATCCGGCCGCGTTGTGGGATCGGCGGCAGCACGACCGTCACCCGTCCCGGCCGTCTGACGCCTCGTTCGCCTGCCGCCACCACAACGCGCCGGTGACATTCGATGGTTCGAGCAGCGGAGCACGTCAACGGGGGAGTGAATGAGTATCGTCATCCATGGTCTGTCTCCGGTCAGTAGCCTCGGTGTCATCACGGCGCTGGTGAAATCCACCGACTTCTTCGAGTTCGATCACTTCACTGACGCACGTGATCCGGAGGAAGTGCAGGCGCTGGTGGGCAAGGGAGATGTCGATCTCGTCATCACCGATCCCACTCAGCCATCGCTGAACGTCGGCCTCGCGATGTGCCGGGAGATCAAATGCCGCGATGTGGCTCCTCCAGTGCTCGCCTTCTGTGAGATTTCCTCACCGCGCCATGTCCTGCTCTCCCATCTCGCGGAAATCGACAGCCTGGTTCATGCCAATGAACTACCGGGCCGATTAGCCGCGGCAGTGCAATCGACGCTGTGCGGCTCCAGGGAATGGCTGATCGGTCCGCAGGAGGAAGCGTCGATTCCCTGGGTCGATTCACACACGCTGACCGCGCGCGAGCAAGAAGTACTGTGGCTGTTGTCCGAGCGATGTACCAACGGTCAGATAGCACGCACTCTTTCGATCAGTACCAACACGGTGAAGAACCACGTGGCCTCGGTGCTTCGCAAGCTCTCCGTCAAGCAGCGCTCCGCACTCTTCGCCCAGAACGGATCTCCCGAGCAGCGTCGCCATGCGCGCGCCTGACTCCTCCCCAGCCCCCTCCTTGCTCTGCACGCCGGCCCTGCCGTGGCAGTCGGCCGGTCCACGCCGCCTGTGCGTCGGGGCGGAGCGGGCCCAGGCGGAACTGGCCCGGCTGGCGGCGGACGGAGCGCTCGTCCTCTACGACCCCGCAGCCTGCTCCGCCGCCTCACACCTGGGACGTAGGGCCCTTCCGCTCCCCGCATACGAGGGCGCTGAGGCACCTTGGCGCGTCGCACGAGAGATCGCCCGCCGGGGGACGCGCACGGTCGCTGTGGTCGGCGGCGGTGCGGCCATGGACACCGCGAAGCTCGCCGTCGCACTGGCAGCGGGCAGCGTGCCGCGCTACGCGCTGGGGCCGCCCTCTGGGCTCGCACTCCTGACGCGTGGGTACCGCCCGGCTCCCGCGCTGATCGCGCTCCCCACGACCTTCGGTACCGGCTCGGAGACGAGCGGAGTCGCGCGCCTGGCCATCGGCGGGCGGCGTTCACGGCTCGTCTGCTCGGCGATGTTGCGGCCCGAGGGCGCGGTCCTCGACCCGTGTCTGACGGGAACCCTGCCCGCGCCACTGCTTGCGGCCGGCGCGATGGAAATCCTGCTGCGACTCATCGGCCCGCTGCTGGGCCCGCATCCGATGGGCGCCTCGTCGTCCGCATGGCTCCTGGAGGCCGCAGTGCTGGTGCGGCACACAGCGGACGCGCTGCTCGCGCCGCCGCCGTCACAGCGCGATGCCGGGCAGGGGGCGGCCGAGCGGTCTGCGTACGCCTGTTCCGCGTGTGCCCCGTCCGCGTACGCCTGTGCCGCGTATGACCCGACCGCGTACGAGGGCAAGGCGGCCCTGCGTCTTCGTCTTGCGACGATCAGTGCCGCCTCGCACGAAGTGTGGCCACGCGTCGGCGCATCCCCATTCGCCTTCCTGCTCTGGTACTTCGCCGACACCGCCGCCACCGTCACCGGAACGGCCAAGAACACGGCGCTCGCCCGGCTTTTCCCCGCCTACCTGGAACGCGCCATCGCCGCGCCCGGCCGGTGTGCCTGGGCGGACGGCGATCGCGCGCGACAGGTGGCACAGCGCCTGTTCCCCGAAGCTGCCGCTGCGGGGAACAGGCCTGCGGACTTCCGGGAGGCCGCCGCACGCCTGCTGCGGCGCTGGGGCGTCGCCTCGGCCCCACCCTGGGATGCCGACCCCGCCGATCTGGGGCATGCGGTCGTCTCCTCGTGGCCCCGTGCTCTGACCGGGCTCACGGCCCAGGACGCGGCGGCGCTGTACGCGGCGGCGCTGTACGAGGCGGAGTCCGCTTCGGTGCGCTGAGCGACCGTCTGTCAGATCCGGCGCAGCGAGCCCACCGTCCAGCGAAGTGCCAGTACGGTCAGCGTGGTGCAGGCAAGGAGTGCGATGGGCAGCGAGGCGTCGCTGTAGTCCCCCGCCATCGCCGACCGGGAGGCCATGACCACGTGGTAGAAGGGGTTGGCCTGGGCAATGTGGCGCAGCCAGTCAGGTGCCAGGGTGAGCGGCAGCACCACACCCGAGAGAAGCAGCAGGGGCAGGCTGAGGAACCCCATGGTCTGGGACATCAGGTTCTCGTCGCGCAGGACGAGCGCGACCGCGTAGGAGAACGTGGACGTCATCACGACCACCACGGCCAGCAGGCCGAACACCGCGGGCAGACCGAGCAGTTCGGCGTCGAGTCCCATCGCGAAGGCGACCAGGATCAGCACGACACCCTGGACGCCGATCGCCAGGACGTCCCGCAGCGCCTTGCCCAGGATGAGCGCGGCGGGCCGCATGGGCGACACCACCAGGCGTTCGACCACCCCGGCCTTCCACTCGGATATCAACTCGAAGCCGGTGTAGAGCGATCCGTACAGGGCCAGCATCACCAACAGGCCAGGGGCGAACAGGTCGAAGGCTGCCGAAGGGCCGTCCCCGCCGAGGCCGGGGGAGGGCAGCCCCTTCACGAGTGGGCCGAAGAGCAGCAGCCACAGCAGCGGCTGCATGATGCCCACCACCATGACGACGGGCGAGCGCAGCAGCCGCCGGGTCTGATAGGTGAAGACGAGTCCGGTGTCACGTAGCACGAGGGTCCCTCCCTAGGGTCCACGTCGCAGAGAGGAGCCGGTGTGCTTGAGGAATACGTCGTCGAGGCTTGCCGACTCCAGACCGATGGAGACCGCGCGGACTCCACGTGCGTCCAGGGCGCGCACCACGGCGGGGATCGCGTCGGCGCCGTTGTCGACGTACACACGCACGGCCCTCGCGGTCTCCCGGACCTCCCGAATGAAGGAAAGCCCCTCCAGCGCGTTCTTGACGCGGTCGCCGCCATGCTCGTCGACGGCGATGGTGACCGTGTCCCCGCTGATGCCTCGCTTGAGTTCCGCCGGGGTCCCCGAGGAGACGATGCGACCCCGGTCGATGATGCCCACCCGGTCGCAGAGGGCGTCGGCTTCTTCCAGATAGTGTGTGGTCAGGAAAACCGTGGTGCCCGCCACCCGCAGTGCGCGGATCTCCTCCCAGAGGGCCGCGCGGGCCGCCGGATCCAGGCCGAGGGTCGGCTCGTCCAGGAAGAGGACCGCGGGCTGGTGCACCAGGCCAAGTGCCAGGGCAACCCGGCGGCGCTGCCCGCCGGACAGGGTGCGCGGCAGCCGGTCGGTCAGGTCGAGCAACCCCAGTGCGTTCAGAGTCCGTTCGGCGGCACCGCGCGCCGCGACCTTGTCCAGGCGGTTCAGCCGGGCCTGGAGGATCAGGTTGTCGAGCACGGGCATTCCCTCGTCGGCGCCTCCGGACTGCCCGACGTAGCCGATCAGTCGGCGCGCCTGCCCGATCCGTCCCGGCAGTTCGCATCCCGCAACGCTGACTCGTCCGGAGTCGGGTGAGAGGAGTGTCGCGAGCATGCGCACCGTCGTGGTCTTGCCTGCTCCGTTGGGGCCGAGGAACCCGAAGATCTCCCCCTCGGCCACGTGCAGGTCGATGCCCCGCACCGCCTCAACCGCCCTGCCCCGGCGCCGAAAGCTCCGGGTGAGCCGCTCTGCCTCGATGGCTGCCACGCCTGTCCTTCCCGTGTCCTTCGCTTGTTCTTCGCTTGTCCTTCCCCGGGGCCCCCGTGCGGGTGCGCGTCAGATGTCGAGCTCTTCCACGGGCTGCTGCTGGGAGTTGGCCTCCACGGCGTGCGCGAGATCGTCGGGGAGGGCGGCCTTGAGTTCGTCGGGGTGCTCGTACACGTCGAGGCTCATCTCGGCGCTGCCCGAGAGGTCCCAGCCCGGCTCGTTGTCGAACTCCGTCACGCTGTTCCAGTACTCGATCGTGTAGCGGGGATCCTCAGGGTCGCCCCACGGCGTGTGCTCGGCCTTCGGCGCCTCGTCGAACTGCTTGCGGTGCACGGCGAACCTGCCTTTCCTGGTGTGATAGACGGCGATCCACTCGCCCCGGTGGCCCTCGGAAGCGGGCCGTTTGCTCTGCGCGATCCGCCGGGCCACGAACCGTTTGCGGTGGTAGACCCCCTCGCTGCCCACGCGTACTTCGACCTCGTCGAAGCCCTCCCGGTGGGCCTCCTCGATCTCGACGAAGCGCTGCAGCGCGCGGGTGATCGCGGCCGAGAGGTTTCCGCCGGTCAGCTCCTGGGCGCGCCGGAAGAGCGCGACATCGCTCTCACCCACGTAGATGGTCCTGTTGGGCACGGTCTCTCTCCTATACTTACAGGTATACGCATACGCTAGCCGCAGGGCGTCCGAGGTTCAACTCCCCTTCTCAGATCGCCTTCCGGGTTCCTTCGTCCCTCTTGTCACCCCTGTCGCGGGGCCCGTAGCGTGCGTCGAAATGCCCGATTCCCCAGGGTGGTTCGGGCAGCGACCGATCGGGGACCCCATGACGCAGAGCACCTCGGACACGCCCCCGGCCGCCGAGGCGGCCATGCTGAACCTGCTGTACAGCGCTCCCTTCGCGGCACAGATGATGCGCGCCTTCGCGAAGCTGCGCATCGCCGACCATCTCACCGACGGGCCCCGGAACGCGGCGGACCTCACGCAGACCCTCGGCGCGCACCCAGGCGCCCTGACATCCTTCCTCGACGCCTGTACGGCGCAGTCGTTAGTGACCCGGAGCGAGGAGGGGCAGTACGCGCTGACCGAGCGCGGCCGCCTCCTGCGCTCCGACTCGGGGGTTGCGGCGCACGTCCTGTACGCGGCGGGACCCGGAGTGAACCGCGCCTACGAGCAGATGGACGAGGTGGTTCTGACCGGCCGCTCCGGCGGAGACATCACAGGGCGACACGTCTACGACTACTATGGCGAACACCTCGAAGAGGGCGCGGCTTTCGAGAAGGTGATGTCGGAAACCACCACGAACTGCGTCAACGCACTCGTGGAAGCACATGACTTCACCGCGTACCCACGCATCATGGACGTCGGCGGCGGCCGGGGCACCCTCCTGGGCCGTGTCCTGGAGGCGGCGCCCAAGGCGCAGGGCGTCTTGTTCGACATGCCCCACGTGATCGACATGGCCAGGTCCTCGCTGCACGACGAAGCAGACCCCGATGTGGTGAACCGGATCGAGTTCACCGGCGGCAGTTTCCTGGAGTCCGTCCCGGCCGGTGCCGACCTCTACATGATCAAGAGCATCCTGGTCGACTGGCCGGACGGGAAGGTCGCCCGCCTCCTGGACAACCTGCACAGCGCGATGGCGCCGGAGGGCCGACTGCTGGTCGTGGACTGGTTCGGCCGGGACGCGGCGGACGCGGGCCGAGCCGTCGAAGGCTACGAGGCCATCGTCAGCTTCTCGGCCTGGACGCTCTGGGGCGGCCGTCTCCGCGTCCGTACGGAGTTCGAAGCGCTCCTCGACGCCGCGGGGTTCACCGTCGAACTGGTCGAGACAGCCTTCGCCCCCGGCCTGTTTCCCTGGAACCTGATCGTGGCCCGCCCGAAGGCACGCTGACGCCCCGCCCCGCTCCGGCTTGGTCCGCGGACGGACGCATCCGTGGACCAAGTGGCGGTCAACGTATGAAGATTGCCCGAAAGCACACCGTCAGCCGGCTCCGACGGCTCCGAGCAGGACGTGCGGGTAGGGAGTCGACCGTCGCCGTGGCCCGGTTGTCATCGGATGCTTCCCGCTGATCATTGGTGTCCTGGTGTCCACCGGAGTGAACCGCCCCGGGTTTGATGGAGATCGTCAACCCCCGGAAGGAAGCCCGATCATGGCTGCTCCCTGTAAGTACTCGTGCGCGACCCGGCTGTCATCACGGCCGCGTTGGGCACTGTGGCGGCGATGGGGGCGGGCTGCGCAGGCGTGGTGGGAGACACGAGTAGGGACCCGCATCGTCACACGGACGTTTCAGATCAGCCGCGCGGGCCAGCCCTCGCCCGGGACGACCACCGGAACGCACGTCAGCCGCGAGTCGCGGCTGGCCGACGTCGCGAACCTCACCGCCCGCAACGGGCGACTGTTCGCGCACATCACCCGAATCGAACGGCGTCTGTCCGAAACCCTGGGCCAGACGGCTTGGGAGGCCTCCGGCCTCGGCGCCCCAGCCGATGTCGAGACGCTCACACGACGCACCACCGAGTTGGAACAGCAGGTTCTCGATCTTCGCGGCGAACTCGCGGAACGGGACGAGGACCTCGAAGTGGCCCGCGCCGCGAACCGTGTGCTGGTGGCCCGGCTCAACCGCTGACCGCGTCATCGCAACCCCCACCACTTCAGGGCGGCGGCGTTGATCGCCAGATGCGCCGTGTTGTCCGCCAAGATGACCAGCGCGTTAGCTAAGGGCTGACCCGCAATGATCAAGAAGCCCCCGCTCGCGGACATACGAGCTGTGAGAGGACTTGGAGCAGGACGTCGCCATGGTGCACGTGGCCGACGATGCGATCGCAGCGGCGGTGGTGCTGTCCTTCCATGCCCCGGTGTCGGCGCTGGTGTGGGACGAGCGGTACGGCTGGCGCACGGTGACGAGCCGCCGGCACCCGATCGGCAGAGACACAGGGAGGCCTCCCGAGGGGGAGGGGATTTGCTACCTGGGACCGGACCGGCGACCGCCCGGTGAGGAGGTGCTCGCTGCCGTCCATGACGGCCGGCGCGGAACTCGTCGGCCGACGGGGGATCGCCCGGCCGGAGCGTGATGCCCATGCTGCGCGAGTGCGTGAGCTGTGGTGCTCTTCAGTGCAGCGCGATGGCGTCGATGATCACGGCTGGCCCGGAGATGTATGCGTGGACGTCGTCGTCGGGGAGGTTGAGGCCCAGGCGCTGCAGCTGCTCGGTTACCTCTTCAAGGTCGTCCTGGAGCTGAGCCATCATGATGCGGCGCATCATGAACTAGTGCCTGGGTGTGTATTTCAACCGCCGAGGGTCACTTGCTGTCCAGTCGCCCCAGCGCGTGGGCGTCAGCGAGGACGGATCGGGCCATCTGCCAGTCGGTGTGGTCGATGCCGGTGATGTGGCGTAGGTAGGCGAGGGTGACCTGCTGGACGAGGGCGACGCGGCTGGGGTCCTCGTCGGTGGTCTCTGCTGCCCGGTAGCCGGAGATGCCGCCGAGGAAGTGCTCGCCGCCGTAGACGGTGAGCAGGCTCTTGTTGCCGCGGCTGAGGGTGTAGGGGTCGCTTGTCCAGGCGGGTCCTCGGGTGGTGAGCGGGAGATCGTCCTTGTCGCCGGCGACCACCAGTCCGGGGGCGGTGATGTGGGAGAAGTCCTGGTCGCGGAGCCAGGGAAGGTTCTCGTGGGCGAAAGGGGTCAGTTCGTCGCCGCCCTCGCCGGCCGTGGCCAGCTGGACGCTGGCCATGACCCGGGAGTCGGACAGGTCGTCGGCGGTGCCGGTCTGGGGGTCGGTGACGCGCAGACCTACCAGGATGCCGGCGGTCTGGCCTCCGAAGGAGTGGCCCGCTGCGACGATGCGGCTGTGGTCGACCCGGCCGGACAGGCCGGGCACGGATGCCTCCAGTGGCTTGAGCTCATCCAGGATGCGCTTCATGTCCTGCACGCGGTAGCGCCACAGGTGGGGCCTGCGGGAGTCATCCGCGGCGATGGCGACCCGCTTGGAGTCGAGATGCGTGGCTTGGATCACCACGAACCCATGAGAGGCCCAGTGGTCGACCAGTGGTGCGTAGCCGTCCAGGTCGGACCCGAACCCGTGTGCGAAGAGCACGATCGGCAGGCGTGTGCCAGTGAGCGGTGCGGAAACGCGTACGTGCAGGTCCTGGCCGCGCTGGGGGGCGGGCAGCGCGATCGGCTTGACCGTCACGGTCGGGGTGGGGCCGGTCGTCTGGTGGGTGGTCACGTGTGTGCTTCTTTCCGGTGCGATGCGAGTGCGGGTCAGGTGATCTTGAGGTTGAGGATGCGTCCGGCGTTGATCCGTGACGTATCGGGCGAAAACCCTGGGGGTCATGTCAGCTACGCTAAAACTTGACGTTGACGTCAAAGGCAAGTCGTTGTGGCGTAGATCACATGGAGCTTGGAATGCGCATTGGGGAACTCGCCCGCCGCACAGGCGTCAGCACCCGGGCCCTGCGGTACTACGAGGAGCAGAACCTGCTCACGGCCGAGCGCAGCAAGACCGGCCAGCGCCACTACCCGGAAACCGCGGTTGCCCGGATTCTCCTGGTCCGGGAGCTGTTCACCGCCGGCCTGTCGAGCAAGACCATCGCTGAGCTCACGCCATGCGTCATCGACGGCAAGGCCACACCCGAACTCCTCGACCGCCTGGCTGTGGAGCGCGGTCACATCGACCAGCACATCGTCGATCTCACGCACACCCGGGACAGGCTCGACTCGGTCATCGCCAGCGCCTCCGCATCCATGGACACCGGTACCCCCTGCCGACCCGGCCCGGCATCGACCGCTCCGTCGCAGGTCAGCGACGCTACCCTCCGTGGAGATCAAGAAGCTCGGGAAGGTGGGGATGACGTCGTCCAGTCCCTTCGCGATGCTCTGGAGCAGTGACCAGCTCGCGTTGTTACGAGAATTGGCGAGCTCGCGAACGCCGGTGCGGCGGGTGCAGTGAGCGCATGTCGCCCTGCACTGCGCACGTGGCACCGCGAACGCATCGCCCGCATGCTCCGACTGCACCTGGACACCGTGCGCCGCTGGCGTAAGCGGTTTACCGCTGAAGGACTCGCAGCTCTGGAGGACCGTCCCCGGCGCCGGGGCGCCCGCGCCGCTACGGTCCCGAAGTGCATCTGGCCATTGTGGCCACGGTGACCTCGGCACGCCCCGCCGTCGACAGTCAGTGGACCCATCGCGCGCTTGGCCCAGTCATGGTGACCCGCCTGTTTCCCACGTATGGGCGTGAGCGCTTCAGAGCGGTCCCGCTCGTGCCGATACCGAAGTCCTGTCGACCGGGGCAGAACCGGCAGCAAGCATCATCTGATCACAGATGCCACCGGGATCCCGCTCGCCGTCGCCCTGACCGGCGGCAATCGCAACGACGTTGCCCAGCTCGTCCCGCTACTCGAAGCAGTACCGCCGGTGCGGGGCCAGCGTGGCCGGCCCCGGCGCCGCCCCGACGTGGTGCTCGGGGCCCGAGGTTACGACCATGACAAGTGCCGCCGCCTCGCCCGCGCGCTGGGTGTAAGGCCGCTGATTGCCCGGCGGGGCACCGAGCATGGCTCCGGGCTCGGTGCCCAACGCCGGTTCGTGGAGCGGGCGTTCGCCCACCTGTACGGGTTCTGCCGTCTGCGGATCCGCTGGGAGACCCGGGACGACATTCACGAAGCCCTGCTCGTCCTTGGGTGCGTGCTCATCTGCTGGCGGCGACTGGACGCGGCCCGCCGTGTGACAGCAGAAGGCGCTGCTGGAGGACCTTGAGATCGCGCTCCGGGGCCACAAGGCACGCCACCACCGCCCTCCGAGGACCTCGGTGGCCGGGGCTGCGCCGCCTGCATGATCCACGCTCACTTTTTTGGGGGTGTGTCCTGCGAGCGCTTGGTGGAGTTACGGCATATCGCCCGGAGGCTCTGCTCCCAGGAGGATTCCTGCCCTACGCAAAATCACAGGTCAGGAATGTAAACAGGCACCTAGGCTCCCGGGATCCAGTAGTTGTGCACGGAAGATGCTTCGGGCTGTCCTCCGGGACCGGACAAGCCGGCTGATTCGGCGATGGGCATGATCTTCTCGCTGAACGTCTGCATGTGCTGCTCGGACTCCCAGAGGTCGTAGATGTCCAGGCCGTCGCTGCTCGGGACGCAGACGTGGGCGATACAGCCGTCGAAAATCTCGGGCGTTTCCTGGAGCTTGGCGTTGAGGGTGTCGTACTGGTCGGTGGTGACGCCGGGGAGGGAAACGTGCATGAAGATAGCCATGGCGGCGGGCTCCTTGTGTGATGAGGGGGTGAGAGGGCTGTCGGGTGGTGGCCGCTGCCCCATGGCCAGGACAGCACGCGCGTCCATCGGTGGCATCCGCAAGCCATCGATGGCATCCGCAAGCAATAGGGTCAAGCACGATACGGGCGGGGATTCGGCCCTCGCCGATCAGCTGAAGCCGTCGGCGAAGGCGGAAATATCCCTCACAGCCCATGCCTTCCACCCGGCCTGCCCGGCGGGGAAGCCGAGAAGGCAGCCCAGCCGGACATCGGGCTACCCGGACGCCGTGTCGTACGGGCTGACGCCGCGGCCGCCCATCGTCCGCAAAAAGTCTCACCGAACCCGGCGGTGCCCCCGGTGTGACCCGAAAGATCTGAACCAATACGGGAATCAGGCCGCGACGAGCTCCTGCTCGCGGTCCGGCGTCTTGACCTTGGGCTTCTTGTTCGGCAGCGAGAGCCGGAAGACTTTGTGCCACGCGGAGAACACTTGCTTGGGCAGCGGCCCGGTGACGTACTCCAGCTCGTACTTTTCGAACAGCGCGCGCACCTTCACCGCGACCTCGGCGTACCGGTTGCTCGGCAGGTCCGGGAACAGGTGGTGTTCGATCTGGTGCGACAGGTTGCCGGTCATGAAGTGCATGGCCTTGCTGCCGCTGATGTTCGCCGAGCCCATCATCTGGCGCAGGTACCACTGGCCGCGCGTCTCGCCCTTGATCGACCGGCGCTCGAAGACCTGCACGCCCTCGGGGAAGTGCCCGCACATGATCACCGAGTGGGTCCAGAGGTTGCGGACCAGGTTCGCGGTGAACGTGGCGGCGAGCGTGGGGAGGAACGACGGGCCCGAAAGCAGCGGGTGGATCACGTAGTCCTTGAGCACCTGCTTGCGGATCTTGCGGCGCACGGCCCTGGCCCGTGCGCGGAACTCCGGGTTCTTGCGGCGGTGCTTGGGCAGGTTCTTGCCGAGCTCCAGGTCGTACGCTGCGATGCCGTACTCGAAGAAGCAGGCGTTGATGAAGTTCCACAGCGGCTGGCCGAGGTGGAACGGGTGCCACTTCTGGTCCTCGTCGACGCGCATGATGCCGTAGCCGAGGTCGTTGTCCTTGCCGATCACGTTGGTGTACGTGTGGTGCAGCTCGTTGTGCGAGTGCTTCCACTGCTCGGACGGCGAGACGTGATCCCATTCCCAGGTGGTGGAGTGGATCTTCGGGTCCCGCATCCAGTCCCACTGGCCGTGCAGGATGTTGTGGCCGATCTCCATGTTGTCCATGATCTTCGCCACGGACAGACCGGCGGTGCCGATCAGCCACGCGGGAGGGAAGATCGAGAACAGCAGCACGCCTCTGCTGACCAGCTCGAGCTTGCGCTGCGCCGAGATGACCTTACGGATGTAGGCGGCGTCCTTCTCGCCGCGGCCGGCGATCACCTCGTCGCGGATCGCGTCCAGCTCGCGGCCGAGCTCCTCGATCTGCTCTGCGGTCAGGTGGGCGGTGGGGTCGATGGCGGTCAAGGTGCTCCTACCGTTCGATGTCGCAGGGGCCCGCCGCGGCGGACACGCAGGTCTGGATGAGGACGCCCGGCTCGGCCTCGGTGATCTCACCGGTGCGCAGGTCACGGACGGCGCCCGCCTTGAGCGGCGTGACGCAGCCGAAGCAGATGCCCATGCGGCACCCGGAGGGCATGAGCACGCCGGCCTCCTCGCCGATGTCCAGCAACGGCGTGGCGCCGTCCGCGTCGACGGTCTTGCCGGTGGTGCTGAACGTGACCTCGCCGCCGTCACCGGCGACGACGATGCTGGGGCGGAAGCGTTCGGTGTGCAGGCGCTCTTGGACGCCGTGCTCACTCCAGTGCTCTTCGATGGCGTCGAGCAGGCCCGCGGGCCCGCAAGCCCAGGTCTCGCGCTCGGCCCAGTCGGGCACGAGTTCCTCAAGACGGGCGATGTCGAGCATGCCGTCCGTGTCGGTGTGCACCTCGGTTAGCCGCAGCTTCTTGTCCGCGACCAGGTCGTGCAGTTCGCTGCGGAAGATCACGTCTTGCGGCTGTGGCGCGCAGTGGACCATCACGGCGTCGTCGAACTCTCTGTCGCGCAGCATGCCCATCACGGGTGTGATGCCGCTGCCGGCCGTCAGGTAGAGCACCTTGGCGGGCTTGGCCTTGGGCAGCACGAAGTCACCGGTCGGCTGGTCGAGCTGGATGAGCGTGCCCGGTGTGGCCCTGCGGACCAGGTGGTTGCTGACCTTGCCGTCCGGGATCGCCTTCACGGTGATCGTGATGCGGCCGTCCTGGCGGCTGGTCGGCGAGGTGACCGAGTAGGCACGCCACAGGCGCACCCCGTCGACGTCGACCCCGATCCGCACGTACTGTCCGGCTGTGTGGCCGCGCCAGCCCCGTCCCGGCCTGATCACGATGGTCGCGGCGTCACCCGTCTCGGGGTGCACGGCCTCGATGCGCCCACGCAGGTCAGCGCCCGGACGCAGCGGGCTGACCAGGTCGAGGTAGTCCGACGGCAGCAGCGGCGTCGTGACCATCTCCAGCAGTTTCCAGGCCCTGCTGCGGAGGGCTGTACTCGTCATGGCTTCAGCTTGATGCGCCTCAGGGCGTAAAGTCCTGACCACAGGACGTAAATCTGGTCGACTGAATTGTTCGCAGGGAACAAAAACGTGAGCCATGCAATCCAGAGGGCCAGCGAACTGGCCCTGGACGAGACGACGGTCACCGCACTTCGGGCCGCACTGAAGACCACCGCCGACGAGGTCGTCCAGGCGATCATCGACGAGGTCCCTCCCTACGCCAACGCCCTTTCGGGCCGCATGGGCGGCACCATCCGCCGAGCCGTCCGCACCGCCCTGGGTCACTACCTGGACCTAGCGAGCGGGAACGCCACGGGCGGCGACGCCGGTGACGCAGCCTACGAGCTGGGCCGCGGCGAGGTGCGTGACGGCCGTTCGATGGACGCCCTGCTCAGCGCCTACCGTGTCGGCGCCCGCGTGGCCTGGCGATGCCTGGCAGCGGGTGCCGTACCCGCAGGTCTGCCCGCCGCCGAGGTCGCCAAGTTCGCCGAGCTGACCTTCGCCTACATCGACGAGCTCTCCGCCGCGAGCGCCGCGGGCCACGCCGACGAACTGGCCGCCCGGGGCAGGGCCCACGAGCGCCACCTGGAACACCTGGCCCGCGACCTCCTCGCCGACGCGAGCCCGGACGTGCTGCGGGCCTCTGTTCAACGGGCCGGGTGGCAGCCTCCGGTCTCACTGACCGCGGTCCTGCTGCCCGCCGCCCAGGCCCGGCCTGCCTACCGCACGCTCGACCCGAGCACGCTCGTCCTTGACGATCTGCCGGACGCCACTGGTGTGCTCCTCGTCCCCGATGCCGACCGATCACATGTCTTGAGGCAGCTGACCGACCGCGCCGCCGTGGTCGGCCCGGCCCGGCCATGGACTCGTGCGTCTGCCTCGTACGCACGAGCCGTGCGCGCGCACTCGCTCTCCCCTGATATCCGCGACACGGAGGACCACCTGCCCGAGCTGGTGCTGAGCGCCGACGCGGAGGCGTTCGCAGACCTGCGTGCCCGAGCCCTCGCGCCTTTGCGGACCTTGCCTGTCGCGACCGCGCGGCGGCTGGAGGAGACGTTGCGGGAGTGGCTGCTGCACCAGGGCAGGCGGGAGGAGGTGGCGGCGGCGTTGTTCGTCCATCCCCAGACGGTCCGGTACCGGATGTCGCAGCTGCGGGAGCTGTTTCCGGATCTCTCGTCGCCACACCGGGTCCTTGAACTGACGCTGGCGGTCGGCCTTCGGGGCAGCTGACGCGTACTTCGACCCTCCACGATGGCGTCCGCGAGCGGTCCAGGAATCGTGTCTCGTTCTCGGTGCCATCAGTTGGCTCATGCGGCCCCGGCGGAGAGTGCTATGTGCCAGCTGAGACCGGGGGTTGATGTGAAGACCAGCCACGGCCTCGGGAAGCCCGTCAGGGGCGCTGTCCCTGAGAAGCGGTGTCGGATACGGCTCGACTTGATCCGGTGGACGCTGCGTACGGGCCCGCTCGTCGACGCGCTCATCGGACATCTGGTCAGTGATCTTGCCCGCTATGCCCTGGAGCACAGCTTCTACGTCGTCGTGGAGGGCGCTGTCCTGGCACGAGCTGACCCGCGGGCGCGCGGCGGGCTGCAGCTGGGGTGACCGGTGGGGCGGCCGGGCCGGGTCGCCAGGGTGGGGCCGGGCCGCTCGCGCCGGGGATCACCGTGGTTCCGCGACGGCCCCGTGCCTCCGTTCCGACAGGCCAATCAAACGACCGACCGGGCCGGCCTGGCACACCGCGCGAGGGATGATGGGGGCGGAATGACGGAACGTGAGATCAGGAGCTTCCATGGCGAAGCGGGTTCACCAACCCCGTGAGGACGCGGAGTTCGATTTCATCCTCGGGATGAGCGGAGTTCCGGTCCTCGCATACTTCACCGGGACATGGCCCAAGGCAATCGCGCCTTGCCGGGTGATGGACCTCGTCGTGGGTGGCATCGCCGACGAGTACACGGGCCGCCTGACGGCCGTCCGCACCGACATCACGCGTTGTCCGGCCGTAACCGAGCGATACGGGATCACCGGAGCCCCGTCCTACGTCCTGCTGAAGGGGGGAGAGGCGGTGGCGCACGGCACGGGGCTTATGACCATCACCGAGGTACGGGGGTTCTTGGACGGTCACCTTTAAGCGGCCGCTGCGGCACGTGGCCGCGACGCCCGTCACGTCTCGTACATGGGAGTTGCGCCGCCTGAGACACGCAGGCTGCCCACGCTCGTGATCTGCGTGCGTTCTTCGACTTCTATGGTTTGCGCGCGAGGAGTGCAATTGGCGGGATGCGACGGCGGACGACCGCGCAGCGTACGAGTGGTGGCGCCGCCGGGACTGAGAGTGGCCATGGCGAGTCCAGGTGAGCGGCCATACGAATCCAGACTGATGGCCACAGGAAGTCACATGCCCACGTCTCCGGTACCGACGGCGTGGTCGATCCAGCCGCAGGCCGCCCGGATCCCTGCTATCCGCTCGTGGACGTTGTCCGGTCGGAGAGGTCGCGGCTGACCGGTCCTGCGGTGTGCCGGCACCGTGGTCAGCCGCGGCCTGTCCTGCCCACCGCTGCCCGGCGTGTGTCCCGGGTAGCGAGAGCGACGAACGCTGTTTCGACGGCCTCCGGATACGCCTGAGGCTTCCCGTGGCCGGCCAGCACCCGGTAGATGCCGGTGTCCCCGGACAACGCCAGATCGCCGAGCGTGCCCTGCGGTGCCTGGCCGACCGCATCTACAACCCCGACAACCAGGTACCCGCCACCGACCTGACGATCCCGCACCGGCTCGTCATACGCGGCACCACCCTCCCGGGACGGGCATGCTCTGAGGCCCACAGGGACGGGCCGGCCGCCAGCACGCACGCGGGGGCGCGATCCCAGTCGGAGTCTTCGCATACGGGGCAAGGTGCGTGATCAACTTGCCCCGAAAATCTGCGGATTGATCCGAATGCGACCAGCGACCGCGCGCTCGGGGTGCCGGTCTTGTGGTTGCGCCAGAGAGCGGCGGCCATGGCGAGGATGCGCTGGGCGACACGGACGGCGATGCCCTCGAAGGCCCGTCCGCCGTGCTGCTCCAGGTCCAACTGCCCCTGGAGGATGTCGTTCACGGACTCGATCGCTGCCGCACCGACTTGAGTAGGCCTTCGCCTCTGACGACGTCGACCCAGAGGAACGCCGCACTCTGGCCGAGGAGAGCAGCAGGACTACTCGGTATCTGGGTCGTGCTGGACATCAAGCCCCGCGGCGGCCAGGCCGCATACGTGTCGGGGTGGCACCAGCAGCTGTCAGACATCGTCAAGGGCTTCCCGCCCGTACTCCCGGCTCGGGGTTAGGACCACCTCTTCCCCAGGGACTTCCACCCCCAAGCAATCACCCCTTCCGTGCGCGCGGGCGTTCGAAAATTCCGGTCGCGCGGTGGCGTCGATGGGATAGCCTGTCCGAGATTTTGCGCGGCAGGTTCTCTGCCGCCCCGTTCGGCGCGCTCGGCGTCGACACGCACCGCGTGCCCTGCCCGGAAGGAGGCGAGAGACATGGACCGTGCTGAATGCGTTGCGGCCATAGTTGCCTCCGGCCGTGTGCCCTCCCTCCTTTGCGGCGCGCGGTAACTCTTCCCCCTTCTTGTTTCTTGTCTTCGGCATCTTCCTGAGATGCCGCGTCACGAGATGCCCCTGCGCGGTTCGTCGCTGCGCGGGCCGCGGGGGTGCGCGCCCGAAGACGGGCCCTTCTTTTGCTGGTCACCGTGATCTCGGCACTCTCCGCCTCACGCCCGGCAAGAGCGCCGGCGTGAGTGACACGCAGCTGGTGAGGCAGGCCCCGGGTGCTGTCCGCCGTTCCCGCTGCCCCACCGCCATGCCTTGTCCTCGTGCTGCGTACACCGGCCCGTCGTCACCACAGCGACCATCCCTGGCCGACTGTCTCGACAGCACTTCGACACGAAACGTGCGTGATCGCCCTGAGCAAGAAACGTCCCGGAGGGGAATCCTTCCCGTCCGCCCCTTCCACGGCCACCGACCGCGAGGTTCCCGCCGCGACTCCGGCACCGGATCCGAAGCGATGGTGGGCGCTGGCCGTCATCGCCCTTGCCCAGCTGATGGTGATCCTTGACGGCACCGTCGTGAACATCGCGCTGCCCTCCGCCCAGCGCGCTCTCGGCATGTCGGACGCCGACCGGCAGTGGGTGATCACCGCCTACACGCTGGCCTTCGGCGGGCTGCTGCTGCTCGGCGGCCGGATCGCCGATCTGGTGGGCCGCAAGCGCACCTTCGTCATCGGCCTGGCCGGGTTCGCCGCGGCTTCCGCGCTGGGCGGCGCGGCGGCCGGCCCCGGGATGCTGTTCGCGGCGCGGGCCCTGCAAGGTGCGTTCGCGGCGGTCCTGGCGCCCTCGGCCCTGTCGCTGCTGACGACGACGTTCACCGACCCCAAAGAGCGGGCCAGGGCGTTCGGGGTCTACGGTGCGCTGGCCGGCGGCGGCAGCGCGATCGGGCTGATCGTGGGCGGTCTGCTGACCGAGTATCTGAACTGGCGCTGGTCCCTGTACGTCAACGTGCCCATCGCGCTGGCCGCCCTGCTCGGCGCACCGGCCTTCCTGCGCGACCGCTCCGCCCGCCGGGGCGGGCACCTGGACGTGCCGGGCGCGCTGCTGGGCAGCGGCGGGCTCGCCGCCTTCGTGTGGTGGCAGAGCCGCACGGCGAGCCCGCTCCTGCCGTGCGCATCGTCAAGGACCGTGTCCGGGCCGGATCGCTCGCGACGATGGGCTTGGCCACCATCGGCATGTTCGGCGTCTTCCTGTTCCTGACGTACTACCTGCAGGTCGTCCTCGGCTACCCGCCGGTGCGGACGGGCCTGGCCTTCGTGCCGATCTCGGCCGGTATCGTCATCGGCGCGACCCAGATCGCGGCCCGCTTGCTGCCACGCACGGCGCCGCGCACCTTGATGTCGTCCGGCATGGTGCTGGCCGCCATCGGCATGGTGCTGCTCAGCAGCCTGACCGTGCGTGCGCATTACGTCCCGCACGTGCTGCCCGCCCTGCTGCTCCTCGGTCTGGGCATGGGCCTGACCTTTATGCCGGTCTACGCGACGGCCACCGCCGGCGTGCCCGCGCAGGATGCTGGTGTGGCCTCGGCTGTCCTCAACACCGTTCAGCAGATGGGCGCTTCGCTGGGCACCGTGCTGCTCAACACCATCGCCACCGGCGCCACCAGCCGTTACGTCCACTCGCACTTGCACGATCCGGTCCACAACGGCGCGACCTTGGACGAAGGCATGGTGCACGGCTTCTCCGTCGCCTACTGGTGCTCGGCGGGCGTCCTGCTGCTCGCCGCCCTGGTAGCGGGCCTCACCGTGCGGCACAAGACGCCGAAGCACGCCGGAAACGACGCACCGGCCTAGCGAGCCGGGGGCGTGTCCCGCCACCGTCCACCTCACCCCTCGAAGGATCTTCCATGAAACCGCTGACCGAGCACGACATCCGTACCTCGTTCGTCAACTGCTCGAAGGGCGAGGCCAAACGCCTCCCCCTGCCCAAGAACCTGGCGGACCTCGACCACTGGGACGACCTGGACTTCCTGGGCTGGTTCGATCTGTCCGCGCCCGATCGCAGGTATCTCGTCGTCGAACGCGCCGATGAACTCGTCGGCCTGTCCCTGCGCTCCGCTTCCGGCAACCGCGGCTTCCTGCGCCGCAGCCTGTGCTCGCTGTGCCTGACCACGCATCCCGGCAGCGGCGTCTCCCTCATGACCGCCCCCAAGGCAGGCCCGGCCGGCCGCGGAGGCAACTCGGTGGGCCTCTACATCTGCGCTGACCTGGACTGCTCGTTGTACGTACGGGGCAGGAAGAAGGCGGCACCGGGCGGGCGCATGGAGGAGTCCCTCACTGTCGAGCAGCAGATCGAGCGCCTGAGCGGCAACCTCGACGCGTTCGTGGAGCGGGTCTTCCACTGAGACCGACAGGGGCTCGACGGCCATCGTCGCCGAGCCCGTATCCTCGCGGTTTCTCCGGTCTTACGCGCCGGGCGCACGCCGACCGGGATGCCGAACCTGTGGGTGCTGGCGAACCCGAGACTCGACGAACGCGCAGTGCTCCAGGCCATGTTCGATGTCGATGAAGACCTGGTCACCGACCGGCCCGGACTGCTGATCATCGCGGGCAAGGGCTTCGCGTCCAAGGAGTTCGAGAATGACCTGGTCATGCGTGGAAGCGGCCCCGTTCCCGGTGCCGGATCCGTTGCCGGCTCGGGATGCAGGGCGCCCGTTGCGGCTACCGGTGGGGGAGGCGAGTAACTATGCCTCGGCGCCGGGCGCCCGCTGTCGGAGACGGCGCTTTGCCACAGTGCGTGGAAGCGGTCGAGCCCCTCCTCCGGAGTGGTCCCTCGGGCACGACTGCCGAGAACTTCCACCAGGGGCATCGACCAACTCCCGGCGCGGTAGCCGACCGCTGGTGAACGCGTCATGCAGGCGACTTCGGGAGGCGGCTCCCTCCAAGTCCCTGGCCAGCTCGGACAGCGTGGGACGCCCTGCTCGGAGATGAAGTTCGTGCAAGGCACCAATGAGCACTGTGCATCGTGAAGTTGCAGGTCATGGGTCTGGCGTGTGCTGTCTTCGGCGTGCATGTGCTGGTCGTGAGCGGCAGTCTGGGGCGTAGACCGTCTGGCAAGGGTGTGTTTGCGGTTTCCCGCCCGCCGTCGCGGGCTGCGTCCTTACGCTCCAGCGTATGACGGCCCCCCGGTGCTGGAGCGGATCATCGCGCGACTGCGTCACGTGCATCGTCACGCCAGAGAGCCCCCTGGCCGTACCCGTCGACGTGCTGATGCTTGGTCGAAGCCTCAGGGCGATGAGTTTCGCGGTTCACCGCAGTCTGTCTCTCGACACCCTCGATCAACCGTCCAGGGAGGACATCATGACCGCCATCTACACCGCCGACATCTTTTCCACGGTCGATGGCTTCGGCGCCCCAAAGCCCGGCACCTGGGGCGGTTACTGGGACAAGCAAGGACCCGAGTTGCTCGACCACCGCCTCGCGTTGTACCGCGAAAAGCAGCGGATGGTCTTCGGTGCCAACACCTACCGGTTGTTCGCGCGATTCGAGCGTCTGCGAGGCTCGAGCCCTGAGATGGATAAGGCAGGTGACCCCTGGGTCACCCAGATGAGGGCGCTCCCGGCAACCGTGGTGTCGGCCACGCTGCAAGAACCCCTCGAATGGCCAGACGCGACTTTGGCCAAGGGCGACGCCGTGGAAGTCGTCGCCCGGCTCAAGGAGGAGTCCGAGGTCCCGTTGCGCTCGCACGGCAGCGTGTCGATGAACCGGGCGCTGATGGCCGCCGGCCTGGTCGACCGCCTCCAGCTGACGATCTTCCCTGTGATCACCGGTCAGACCGGAGCGCACCCAATCTTCCAGGACGCGGCCGACTTCGACCTCGAGCTGATCGAGAGCCGGACGTTCGACGGCGGCATTCAGGAGCTCATCTACCAACCCGCGCTGCATGCCTGAGCAGGCCCGCACACCGCACGCGTCGAGTGCGGTGTGCGGCTGGCACGGCTGTTCGCAGGCACCGCAGATGATCAGCGCGACTGCCGGGTCGTAGGTGCGAAGCAGCCCTGGGCGCAACCGCACTGGTATGCCGGTTCCGACGGAGACCCCTTCGGGTCGGCGCTACGCCGTGATCGCACTTGGGCAGGTCCAGACCGGTAGTCCATCGACAAGTTCATCGGTCAGCGGGCGTCGATGATGACCGTTGGCGCCCCCGCGGCGATGATCTCCTCGAAGCACTGCACCGGCTCGGTACCGCCGAGCCGCAGCACTTGCTCCGCCTCGGTACCGCCGAGGCGGAGCAAGTGCTGCGGCGCTTCACCCGCGGCGGCCCCAAGCAGCCCACCTACCAGGCCCTCGAAGAACTCGGCGGCGCCGCGCGGACCATCTTCGCCTGCGACTACCTGGCCGGCCCCGGCCTCCGCAGGGAGATCCACGGCGGCCTCCAGGTCGTGGAGAATCGGAACAGCGCGAACACCGAGCTCCACGACGGCAGGTCCTTCCGTCCATATGGCTCGGACGGACCGGTCGGTTAGCGCACTGGTCCGTCCGAGCCGTACAGACGGTGCAGCTCAGGCGGCACGGCTGGCGAAGGCCTCCGCCAGCCTGCCGGCCTGTTCATAGGCCGTGGCCAGGGACTTCTCGTGCAGCGGGACGAGCTCGGCCATTGCCGGGACGTCGGGCGCCATGGTCAGCTCGGGGGTCACCGTGGTCACGTCGAGTCCGAGCATGTGGGACGAGCCCAGGACGGTCTCCAGCGTGGGAACCAGGTAGTCCTTGCCCTCGTTGGGGCTGCCGGGGCCGTAGCCGCCGCCCCGGGCGGAGATGACTACGGCCGGGCGGCCGGCTGTGGGGGCGCCGTCGGCGAAGCCGAAGGTGCGACCGACGATCATGATCTGGTCCAGCCATGCCTTGAACACCGAGGGCATGGAGAGGTTGTACAGCGGCACCGTGAACAGGTAGGCCCCGGCGCCGAGGAACTCCTCGATGAGCTCGTCCTGAAGCCCCGCGGCCTCGGCCTGTTCCGGGGTGTGCCGGGCGGGGTCGGTGACCCGGGAGGAGACGCCCGCCGCGGTGATGTGGGGCACGGGCGAGGCGGCGAGGTCGCGGTGGACGACCGGGCCGCGCCACGCGGCGCGGAAGGACTGGGCGACCTTGCGGGAGACGGAGGCTTCGCCGAGCGAGGAGGAATCTATGTGCAGCAGGTACGACATGGGAATGCTGACCTTTCAGGAATGATGCCGACGTCGAGGCCGGGAGCCGGCGCGCCGGAGAGATCGGTGAGGGGCGCCGTGGGCGTCAGACGCGCTCGGGGACGGTGCAGCCGTCGGGGCCGCGGACCGGGGCGTCGCCGGCGACGGGGGCGACTGGGTGCGTGTCGGCCCAGGCAGTACGCAGCAGGTCGAGCATGGTGTCGCTGTCCTGCGCGCCGGGGACGGCGTGTCGGCCGTCGATGACGATGAACGGGGCGCCGTTCGCGCCCAGACGCTGGGCCCGGCGGGCGTCGTCCTGAACCTGCTGCCGGAAGCGGCGCTGGTCGAGGGCCTGCCGGGTCAGGTCACGGTCCAGACCGAGCTCGTCGGCGAACTTCAGCAGGTCCTCCAGACGGAAGACGGGTTCGGACTTGCCGAAGTAGGAACGGAAGATCGCATCCCAGGCTTCACGGTTCTTGCCGTGGGCGGAGGCATGGGCGAGGAACTCGTGTGTCAGATCGGTGTTGCCGACCTGGTTGTCCAGCACCCGGTACGGGGTCAGGCCCTCGCGCTCGGCCAGCGCCTCGATCCGCCGGGTCGCCGCCTCGGCCTGGCTGCCATCCACGCCATACCGGCGCAGCAGAGCCTCGCGGGTGGAGAAGGTTCTGCCCTCGGGGAAGCTGCCGCTGATCGGGAACGAGTGGTGCACCACCTCCACCTGGTCACGGTGCTCGAACCGCTCGACGGCCCGCCCCACGCGATGGTGGCCCAGGCCGCACCAGGGGCAGGTCACCTCGGACCACATATCCACCTTCATCACGCACCTCCAATTCCGACGAATTGTGCGTAACGCCATGATGGACCAGTATGGAGGCCGATACAAAAGGCACAGAACTGTGCGTGCCGGAGAGGAATGTGCGTCATGGGGACGACCAACGAGGACGACAATGTGGCGGCCGCGGCGATCGGGCCGTGCTCGGCGATTCCCGTCGATCAGATGGCATTCGTCCGGCTGATCCTGGACCGCGTCGGCGACAAGTGGAGCATGCTGGTGATCGCCGTCCTGGAGTCCGGACCGCTGCGCTACACCGACCTGCAACGCCAGGTCCCCGGCATCTCCCAGCGCATGCTCAGCCTCACCCTGCGCCAGCTCCAGCAAGACGGCCTGATCATTCGCACCCCTTACGCCGAGGTGCCGCCGCGCGTCGAGTACACCCTGGCCCCGCTCGGCCGCAGCCTGCACAAGATCGTCACGCCCTTGATCGGCTGGGCCGCCGACCACCACGACGAGATCCGCGCCAGCCGCGACCGCGCCGCAACCCTGGAATCCTGACAGGCATGGCGGCACCCGGGAGCGGGGCGCGTTACATGGGCGGTCCGTATGAAAGAGCCAGAGCGGCCAGGATGTCGATGGCCTCGGCGATGTAACGGTAGGCGGTGGTGGTGCCCACGCCGAATCCGGCGGCGAGCTGGGCGTAGGTATGGCCGCATCGTAGATGAGCCAGCACGAGCAGTGCCTGCCGTCCGGCGGCCAGCCGGCGCCATCGTGTCCCTTGCGCAAGACGACGTGCGGTCAGCTCACGGGCGAGGAACGCAGAGCGGAGCTGGACAGATCGGCCCCGGCTGGGTAGACAAGCATGCGGAAAGCTCCTGGCGGGATGGCTTGGACTCGACACGCACCCGTCTACCAGGAGCTTCTCTATGCCCGGACCCCGCCCTCGCCCCCAGTGGCCCTGCTCCGCATGCAGATTGAGGAAACCTCAGTGGGTGTGGGCGTGAGGGAGTGCGGAAGAGTTCGGCGCCGATCACGAGCGCGGGACGGTGGTCGAAGCGACACCGATCCCATTTGTGCCCGCGTCGTGCCCAGCTGCCCTGCGAGCCGGGCGCGGGCTGGATTCGGTCGAGCTCGCGGCTCGGGACTGACTCGCACTCCCCTCCGGTGTGCTCAGCTGTGCTCAGCGAGGAGCGGTACCGCTCGGAGGCTCTGCTCCCAGGAGGGCGAGCAGCCCGGGGAATCTCTTCTCGACGTCCGCGCGTCGTAGACGGATGCCCTTGCGGTTGCCGTAGTCGATCTCGTCAATGAGACCTGCCTCGCGCAGGACGCGGAAGTGGTGGGTCTGGGTCTGTTTCGAGATCGGAAGATCGAACGAGTTGCAGCCCCGCTCGTTGTCGCTGCGGTCGGCGGCCAACTGCGTCAACACCGAACGACGGTGCTCGTCGGCGAGGGCGCGCAATACCGCACCCAGATCGAGCGCATCGGCCTCGGGGCCGACCAGATTCTTCCCGGTCACGCGGCACTCCCTTCAGGTACGACTTGAATCGTACCTGAAGGATGTGCTCCACTGAGGTACGAAATATTTCGTACCTTGGTTCCGATTGCGCTGCCCCGTGCCGCGCTGAGACCCGGCCCCGGCACTCGCCGGAGACCTGGCCATCGACACTCCGAGAGGTCCTCGTCATGAAGAAGCCCGAGGTGCTGATAGTCGGTGCCGGAATCGCAGGGCCCGCACTCGCGTACTGGCTCTCCCGGAATGGCTACCGGCCGACGGTCATCGAACATGCCCGGCAGCTGCGCTCCGGTGGTAGCGCGATCGTCGTGAAGGGGCCCGCGATCCCGGTCGCCGACCGCATGGGCATCCTCCCGCAGCTCCGCGGGCTCGCCACCCGCAATCGATCACTGACCCTGCTCGACCCCGGCGGCAGGCGAATCCTGCAACTCCCGCTCACCTCGGACGAGGCGCCGACGCTCGAGGTGACCCGAGCCGACCTGTCCGAGGTGCTCCACCGGTCGGCGCAGGCCGAGGCCGAGTTCTTGTTCGACGACACGGTCACCGCTCTCGACCAGGACGGAGGTGGGGTCGACGTCACCTTCCGGCGGTCCGCGCCACGGCGCTTCGACTTGGTAGTCGGTGCCGACGGGATGCACTCCACCGTACGGCGCCTGGTATTCGGCCCCGAGCGGCAGTTCGCGAGCGACCTGGGCCTGTACGGCGCGACCGTGCCGCTGGAACCCGACGCCGTCGAGGACCCGAGCGAGATGACGATGCTGACTGTGCCGAACCGGATGCTGGTCGTCCACCCCTCGCGGACCACTCCGCTCGCGATCTTCACCTTCCGGGCCGAACAGTCGGCGCCCCACGACCGCAAGAACATCGCCCTTCACAAGCAGACCGTGGCCGACGCCTACGCCGACGTGCGGTGGCGGGCACCGGAACTCGTGGCGGCGTTCCTCGACCACCCGGCTCCGTTCTTCGACCCCCTCACCACCATCCGGGTGCCCTCCTGGTCCCGCGGACGGGTCGTACTGCTCGGGGACGCGGCGGCGGCGACAGCCCTGCTCGGTGACGGGTCCAGCATGGCGATGGCGGGCGCGTACGCCCTCGCAGAAGAGCTCGCCGCCCATCCCGGTGATCACGCCCGCGCCTTCGCCGCCTACGAGTCGCGGCTCCGCCGTGAGATAGGGCCGCGGCAGCGACGCGTCGGTCTGCTCTCCAGGCTCATGGTGCCCCGCACCCGGCCGGGCCTCGCGGTGCGCAATGCGGTGGGCCGCGCGGTCGGTCGCACGAACCGGATCGCCTCTCGCGAAACCGCCAACCGGTAGACCGAGTCCGCACCGACCGGTCACCGGCCGGTGTGCAACTCCGCGGTGGCTCTCAGCCGGGTCGGCTCCGCCATGTCCGACGAGCCCGGCTCGGCGCGGTAGGGCGATGCGGCAGGCCGGTTGCTGTCGGCCTCACCCACCGTTCCCGGCGCTCGGCACGACAAGGGTGCTGCCGGTGACTTCACCCCGCGACGCGGAGGTGAAGTGCTGGGCGGACAAGGCGTATCAAGGCGTCGGCGGCATCATCCGGGATCCCTTCCGCCACCAACGGAATCCGCAAGCTCGATGTGGAGACCATCGACGACAACCACCTGGTGGCCTCGGTGTGCAGAAGTCCGGCCACCGGGCCCCTTCCGGTCACGCACCTTGCGGACCACCAGGTCCGGGACCAGCCGCATGGGCTCCTGCGCAGCAAGGTCATCGAGGTCGTCTCGCCCGCACGGCTTCAGGGCAATTACCTCTCGATGAAGGCACCGAAAGCTCCGCCCGAGCCGGTGTCCTTCATTGAAAGATCGTCTCCTGATAGACCACTCATTTCGATAGGAGCTCGTAGGGCGTGTTGCGAAAGTGCGTGCGGCGACGGACGGGCCGTAGTACTCCTGGAGAGTCCTAAATCCGTGTCTGTTCTCATCCGGAGTTGTCGATGGCCGTTCGCCGTGTCATGCCCGTCATCCAGTCAGAGGCTGCGCAGGAGAGCCGGGAGTTCTACAGTCTGCTGGGCTTTGAGGAAGTCATGAATCACGGCTGGATCATGACGCTTGCCTCGCCGTCCAGTCCGACGGCGCAGGTCAGCGTTATGACCAGCGACAAAACCGCCCCAGTCACTCCCGATATGAGCGTCGAGGTAGACGATGTGGAGGCAGCTTACGTGGTCATGCGGGACAGCGGCGCGGAGATCGTTCACCCTCTGCAGGACGAGGAGTGGGGAGTGCGACGATTCTTCGTCCGTGACCCCAACGGCCGCGTGGTCAACGTTCTGAGCCACCGCTGACACCTTTCCCGCGCCACCGAACCCACTGATCATCGCAAGCACCGCTTCAGCCATAACCATGCCGCGATGGTGCAGCCCCGCCTGCCGCCCGGCTGCAAGAGGGCTCTGGGTTCGCGCGAACCTCCGGTGCGAGGCGGGCAAGAATTATCGAGGCCTGCCACAACGAAATTCCCTCTCACGCGCGCGAAAGGGCCGACACCGGCCACGGAGGGCTGCCAGAACCCCTCACGCCGCACGGTGGAGCGCTACCGCTCCGGGGCCCCCACCAAGCCGAACAAGCGCCTGCGGGCGGCCTTGGTGGAGGAGACCGAATCGGAGTGGCAACCGCAGGTCAAAGCGCAGGCAAGGCAGCACACGGCTACCTCGGGCGGGCTCGTCATATCGTGCCGGGCCTACTTCGGCATCAGCCCGGAGGGCACGTCGGACGCGGGCAGTGTGCGGGGCCTTACCGTCGCCGTCGCCCCCTCCCACGCTGCCCCATCCTGGCAGCCAGGTGTGAGTGGTTGGTGTCGTGGCAGTGGTTGGTCAGCAGTGGGGCGATTTCTACGGTATGGGACTTACACAGGCCAGGGTGCGTCCGTGCCTGATCGTTCCGCCTGCTACGGGATGACCGTTCCTCTGCCATGGACCGGTTAGCACAAGAGCCGTTTCCTGTCGTGGGGTTGGCTGTTCCAGTGCACGCGTTCTGGGACGCGGTGTGTGCTGCTGTGTATGGCGAAGAGTCGGCCGCTGTCCCTTGCGTCGGATTCACCCACCGTGTTCCAGCCTGCGACAGGCGTGCCGCGGCTGGCGGTGGTCCGGCGTCTGCTGGCTGTCGATGAGGCCGGAGGCATTACCCGTCTGCATGTACGGATCGCTGCCGAAGCCGCCGGGGTCTCTCAGCGGACGGTGCGGCGGTGGCTGGCCTAACCGCATCCACCTCCTTGGTGAAGGTCCCTACGGAGACCCCCATCGTCCGTCTCCGGCCCGGGTCGAGCTTGCGATCTACCCCGAGACCGTCAAGCTCACCGCCTTACTTGCGTCACCGCACTGGCGCGAACACCCTGAGCTCCACCTCGAAGCCGCCCGGCGGTTTCAGCTCGTGGCCGAAGCCCACTGCCCAGTCCTGATGAACCCTGCGTAGGCAGAGTGACATGGCATGGAGAGGCGGAGTCTCTGTCACCGGCGCGGCTCCGGCTGTTGTCAGTGCCTGCTGGCACCATGCCCGAACGCCCACACCATCAGGAGAGACCATGGGCACTTGGGACGTCGGCCCCTTCGGCAACGACACTGCAGGGGACTTCTGCGACGCCCTCGACGAGGCAGCCGAGGACGAACGCGAAAGCATCATCCGCAAGACGCTCATCCGCGCGATCGACACCCACGGCTATCTGGACGCGGACGTCTCGGAAGAGGCAGTCGCCGCAGCCGCCCTTGTCGCCACGCAATGTCCCACCGGCGAGCCCGCCAGCCCTCACTACGGACCGGATCAACCACTACCCGAGCTCTCCACCGATCTGCGCGAACTCGCCGTTCAAGCCCTCGATCGAGTCCTCAGCGAACCCTCTGAACTCATGCAACTCTGGGGTGAAACAGACGGCATCGGACCCTGGCGAACGGATCTCTCCCGCCTGCGAAATGCGCTCCTGCCGCAGCCTCCCGGACAACAGCTCGGCTGGGCCATCTCGGGAAACTGACAACTTCCATGAGAAGCGGGCGCCCCGGTGTCAGGGAGGATGTCAGTCCAAAGCTCAGACGGCCGACTGGCACCAGATTCGTTGACACCTCAACCCTCAGCTCGGCACCCTGCACCGTCCGTGATACACCAGCCCGCCGGACCGTCTCACACCAAGATGACACAGCCCAGCTCAGAGCCCGTCGACCAACGAACCTCATCGAGAAGGGACACCCCGGCCCGCACCCGCACCAGCCCCTGACAGCACTTCGCCCCGTCGCAGAGCGGCGGGGTGAAGCAACCAGGCCCGGATTGGCCGACAGCATCCCTGGAGGGCGGGCGTCTTATGCGGCTGCCGGGGCCTTGAGGGCGTCCGTCGCGGCCGGGTAATCGATGTACCCCTCCGTCCCTCCCCCGTACAGGTTCTCCGTCGGCGGCCCCGCGAGCGGGGTGCTGTTGCCCAGGCGGGCGGGCAGGTCCGGGTTCGTTATGAACAGGCGGCCGAGGGCGACCACGTCCGCGTGCCCGTCCCGCACCAGCCGCGCCCCCGCGCCGGGGCTGCTCGGCGCCGGGCCGTTCGTGTTGGCGACGAGCGTTCCCGACCAGCGCGTCCGCAGGTCCGCGATGGCTCCGTACGCGCCGTTCTCCAGGACGTGCAGATAGGCCAGGCCCAGCGGGTCCAGTGCGTCGACCAGCGCACGGTACGTGGTGCGTGCGTCGGCCTCGGTGAGCTGGTTCTCGGCATTGTCCGGCGAGATGCGCAGACCCACGCGGTCCGCGCCGACCGCAGTGGCGACCGCCTCGACGACCTCCGTCGCGAATCGCAGACGGCCGGTGACCGAGCCGCCGTACTCGTCCGTGCGCAGATTGGTGTTGTCGGCGATGAACTGCTGGATGAGATAGCCGTTCGCGCCGTGGATCTCCACGCCGTCGAAGCCCGCCTCGATTGCACGCCGGGCTGCGGACGCGAAGTCCCGTACTGTCTGGGCGATTTCACCGAGTGTCAGCTCACGCGGGGTCACGTGGTCGAGCAGCCCGTCTCGGGTGAAGATCTGCTTCCCTTCGATGGCGACAGCCGACGGGGCCACCGGCAGCTCGCCGTCCGGCAGTGTCAGCGGGTGGGTCATCCGCCCCACGTGCCACAGCTGGGCGAAGACCGTGCCGCCCTCGGCGTGCACCGCGTCCGTCACCTCTCGCCAGCCACGAGCCTGCGCGTCGGTCACCAGACCCGGGATGCCGGGGCCGCCCTTGGCGAGCGCGTTGACGTACACGCCCTCCGTGATCAGCAGCCCGGCTCCGGCGCGCTGCCGGTAGTACGTCGCCGCGTGCGGGCTCGGCGCTCCCGTCACGTCGTCGGCCCGGCCCCGCGTCATCGGGGCCATCGCCACCCGGTTCGCCAGCTCAAGGCGCCCCGCCCGGTACGGCTCCAGCAACTCCCGCATTCCCGCACCCTCTTCCGGTATTTCCGCGTCCCGCACACGCGCCCGCGCCTGTCCCGTCACGACTCCGGCGCTCATGCGGCGCTCCGGTCCAGCGCGATGACCTCGACCTCGATCTGCCAGTCGGGCTGCGCCAGCGAGACGACCTCGACGAGGGTGTCGGCGGGGTAGGGCTCGGCCAGGAACTCGCCGCGCAGCGTGATCACGTGCGGGAGGTTCGTCGCCATGTCCCGTACGAAGATGCCGACCTTGATCACGTCCGCGAAGGTCAGGCCGGCCGCCTCAAGGACCCGTCCGACGTTCCCGAACGCCTGCCGCCCCTGCGCCAGGAACCCGCCGTCGACGGTCGTACCGTCCTCCTCGAAGCCCGCCTGCCCGGATACGTACACGAACCCCCCGGCCCGGACGGCCTGCGAAATCCGGTACGGCGCGTACCAGTCCGGCGTGGTCGCGATCTTCTCTACGCGCCCCGCGGTGACCGCGCTCTCGTTGCTGGACATGGCTCTCCCCTGTCTAGGTGGGGCCCGGCACGGGGCCCCGGACGGCTGCGTTACGAAACGTTCCGTAACGTCACGGAAGCTAGGTCATCCCGAGCGCCTTGTCAAAACGAAACGTAACGTCACGCGAGCGGTAGAGTGAGACCCATGACCCCCGACCCGAACAGTGAGCGGCGCAGCGAGCGTGCCCGCCGGGCGATCCTCGACGCGGCGTTCGACCTGGTGAGCCGCAAGGGCTTCGCGAAGTTGACCATCGAGGCCATCGCCGCCCAGGCCGGCGTGGGCAAGCCCACGATCTACCGTTGGTGGCGCTCCAAGGGCGCGGTGGTCCTTGAGGCGATGAACGAGGAGCTCGGCGACGACTTCGCCTTCCCCGACACCGGTGACATCGCCGCCGACCTCACGACCCAGATCACCGCGGTGAGCCAGCGGCTGATCACCGGCAGGATCAGCGAGGCCTTCAAGGGCGTCATGGGCGAGGCCCAGAACGACCCCGAGCTGATGAAGGCGTTCCGCGAAACGATCCTCGAACCTAGCATCATGGAGTGCCGGGCCCGCCTGGATTCCGCCGTCGCCGCCGGGCAGCTCCGCTCCGACTTGCCCACCGACGTGATGATCGACCTCTTCTACGCGCCGATCCACTACCGGCACTTCCTGGGCTTCGGCGACGACGCAGTCAGGCACAGCGCCGATCTCGTCCAGGACGTCCTGCTCGGCCTGCGGCCCCGGCCGGACGCGGGGTGAACGATCGCGGCCCGGCCACTCGTTGAGGATGCTGTTGGCCAATCCGGGCCTGGTTGCTTCGTCCCGGCGCTATGCGGCGGGACGAAGCGCTGTCAGGCCCATGGCATAGCCCGAGCTTCTGGCCGACGGCCACCGAAGCCCTCGAGCAGGTGATCCGTGCGAAGGCCGATGGGAAGAGGCCGCCCACGCTGGAGACGGGGAGAAAGCGCGGGGACGGTCGTCGACCTGATGGCCGCTTTGGAGGAGTCCGTGTCCAAGGCGCAGGCCTCGCGCGGCGAGTCCGGCAAGGACGCCACCGTCCACGACATCCGGACATTCAGCTGCTTCAGGTCGGCTTCCATGCACCGATGCTAGCAATTGCTAGCCGGTCTGTGTGGTGTGGAGCCGGTCTGTGTGGTGTGGAGGGAGTGGGGCGAGGGTGGGAGTCCCTCAGGTGGGAGGGAGCGGGGCGAGGGTGGCGGGTTTGACGGCGTGCGGCCCGAAGCGGGCCCCGGGCGCGGTCGGCGACCGTTTTGAGCAGGCGGGCCTTGTCGTCGGTCGGCGTCCAGGCTCGGCTGGTGGTGGGCGGTGGAGGCCGGGGTGAGCTCGGCGCGCAGGGACAGCGCCCGGACGCGGGCGCGCTGCAGGCCCAGGGCCTGGTGCGGGTCGTAGGCGGTGCGGGCGAGGGCGGGGGAGTGGCTGGTGGGTTCGGCCAGGGCTACTCAGGCAGACGACGATCAGGCGTCGTACTGCTCGCGCCACTTGTCGATCAGGGCTGCCATCTCGCGCTGCATGAAGGCGTAGAAGTCCTGCATCTCGCCGAGCCGGCGCCCGGCGGCACTGTCCGACCCGGCTACGGCGATGCCTTCGGCTGCGGCGTCTCCCATGATGGCGAGCATCGCGTTCTCCTTGCCCATCCGGCGTAGCGTCGCCGGCTGGGCGCTGGGCACGGCCGCCATCGGCATGGCCTACGCGAGCACCTATCCCTCGCAGCGCGACAACACGGCGAGCCTCCCCGAGGCGATGCGCGAGGCCCTGCACGTTGACGCCACGGCCGCCGGCTACTTGCACGCCAGTGTCTTCGGGCTGATCCTGCTGCTGCTCGCCGTGATCTACGGAATCGCCACCGGCTCCCGTGCCCTCGCAGCCGACGAGGAATCCGGCCGGCTCGACCTGCTCCTGGCTCATCCCGTTACCCGGACCAGGCTCGCGTTGCAGCGATTCACGTCGATGGCCGCCGGGGCAGTAGCGATCTCCCTCCTCGTCTGGCTGGCACTGCTCGCCATCCGGGACGGCGCTGAACTCACCAGCGTCACACCAACCGAATTCCTCGCCCAGTGCCTGAACCTCGCGCTGCTCGCCATCACGTTCGGGGCCCTTGCCCTCGCGATCGGCGCCGCCGTCGGCCGCAGGGCCGTTGTCCTGGCCACCAGCGCGGCCACCGGCGTTCTCGCCTACACCGCGCACTCGTTCGCCGCACAGATCGGCGCCGAATGGCTCGCGCGCTTGTCCCCGTTCCACTACTACATCGACGGTGAACCGCTGAGGAACGGCTTCCAGTGGGCCGACAGCACCATCCTCGCCGCCATGACAGCTGCTGTCCTCACCCTCGGCATCATGTGCTTCAACCACCGTGACCTCAGCTGACCAACGGGACCACGTGACAAGCACACTCCGGGGGGGGGTACGGGCGAAGAGCCCCCACCGAAGATAGGGTGACGACCGCCGGGCCCTTGACGTGTCGTTGACACAGCCGACAAACCTGGCCGTAGAAGCTGAGAGAAAAAGCCGAGGAAGGGCCTGCCGCGGTGCCAGGACGGACAGCACGGTTGTGGCGCTCGCTGACCACCGCGCATCCGGCCCGTACGGTGGTGACGGCCTTCGCCGCGGTGATCCTGGTCGGGACCGTACTCCTGGCGTTGCCCCTCTCCTCCGAGGAGAGCGGTGCGACCGGCATCGTCGCCTCCCTGTTCACCGCCACCTCGGCGGTCTGCGTCACGGGCCTTGCAGTGGTCGACACAGGGACGTACTGGAGTGGCTTCGGCGAAGGCGTCATCCTTGCCCTCATCCAGGTCGGCGGCTTCGGCATCATGACACTGGCCTCGCTGCTCGCCCTGCTGGTCTCCGGGAAGCTGCGACTGCGGATGCAGCTGAACGCCCAGGCAGAGACCAAGAGCCTGGGCATCGGGGACGTCCGCCGTGTGCTGCTCGGAGTCGCGGGCAGCACCCTCGCCGTGGAACTGGCCGTCGGGGCCACTCTGGCGCTGCGCTTCCGGTACGGCTACAACCATTCATTCGGCGACGCGGCATACCTGGGTTTGTTCCACGCCGTGTCGGCCTTCAACAACGCCGGCTTCGGGCTGCATGCCGACAGCCTCACCCGCTACGCCCAGGATCCCTGGGTCACTCTCCCCATCGCCGCGGCGGTCATCCTGGGAGGCATCGGCTTTCCCGTACTGCTGGAGCTCCTTCGCCACCGGCAGCGCAGGCTCACGACCGGGCGCCGGGGCTGGTCGCTGCACACCAAGCTGACGCTGGTCACCACTGCTGTCCTGCTCGTGACCGGCACGGTGTTCACCTGCCTGCTGGAGTGGACCAACCCGGGCACGCTGGGCCGCTTCGACTGGGACGAGAAGGTTCTGAACGGCTTCTTCCACTCCGCGATGAGTCGCACCGCCGGGTTCAACTCCCTCGACATCGGCGCGATGGAAGCCTCGACCCTGCTGATGACGTGCACGCTGATGTTCATCGGCGGGGGCAGCGCCGGCACCGCAGGCGGCATCAAAGTCACCACCTTCGCCGTCCTCGCAGCGGCGATCTTCGCCGAAGTACGCGGCGAACCCAATTCCGCCGTCCTGGGTCGGCGCCTGGCACCGCACGTCCTGCGCCAAGCGCTGACCGTGGCGCTGCTCGGCGTCGGACTGGTCATAGCCGCCACCCTCGCGCTCCTCACCATCGTCAAGGCACCGTTCGAGGACGTGCTGTTCGAAGTGGTCTCCGCCTTCGGGACCGTCGGGCTGTCCACCGGCATCACCGCGGACATCCCCGACTCCGGACAGCTGATCCTCATCCTGCTTATGTTCGTCGGCCGACTGGGGCCGGTCACCCTGGTCTCGGCGCTCGCCCTGCGCGAGCGTACGCGCCGCTACCAACTACCCGAGGAGCGACCTGTCATTGGCTAATTACCTGCACTCGCTGCGTCGCCGCCGACGCAAGCGGCTCGCCGAGCAGCATCCCGAGCTGAGCGACCAGCGGGTCTGCGTGATCGGCCTGGGCCGGTTCGGCAGCTCGCTGGCCCACGAACTGACCCGGCGCGGCTGGGACGTCCTCGGAATCGACACCGACGCACCTCTCGTACAGCGGCACAGCGACGCACTCACCCACTCCGCCGTCGCCGACTGCACCGATCCCGAAGTGCTCCAGCAGCTCGGCGTCCACGAGTTCACCAGCGCCGTCGTCGGTATCGGCACCGACATCGAAGCCAGCATCCTGATCACCTCCAACCTCCTGGAAGCCGGAGTACCCAACATCTGGGCCAAGGCCATCAGCCGACAGCACGGCCAGATCCTGGAACGCCTCGGCGCCCACCACGTCGTGCTGCCCGAACACGAGATGGGCGAACGCGTCGCCCACCTGGTCACCGGCCGCATGCTCGACTTCATCGAGTTCGACGACGACTACGCCCTCGTAAAAACCGTCGCCCCCGAGATCGCCACCGGCGCCCCACTGGGGCAGACCGCCGTGCGCACCAGATACGGGGTCACTGTCGTTGGCATCAAGCGCTCCGGCCAAGACTTCACCTACGCCACCGCTGAAACCGTGGTCGACAAGGGCGACGTCATCATCGTCACCGGCAAGACCCGCGCAGTGGAAGCATTCGCCGGGCTCACCTGAGGAAACAGGGCTGCCCTCACGCTTCAGCAAGGCAGCTGTCCGCGGCCCTCTCTCAAGCGGAGGCACCGCGAGGCGTGTGGCCCAAGGGCGCGAACCTGCCTGCCGTCCCTGGCAACAGCGGGAGCAGAACCCATCCTGCGGCGTTCAGATACCGACAAATTTGACAGTGATGGGCGCACCAAGCTCTGCACACGACCATAGAGTCGCCCTCGTGAACAGCACCCAGCAGTCCTGCCAGCCCCTGCCGCCGGATGTCCGTGCTGCTGTCCCTTCTGCTTCGGGAGTTGGCGACGTGAGGAACCTCTGGGAGTTTGACCGCGGCATGAGCCGTGCCGTCTACGCCATGATGGTGATCGCCGTCGCCCTGATCGCCCTCGGCGGGAGCACCGATACCTGGTGGGTACTTGGCGTTGGTGTGTGGGTGCTGATCGCCGCGTTCCTCACCGAACTAATTTACCGGCCCTGAGCCGTTCGAACCCCACGACGGGGAAGGCACGCATCGACCAGCAGGCCGGTGGTGCGCAACGTGATTGCGCATTTCAGCGTTCGCTCAGCTGACGACGAACGTGATCCCCGACGGCCTCGAGCATACTCGATGGCCAAGGCGGGACTGCAAGGCGGACCTTGACTCCGCCCTCGATGGCTTCGACCCCTTCCACCCCATCGGCCGCACCGGCACGCCGGATGGAAGCCAGGTTCCGGAGCTCGATGCGGGCTCGACGCTGCCACGGCTGCTGACGAGGCCGAGAGGCAGGCCGCCGCCGCGGTGAGCGACGCCAAGGCCGAGGCGGAGGCCGCTAAGTTCGCTGGGGATGAGGTTCTGGGGATGGCCCGGACCCTGGAGAACAGCGGCGGGCACATGAAGGGTGCCTCGAAGCAGATGGCGGGCTCGGACGCCAGCAAGATCGGGAACGGCGATCTCCACTCCGCCTGCGACGACTTCGCCGACTCCTGGGATTACGGATTCGGTCAGCTGTCCAAGCTGACGAAGGGTGTTTCTAAGTTCGCGAAAAAGGCGTCCGCCGAGTTCGAGAAGCTTGATCAGAAGCTGTACGACGAGCTGAAGAAGAAGGCTGACGGAGAGGGCCAGAAGTAGGGCCGGCCGACCTTAACGGTTCCGTCGCGGAGGCCATTCCATTCCTGCTGCCGCCAGTCTGGCCAGGTGCTTCTTCCGTCGGCTTCGCGTGATGAGGAGGCCGATGAGGTACAGCGTGAAAAGCGTGCCCCAGATGCAGCCGACGACGATTACACGATCGCTGGTATAGCCCATGAAGCCAAGGAAGACGGCCGCCGCGACCAGCAGCAGGATCAGATTGCCCAGGACGCGCGCGTTGTAGCGACCGCAGGCATCCAGGATCATCTGCGAGTGCAGGAGACCCACTTCGCGCTGCGCTGAGGGCAACGGCCGCAGCCCGCCCCCCGGCTTCATCCCGGGCAGCGCTCCGCCGTGCAGCATGTCGGGGTGGTTCGCGACGGTCACCGCCGCGCGTTCGCGGGCGTCCGGGACCCGCCGGAAGGAGAAATACGGGTTGTTCGTCGCGCCGGTCCCCGGTGTGTGGCCCGCGTAGCCGTAGCCGAGCTGTTCGGCGACGTACGCGAAGGCGGCGAACGACTTGGTACTGATGGCGTACGGCCGCACGGAATACTCGCTGTCACCCCGGGATCCGGCCTCCATCAATCCCTTCAGCATGCGCTGCACATCCACGATGACGCTGCCTCCTTCGCGTACTGCGGGAGATGGAGAAGAGCCATGGTGCCACGGACGGCGCCACTGATACGTTCGAGGCTCTATAAGAGTGCGGGCCAGCAGGGGCCATGCGTGCGGATTCCGGTGGCTGATCGTCCTATTCCTCGCGGTGCGTTCAACTGCCCTGCTCTTTCGAGAAGTTGGTGGAGCAGGTAGGAGGCAGTGATGACACCGAGCAGGTGGGTGCCGTCCTTGGCCCGTTCCATCACCGACACCAACGGGCTGCGCTCCCGGACCATCAGAGCGGCCACTTCCAGCGCGGTGTCATCGGGGTCGGCAATCGGCGGTGGGGCGGCCTTGGGAGAGGCAGTCACCGACGATCCGACCGGCCAGTGTCTGGCAGAGCCGGTCGGCGGCGGGGTGGAGCGCGAAGCCGACGACGGCCAGGGCGGGGACGATGAGCCCCCTGGACGAGGAGGCGGGGGTGCTTGACGTCCTCGCGCTCCTCCAGCGCCATCACTTCTTCGGCGCGTTCTTCGTCGTACGCGAAGGACTTACGGAAGAGGAAGCGGCAGAGGGCGACGAGCACCACGATCAGCACGGCCGAGAGCGGGGCGAGGCGGACCAGAAGTCGTTGAAAGGTCAGGCCCGCGCGGCTGGCGATGATGACGTTCGGCGGATCGCCGACCAGCGTGGCCGCGCCGCCGATGTTGGAGGCGAACGACTCGGCGATGAGGAAGGGCGCCACGGGCAGCGCGAGGCGCTCACACACCAACAGGGTCACCGGTGCGATGAGCAGGACCGTGGTGACGTTGTCGAGCAGGGCCGTTGCGAGGGCGGTGATGACGATCAGCATCACCAGTAGACGACTTGTCGTCGGTCGCGCCGATCGCCCGCATCAGCGCGGCGCCGCCCAGCGCGGCCGCGACCCGGCGGATCTTCTCGTTGATGATCAGCGTGTAGGCGCCGACGAAGACGGCGACCGCGGCCCAGCTGTGCCAGTCGTTCACAGTTCCCCAATGAGTCGTTGCATCAGGCGGGCCGCGGTGACGGCGCCGACCAAACGGACTTGGTCGCCCTCGCGTTCGATGACCGCCACCAATGGGCTGTGTGTACGTGCCATGAGCGCGGCGATCTGCAGAACACCCGCGCCGGGCCCGACCACGGGCGGCCGGAACCGGTGGCGTGGCAGCCACTCGCCGACCGTGAGCCCGGCGAGCTTCGCCGGAGTATCGGCCAGGTGCTGGCCGTCAAAGACGGCCGCGAGTCGCAGGGCGTCCTGCATGTATTCCGGCACGAGCCGGCCGATGAGCTGGGAGCTGGGAGCTGGGCAACGATCGCGTACGGCTGCTGGCCCCTGTCGACCACGAGCAGCGCCGGTAGACGGTGTTCGGCGAGTGGCCGGGCTGCGGCGGGGGCGTCGTCGTCCGTAGTCACGAACGGGTAGGTCTCTGCGAGTTCACGCGCCGACATGGCCGGTCTCGTTGTTGGTGGCGCTGCGCGGGGCGTTCGTGGTGTCGACGCGTTGGTCCGGCACGTCGGCGAGGTCGTCGACGTGGAAGAGGCGGGCGATGGGTACGTCGGTGCTGCTGTGGGCGATGATCGAAAAGGCGATGCAGACGGCGATGAGGGTGAACGCCTGCTCGCCCTGGGGTATCCCGGCCTGCAGCACGAGCAGTCCGTAGACGACCGAGGCGAAACCCTTGGGCCCGAACCAGGCCGCCACCAGTTTCTCTTTGCGCTCGAAGCGGGTGCCGATGAGCGAGAGCAGCAACGAAGCGGGCCGGATCAGCACTATCGCGAGAACCACCGCGGCGTATCCGCCGATCGTCAGGTCAGCGAAGAGCTGCGGCGTGAGCAGCGCGCCGAACACCAGCAGGGCCGCGAACTTGGCCAGTTCCGCGAGCGCTTCACCCAGCGGTTCGAAGGCCGCCTTCGCCTCGGCCGAGCGTGCGGTGAGTACCGCGCCCGCGGAGAAGGCGGCCAAATAGGGGTTGGCGTGGGTGAGGTGGCACAGGGCGTAGAGGATCACGCCGATCGCGAGCGGGAGAAGCTGCTGCAGTTTCGGCTCGGCGCCGAGGTGGCGGAAGCGTACGAGTGCGAAGACCGCCATCGGCAGGATGACACCGAAGACGAGCCCCAGGAGCAGTTCAAGGCCGATCTTCGCGAGCGATGCCTCCGCGTGGCCGGACGTGGGGCCGGCCGCGGCGATGAGGATCAGCACGATGGGGAGAGCGAGGCCGTCGTTGATGCCGCTCTCCACGTTCAGCAACTGCCGCAGCTTGGAGGGCACTTCCTTGCGTCCCACGATGGCCGATGCGAACACCGGGTCGGTCGGCGCGAGGACCGCGCCGACCAGGAACGACGTCGTCCAGTCAAGGCCGACCAGGTAGTGCGTGGCCAGCGCCATGAAGAGGAAGGCGAGTGGCATGCCCAGGCCGAGGGCGCGGGCCGGGTTTGTCCAGTTGGCGCGCAGCTTGGGGAAGGAGACGTGCATGCCGTCCGTGAACAGCACGGCGAACAGGGCCAGGTCGGCCGTCACGGACACGATCTCGCTGTCCGGTGTGATGTGGATGAGTCCGAGGAATCCATCGCTGACGAGTGCGCCGCCGACGAGGAATAGGAAGGAGGTCGACAAGATGGTGCGGGCCGCGAGGCCGGACAGGAGCACCGCGATGAGCAGTGCGACTCCGAAGACGACGATGAGCACCATGGCCGGGATCCCCGATCAGTAAAGAGAGCTGTCTCAAGACCGCCGACCAGGCTTCCCGGCACACCGCGAGGAACCTTACACGTTCTTGACACGGCATTGACAGGTTCTTGATGGGCATGCGGGTGGCCAGGGGGTTGCCGGAATACGGCATGGTGAAGGCGCGGTGGTTCCTCTAGGTTCGTGGCCCTTGCTGTTCGCTGCGCAGTTCCGGGTCACGGAAGGTGCCGTGGAGCTGACTCACTCGCCGGAGTCCGGTGGACCTTGTAGTGCTTGGCAGAGGCCGACTTGGCGCAGGGTGGCCTCTACTCGTCCTCCGGCATGGGTGATGACCAGGCGGGAGCCGCCGCTGCGAGCGGCGCGGAGGGCCGCGAACAAGGACGCAGTGCCCTCCGGGCTGAGATAGGTCACCTGGGCCAGATCCACCTCCAGCACATCCGGCCCGGCGCTGAGTGCCTCCAGCAGGCGCTGTCCCGTGGCACCGGCGTTCCGGCCGTCGATCTCACCTCGCAGCCGGACGACCTCGCGTGCGCGCCAAGGTCTTGGCCTGGACCGTCGGCGAGCGCGGAAGCGAGACACGGGGAGCTCCACAGGGCAGGTAAATGCGTCCGCCGACCAGGCTTCCCGGCACACCCTGAACAGCCTAAAGCCAGGGCGGCTGGAACGCCCGCTATGCGCTCCGTTCCGGGATCCTGCGATGGGACGTGTGGCGTCGGGTGAGCGCGGGGGCGATGGCGTTCGCCGCGGGAGCGACGAATGGCGTGCTGGGTTCCGGCATCAACGGCGTCTGAAGCATGCACGGTCACGGCAATGCGGCGGGCGAACGACCTGCGGCACAGTAGTGCCGGCGGCACCGGGGGCGAGAACAGAACGCTTGGCTCCGGGGATGGGGCCATTCGGGGCAATACCACGAGGTGATGGATGGAGCGACTCTTCGGCGGGCGGATGGTCTGCTTCGCGCCGCCCTCACGCCCTTTGCCCTGCTCGGCAGCGCGGATCGACGGCGGTCCATGACAGCCCAGTCACCTGAGAAGCCGCCCTGCCCCACTGCCTTGCCGGATCACGGCAGCGATGACCGGCCCATTGGGTACATGCCCCCAAGCGATGCGCTAGAAAGGCGTTACCAGCGCATCAGGAAATCAGGGGCGGGCATGACGGCAAGCGAAATACCCGAGGAGTATCTGGACGGGTACATCCGCATACTCGGCGACGCCGCGACGACCGGCCGCAAGCTGACCCGCGACGAGCTGGACTCGCGCCGCGCTCTGGGGGAGCGGGCTGCCGACGCGGGCTTCGGACTGCGCGCGCTGGTGGGCGCTCATCTCGCAGCGACCCGCAGCCAATGGCCGACGACGGATTCAGCCACCGTCGGAGGGGTGTTTGCAGCTGTTGAGCAGGCCATCGACGGCTTCGCGGAAGGCTACGAGCGGGCCCAGCGGCTGGCCGTGCGCCAAGAGGAGGCGGTGCGGCGGGAGTTCATCGATGACTTGCTGTACGGCCGCAGCGATCTGGGGCTGCTCGCCGAACGCGCGGAGCGGTTCGGACTGCGGCTCTCCTACGCACACGCCGTCGCCGTGGCCCAGGGGGCAGTCGC